>NZ_JBJGZS010000017.1:0-96270 GCF_054050635.1 Geodermatophilus sp. SYSU D00079 | reverse complement strand
GGCGCGGGTGGGGGCGGCGCGGGTGGGCGGTCGCGCGGCGCGCGGGAAGGGCGTGGCGCGGCGCGCGGGGAGCCGGTGGGGGGCCGCTCAGGCGGCGGAGGCGACGCCGGCGGCCGCGGCCAGGGACGGGTAGCGGTCGAACGCCGGGCGCAGCAGCGGCACGAACTCGATGACGGTGGCCACGCTGCCCTTGATCCGGATCCTGCCGGTGGCGACCGCGATGGGCATGAGCAGACGGCCGGCCCACAGGGCGTCGGCGGTGTCGCAGGACATCTTGATCACCATCGACGTCGGCGCGGGCGGCGCGTCGACCCGCACCCCGTCGCCGTCGACCACCAGCTCGAAGTCGGGCCTGGTGTGGACGAACCGCACCGACAGGGCCTGGTCGCGCACCAGCCGGGCGAACTCGTCGTCCTCCAGCATGATCTCGAACAGCTGCGAGAAGACGGCGACGGCCTGGGTCTTGGACGTGTATGCGGGCATGGCGGTACCTCGTGTCCGGGGTCGGGGGTGGGTCCTTGCGGGAGGGGCGGCGGGAGCGGGGCACGGGCGGCCGGCGCGGGAGGGCCGCGGGCCCGCGCCGCGGGGGCGCGCCTCACGCGGCGATCCCGGGAGCGGCCGGCCGGGGGTGTGCGTCGGAGCGCAGCAGGTGGACGACCGAGGTGAGGAACAGCGGCGACCGGATGATCCCGAGGTGCCCGACGCCCGGGACCAGGACGTTGGTCGCGCCGAGGGCGCGCTCCTCCAGCCGGGAGGAGCGGGGCCGGACGAGCAGGTCGCGGTCGGAGTAGTAGGAGACCCAGCGGACGCCGCTGGTGCGGGCGCCGCGGCGCAGGTCCTCCAGGATCCGGGACCCGGGCGCCAGTGCGGCGGCCACGGTGCCCCGGCCGAGCCGGGCGGCGACGGTGCCGCGGTGCGGCGCGGCGACGGTGACGGCGGTCCGGACGTGCGGCTCCAGCCCCAGCTCCTGGACGGCGTAGCGGACCACGACCCCGCCGAGGCTGTAGCCGATGAGGTGCACCTGGTCGGTGCCCGCCTGCTCCATGGCGCCGTGGCAGTCGCGCACCAGGGCCCGCGCGACGTCGGACACGCACCGGGCGAAGGGGCTGTAGGTGGCGTGGGAGACGGCGAGGCCGGCGGCGTCCAGCCAGCCCTCGAGGAGGGACCACGTGGCGGCGTTGCCGCCGAAGCCGTGGACGAGGACGACGGGCGCCCGGGGCCCGGCGGCGGGCGCGTGCGGGGTGGCGGCCAGGTGCCGGGGTGCGGGCCCGCTGCGGGTGGGGCGGCGGTTGACCAGCTGCAGCACGCCCGTGACCGCGCTCTCGTGGACCGACCGGGCGACGCCCAGGGCTCGCGTCGTCAGCGGGGGGACGGTGCCCACGGGGTCCTCCTCTCGGTCGTGGACGGTCTGCGGGGGTGGTCGTCGAGTGGCCGGTGGCTGGTGGCCGCGGCTCAGGCGACGGCGGTCAGCGCGGGGACGGCACCGGGGGCGGCGGCCGGCACGACGGTCAGGCGCGGGACGGCGGGGACGCGCGGGGCGAGGTCACCGGCGGCGGCGTCGCGGGCGGCGATCTGGCGGGCGAGGTGCCAGGCGGTGCAGTCGCCGCAGTAGGCCAGCCACCTGCGCTCGGTGTGACGCAGGCACGGAATGGGAGCGGACATTCTCTCTCTCCTCTTCGGGAGGCCGGGAAATGGTTTCCCGTGTTCTTCTTCCTGAGAAAGAGAATGGCGATCGGCGAGCCGGCGGAACACCGAGCCGACCCCCCGGAACGGCGTCCGGAGCCCCCGTTTCCCGGGTGGGGTCCACCCCCCGCCGACGCCCGGGGACGCCCCCTCCCCCGCCGGTGACGGCAGCGCCCGGCCCGTCGGATCCGGGGGTCCGACGGGCCGGGCGGGGTCTGCAGGAGGAGCCGCGGGAGCGGCCCTTGACGGGGCCGGCCCGAGCCGGCCGCGGGGTCTCAGGCCACCGGGGTGAGGCGGCGTCCCGGCGGCGGGTCGGCCGGGGGGTGGCGGAGGCGGCGGGCGCGGTCGCGCAGCTCGGTCACCGAGCCCAGGTCCGCGTCGACGTCGGCGAGCTCCTCCGCCCTGTGGTCGGCCGCGGCGGCGGCCGAGCGGGCCGCGTCGAGGCGGTCACCCAGCTCGCGGCCCCGCTCGTTCACCGCGGTCGACGTGCTGGTGCGCAGGTCGCTCTGCAGGGTCCGGATCGCGTCGCGGACCTGTTTGCCGAGGGCGAGCTGGTAGTCGTCGACGAATGCACGGACCAGGGCGCGGGCGTCGCTGCGGCGCCGCTCCAGCTGGCGCCGGCGGTCCCCGGTCAGCGCGGCGCCCCCGGTGGCCAGGGCACCGAGGACGGCGCAGAGGACGATGACCCACGTCGGCAGGTGCAGCCCGAGGAACCGGGAGAGCACGAAGGCCATCATGATCCCGGCGTACCCGGGCATGACGACCATGAGCAGCCGGGTGGACAGCGGCTGGGCGCCCCCGCCGGGGGGCGTGTGCGGGTGCAGGCCGGCGACGAGCTCCGCGGCCGGGAGCACCGGGAGGGCCGGCGTCGGGTGCGGGCGCAGCCCCAGGTCCCGGGCGACCCGCGCGGCGATCGCGCGGGCGCCGGTGTGCAGCCGGTGGTGGATGCGCTCGGCCTCGAAGGTCAGGCGCTCGCGCAGCCAGCCCTCCAGCTGCGCCCGGTGCCGGGCGGGGTCCCCCGCCTCGATGCTCGCGTCGGCGTCGGCCTGCACGGCGCGGGTCGCGCTGCGGGCCTCGAACTCCAGGTCGGAGCTCAGCGCGGCGAAGCCCTCGCCCAGGACCGCGGGCCACACCTGGGCCGGCGTCTCGAAGGCCTCGAAGCGGGCGCGGGCCTCCTCGAGCTGCGCGCGCGCCCGGGCGGGCAGGGCCGGGTCGAGCAGGTCCGCGCGGCGGGCGCGGAGGTCGCGCTCGAGCTCGTCGCAGGCGTGCAACGCGACGGCGGCGGCGTCCCGGACGGCGCCGGAGGATGACCACCCCGGCCCGGCGGTCCCCAGGGCCCGCCGCGCGGTGGTCAGCCACTGGACCAGGTCCTGGCGGCGGTGCACGGTCGCGCCCTTGGTGCACAGGTCCAGCAGCTCCCGGGCGGCGGCCTCGGGCCCGGCTGTCTCGGTGCGGTCCGGCCGCGTGGGGGTCATCTCGCGCCTCGTCCTCGCTGTCTGGGGCGACACCGGTGCGGCGTCATGGCGAGGGTCGTCCGGTGGGCGCCTCGGGGGCGACCGGGGAGCCCCTACGACCGGTCGGGTCCGGCCCCCGTGCCCGGGTGGGGACAACCCCCGGTCGGCTGGTCCGCCGGGGCGGCCGTCGCCGACAGCAGCCGTTCGCAGGTGCGCACCAGGTGGTCGGCCAGGTGGCGGGACGCCGCCGTCGACGCCGGGTGCGCGGCGAGGGCCCGCCAGCGGGCCAGTTCCGCCGTCGCCGCCGCGGCGAGCTCGGCCGGCAGCGCGTCCGGGTCGCAGCCCAGGCGGGCCCACGCGGGCACGCCGTCCACCCCGAGCAGTCGCTCCGCGGCGCGGCGCCGGTCACCGGGGACGCGGACCTCCCCCGAGCACAGCGCGTCGAGGAGGTCCAGCTCGGCCAGCTCGTGGGCGCGGGAGCGGATCGCCTCCAGCTGGTAGACCAGCGGCCCCGACGGCGCCCCGGCCAGGACGGTCTCCAGCGCCGACAGCACGGTCCGGGCCTTGAGCACGTCGGCGCGGGCGACCAGGCGGCTGTCGACCGCGTCCCGCAGCCGCGCCAGGGCGGCGGCGTCCAGCAGCGTGCCGGTGCGCGGCCGCACCGCGACCACCGTCTGGCAGCACCGGGCCGCGGCGGGGAGGGGCCCGTCCCCGAGGTGCACGCCGACCGTCTGTGCGGGGCGGGCGGTGCGGGGCAGCCACGAGGGGCGGACGCCGACCTCCGGGCCGGGGTCGCCGAGGACGAGGACGACGGCGTCGGCCGCGTCGTCCCGCGAGGCCGCGGGCGTGTAGCGCACCCCGGGTGGTGCGCCGGCGGCGAGCGCCTCGGCCACGGCCGGCACCGGCGCGCCGGGCGGGCCGGCCACGACGATCCGGAGCGGCTCGTCGAGGAGCCGGGCGAGGGACTGCAGCCGCCCGGCCAGGGCGGTGCCCCGGTGCACCTCCCGGGCGGTGCGCACGGCGGCGCGGACGGCGTCGAGCAGCCCGGAGGCCGCCGGTGGGCCGCCCGGCGGCCGGGTGGCCGGGGGTGCGGGCAGGGACACGGAGCCCTCGACCGTGGTGCCGGCGCCGGGAGCGGACCGGACGTCGACCCGTCCGCCGACCGCGGCGATGCGGGCCGCCAGGTTGCGCATGCCCCGCCCCGCTGACCCCGCGCCGTCCGAGGGGTCCCAGCCCGGACCGTCGTCCTGGACGGCGAAGTGCAGCCGGGCCCCGTCGACCCACAGCCGCACCCGCACGGTGGCTCCGGGTGCGTGCTTGCGGGCGTTGTTCACCGCCTCCAGGCAGCAGAAGTAGACCGCGGCGTCGACCTCCGGGGGGAAGCGCAGGTCCCGCGGGGCGTCCAGGGCGACGGGCGGGTCGTCGGCGCCGAGGTCGGCGTCGAGGGCCGCGACCAGCCCGGCCTCGGCGAGGACCGGTGAGGTGACGCCGGTGCTGGTCCGGGCCAGCAGCTCCTCGACCGTGTCGATCCGCGCGCTGATCTGGTCCAGGGCGGTACGCGCCTGCTCCAGCCGGCCGGTGGCGAGCTCGTGCTCCACCAGCCCCAGCCCGAGGCTCAGGGACACCAGGTGGTGCTGGGCCCCGTCGTGCAGGTCGCGCTCGATCCGGCGGCGCTCACCGTCGGACTCGGCGACGGCGCGGCGGCGGGCGGCCGCGATGTCCGTGGCGTGCGCCAGCGCCGCCCGCAGCTGCCGTTCCAGCTCGATGCCCGCCCGTGCCGCCTGCAGGGACACCCCGAGACTGCTCGCGACCGCCTCCAGCAGCTGCCGGCGCTCGGCGTCGGTCGAGGCGACCGTCACCCGGTCGACGGCGAGGGTGCCGACGTCCTCGGTGCCGTGCCGGACGAGGACCTCCCACCGCAGCTCGCCGGGGTCGGCGCCGGGCCGGGTCCAGGTGTGCACCCGGTCGCGCAGGCCGGGCCGCCGGACGGTCAGTACGCACACGCCCGCCCCCAGCCCCGAGCCCACGGCCTCGGCCACGCGGGCGAGGTCGGGGACGTCGCGGGTCGGCCGGGGCAGGGCGGCCAGCTGGGCGAGCACCTGGTAGCCGGCCGGTCGGTCGGCACCGGCGCGCCGGCCGGTGACCCGCCGTGCGGCCGCGTAGGCGGGCAGGGCGACGGCCGCGGCCGCGGCGGGGGCCGCGACCGCCGCGGCCGTGGCCCCGGCGAGCCGGTCCGCGACGAGCTGCACCAGCAGGTGGACGCCGCCGACCGCCACCGTGACCAGCGCCCAGGAGAGCAGGCCGGCCAGGAGCGCGCGCCGCTCCGGGCGCCCCCGGGTCACCGGAGCGCGACCTCCGTCCCGGTGGTGTCCACCACGACCGGCTCGACGCGGTCGGGCAGCCAGGCGCGCACGACCAGGGGCACCGGGGCGTCGGGGTCCCCGCCCGGCGGGGGTGCCGTGCCGACGTCCATCCCCCCGCCCAGCGCGGCGAGACGGTCGGCGTCGTCGGCCAGCAGGGCGCCCAGCCGCTCGGGGGACACCGGCGGGGCGGGGTCCTCGACGTGCGCGACGATCCGGCCGCCGGGGTGGTCCAGCCGGACGAGCACCGTGCCCTCCCCCGGCCGGCCGGCCAGCGCCCGGACCGCGGAGGCGGTGAGGTAGTAGATGCCCGACTCCAGCTCCCACGGCAGCCGCTCCCCCAGCCCGCCGGTGAGCCGGACCGGCCGGGGCAGGTCGGCGACCACCTCGTCGAGGGCCGCGGCCGGTCCGTGGTCGCGCAGCACGGCCGGGTAGACGCCGCGGGCCACGGCGCGGAACCGGTCGAGCAGGTCGTCGAGCTGGACCCGCGCGCGGGACAGGGCCTCCCGCACCGGCGCGGGGTCGGGCCCGGGGCCGGCCAGCCCCGTCACGGCGCGGCCGACCTCCGCCCGCAGGGCCTCCAGCCGGTCCCCGGTGGCGTAGGCCAGCTCGGCGACCAGCCGCCGCCGCTCGGAGTCGCGGGCCGAGGCGAGCCGGCGCCGCGACGCCTGCAGCTCCTCGGCCAGGTCGGCCGCTCGCCGCACCCGCTCGGCGAGCTCCGCGTTGAGCGCGACGACCCGCAGCAGCAGCCCCGCCCCGTTGGCGACGTCCTGCATGAGCCGGCGGTCCTCGGCGGTGACCGCACCCGGCTTGTGGATCGCCACCACAGCGCGCAGCACCGACCCGTCGAGGACCGGGACGACGTGGTCGGTGTCCGGGCGGGCGAGCAGCGCGGCGAGGTCGGGAACCGTGGCCTCCCCGGCGCCCGGCTCCGGCGGGTGCCGGGCGACCTCCACCAGGCGGTCCCCCACCGCCAGCCACACCGCCACCCGCGCGGCCCCGGTGCCGTCGGCCACCACCTGGGCCAGCCCGGGCAGCGCCCGCTCCAGGGAGCCCGACTGCATCCGCCGGGCCGCCTCGGCCAGGGCGGAGAACCGGTCCGACTCCTGAGCGGCACGCGACCCACGCACCCGGGGCAGGAGCAGGTGCAGGCCGAGGGCGGCCAGCGCCGCCCCGGCGACGGGCAGCACGGCGGCCGGCACCGCGGGGCCGACCACCCGCCCGAGCCCGTGGACGACGGCGACGAGCACCGCGGCCACCCCGAGGGTGACCAGCACGCCGCGCACCGCACCGGCTCCGGTCGCCCGGGCCATCCCCACCACCGACCCCTCGGCCTGCGGAACCGGCAGGTCCCGTGCCGTCACGCTAGGGCGGCCGGCCGCCCGGGCCAACCCGCGCGTTACCGCTGGCCGCGCTGGGAGCGCAGGTAGGTGAGGACGGCCAGGACCCGGCGGTGGTGCTCGCTGCCGTCCTCCTGCAGGCCGAGCTTGCTGAAGATGTTGGCGATGTGCTTCTCGACGGCCTTGGGGGTGACGAACAGCTGCGCGGCGATGCCGTTGTTGGACCGGCCCTCGGCCATCAGCCGCAGCACGTCCAGCTCCCGCGGGGACAGGGCGTCGACGGCCTCCTTGCGGTCCCCGCGCGGGCGCTCGACCAGCCGCTTGGCCAGCACCGGCTCGATCACGATCTCGCCGTCGGCGATCCGGTCGAGGGTGTCGGTGAGGACGTCGACGCTGCCGACCTTCTCCTTGAGCCGGTAACCGACCGCCTCGGTGCCGATCTCGAGGATCCGCATCAGGTAGTGCGTCTCGGCGTAGTGGGACAGGAACAGCAGCCCCATGTCCGGGTGCGCGGCCCGCAGCCGTTCGGCGGTCACCAGCCCGCCGTCGGGTTCCGGCGGCATGCGGATGTCCAGGATCGCCACGTCCGCCGGCTGCTCGGCCAGCAGGTCGACCAGCGCGTCGCCGTCCGCGGTGCAGCCGACCACCTCGTGGCCGGCGGCCTGCAGCAGCATGAGCAGGCCCTCGCGGAACAGGGCGCCGTCCTCGGCCAGGGCTACGCGCACGGGATCCTCACCTCGATCGTCCCCCTCTCCTCCTCGCCGGAGGGCGTGACCTCCCCCTCGAGGCCGCAGACCTGGTCGAGGACCCCCGCGGCCAGCCGCAGGGGCACCCCGGACAGGACCAGGACGAGGACGTCGCCCTCGCGGCCGCCGACCACCTCGATCGGGGCCCCTCCGGCGCGCACGGCGGCGAGGCAGTCGGTGACCGCGAAGTAGGCCGCCCCCTCGGCGGCGGGGCCGAAGCGCCCCGGGCGCACGTCGATGCGCACCGGCACCTCGGCGCGGTCGGCGAACTCGCGCAGCGCCGGTCCGAGCCCCGCCTCGTCGAGCAGCGGCGGGTAGATGGCCCGCGCGATCTCCCGCAGCTCCTGCAGCGCCGCGTGCAGCTGGTCCTGCAGGCCCTCGATGGAGGCGTGCAGGTCCGGCCGCGACTCGGGCACACCGCTGCGGACCACGCCCAGCTGCGGGACGAGCGCGGAGATCCGCAGCGAGGCACCGTCGTGCAGCTGCCGCTGCAGGTGCAGCCGGCGCCGCCACCGCTCCCGCTCGGCGCGGGAGGGCACCGGCCGCAGGGCGGGGGCCACGGGGTGGTCGGCGTCCGGCGGCCCGGCCGCCCCCGGAGCGTCGCCCGCGGAGGCGGCAGGCATCGACGGCATCCCTGGATCGTCGCGGGCGCCGCACCCGAGCGGTAGGGGGGCTCTCCCTACCCACTGGTGGGGTCCTCACCCCGCCCGGTGTTCGCCGCACGGGGCCGGGACACAGGTCGTTGCCAGCCCGATGCGGGCAGTGTTTGGTGTCGGCGACACGAGCCCTCCGTGTGTCGCCCGTCCGGGAGCCGCTGTGGACCACTGCCTCGGAGTCGACCTCGGCACCACGTTCCTGGCTGCCGCGGTCGCCCACGACACGACCCTCGAGATGTTCGCCCTCGGCGACCGCTCGACGGTGGCCCCGGCCGCGGTGTTCGTCCGCGAGGACGGCGTGCTGGTCACCGGTGACGCCGCCGCCCGCCGGGTGGTGAGCAACCCGGACCGCGTCGCGACGGAGATCAAGCGCCGGCTGGGCGACCCGACCCCGATCCTGCTCGGCGGCACGTCCTACGCGGTCACCGACCTGCTCGGGGCGCTGCTGCAGGACGTCCTCGCGCGGGTCGCCGCGGAACGCGGTGCACCGGAGGTCGTGGTGCTGACCCACCCGGCGAACTGGGGGCCCTTCCGGCGCGAGCTGTTCGAGGACGTGCCGCGGGTCGCCGGGCTGTCCTCCGCGCTCACCGTCACCGAGCCCGAGGCGGCGGCCGCCTACTACGCCACCACCCGCCGGCTGGAGCCCGGTGAGGTCATCGCCGTGTACGACCTCGGCGGGGGCACCTTCGACGCCACGGTCCTGCAGCGCGTCGACGACGGCATCGAGATCCTCGGCTCGCCGGACGGCATCGAACGCCTGGGCGGGACCGACTTCGACGAGGCGATCCTGTCCTTCGTCAACCACGCCTCGGGCGGTGCCCTCGACGAGCTGGACCTCGGCGACCCGAAGACGGTGGTCGCGCTGTCCCGGCTGCGGCAGGACTGCGTGCTGGCCAAGGAGGCGCTCTCCCTCGACACCGAGGTGACCATCCCGGTCTTCCTGCCCACGCGGCACCTGGACGTGCCGCTCACCCGGGCGGAGTTCGAGGACATGATCCGCGCCCCGGTCGAGTCGACCATCGGCACGCTGACCCGGGCCCTGCGCACGGCCGAGGTGCGGCCCGAGCAGCTCTCGGCGGTCCTGCTCGTCGGGGGCTCCTCGCGGATCCCGCTCATCGGTCGCATGATCACCGAGGAGCTGGGCCGCCCGACCGTGGTCGACACCAACCCCAAGCACGCCGTCGCCCTCGGCGCCGCCACCCTGGCCCAGGCCCACAGCCGAGGCGGCCGACCGCAGGGGGCCGGCCGGCCACCGGCCGACCGGCGCCCGGGCGTCCAGGGCGTCCAGGGCGAGCCCACCGCCGCCGCCCTGCCCGCGGCCCGGGCCGCGGGGGCCCGCGCGGAGACGGTCGCGGCGGCCGGCCCGCAGCACCCGGTGGCGGCCGGGGGCCCGCTGCGGACGGACGGCCCCGCCGTCGCCCTGGGGGAGGACGCGCCGTCCAGGGACGCACGCCCCACCCTCGGCGTCGCGGCCGGCGGGCCGTTCGACCGGGCACCGGGCGGGGGCGACGGGTGGGACGGCAACGGCGCCGGCGGCCGGTCCGCGGCGCCGCCCCCGCCGCCGCCCATGCCCACCCGGCGGGGACGGCTGCGCCCGCTGGTCATCGGCGTCGCCGCGCTGCTGGTGGCGGCACTGGCGGTGGTGCTCGCGGTCGTCTTCCTGCAGGACGACGAGGCGCCCCGTGCGGGCGCCGACCCCTCGGCGCCGTCCTCGGGCGCGGCCCCCGCCCCCGCTCCGACGGCGAGCGCACCGCCCCAGGCGGCCGTGCCCGTCCCACCGGCCGGGACGCCGATCGAGGTCGGGGAGCTCTCCGGCTTCGTCGCCGTCTCCCCCAACGGGCAGCACCTCTACGTCGCCCGGCGGGCCACCGGGATGCTCACCGTCGTCGACACCGCGCTGAACGCGGTCACCGCGGACATCCGGATCACGGCGGGGCCCCCGCAGTTCCTCACCTTCTCCCCCGACGGCAGCCGCCTCTACGTCAGCGTCTACGACGACGCCCGCACGATCGCCGCGGTGACCGTCATCGACACCTCGACCAACCGCGAGGTGACCACCATCCCGGTGCGCACCCGGCCCTACCTGGGTGCCGTGACCCGCGACGGCGCCCGCCTGTTCGTGCCCAACCACGACTCGGGCAGCATCTCGGTGATCGACACGGCGACCAACGAGGTGGTCAGGGACGTGGAGGTGCCTGCCAACCCGCACTGGATCGAGTTCACCCCCGACGGCTCGCGGGCCTACGTCGCCAACCACGAGTCCAACGTGGTGACCCTGCTCGACCCCACCACGCTGCAGGTGACCCAGCAGGTCCCGGTGGAGCGGAGCCCGCACAGCGTCGCGGTGCACCCGACCCGGCCGCTGGTGGCCAACGTCAACTACGACGCCGCCTCGGTGACGATGATCGACACCGACACCCACCAGGTGGTGCGCAGCATCCCCGTCGGGCGCAACCCGCAGGACATCACGTGGTCGGCCGACGGCCGGTTCGCCTACGTCGCCAGCGTCGAGGACGACAGCGTGTCGGTGATCGACGGCGAGACGTTCGAGGTGACCGCGCGACTCCCGCTCGGGGACGGACCCACCTCGGTCGCGGTGCTGCCCGACGGCAGCCGGGCCTACGTCAGCCTGCTCAACGAGGGCAGGCTGGCCGTGGTCGACACCGCCGGCTGATCCCGGGCAGGGCGCGGGCCGGGCCGGCCGGGGGTCAGCGGGGGGAACCGGCCGCGAGGTACATGTCGAGGACGGCGTCCAGCCGGGCGCGGCACTCCGCGACGGCAGCGCGGTGGCCGGGCGTGTCCTTCGCCGCCTGCCGGGTGCGCGCCTCGGCCAGGTCGCAGGAGGCCCGGGCGAAGGAGATCTCGAGCTCGTCGCGGAGGCCGGAGGTGGTCGCGGTCAGGGTGGTGGTCATGGTCGCTCCCGGTCGTGGGTGGTTGCGGGCTCCCGGAGTCCGTTCCCGCCATTTCCGACGATCTCCTGGAATGGGTTCCCGGTGGTCCTGCCCTCGGTACGAGAATGGCTGTCCCGCGGCCGCCGGGACACCGAGCCAGCCCCCGGGTCCCGCGGAGCGGACTCCCGGCCCCGGGGTGGGGTCCACCCCCGGTCGCCGGTCGGCGAGGCACCCTGCACAGCACCGAGCGCCCGGGGCGCGGAGCCGCACGGGCGCTCGGTGAGCTGGTCGGGCAGGGACGGCGCGGCCCGGGCCGGGCCCGGGCCACGCCGCCTCCGGGGTCAGTAGTGGTGGCCGCCCGAGTGGTCGTCGTAGTCGTCGTGGCACTCGCGGCCCCAGTCGTCGTGGCGGTCGCGACCCCAGCCGTCGTGGTGGTCGTGGTCCCACTTGTCGTGGCGGTCGTGGTCCCACTTGTCGTGACGGTCGTGGCCCCAACGGTCTCCGTGACGGTCGAACATGGGATGCTCCTCCGCTCCAGGCCCGGGAATCCGTTTCCCGTGTTCTCGCCTGGGAGAAGAATGGCGGCACGACCATTCGCGGGAAATGGAGTGGACCCCCGGGTCGCGCTGACACACCCCCCGTCCGGAAGTGGGGTCCACCCCCGGTGGCGCGCCCCCGCCGACGGAGGTGCCCGGGCGTCCAGGTGCCCGTCCGCAGCAGGACCCGCCCGGACGACGGGGTCAGGACGTCGGGGTCGCCCCGACCGCCCGCCGCTGCGTCGGGGACCGCCAGCCGGTCGTGTCACGGCCCGGCGGCGGCCCCGGCGGGGTGCGCGGGTCGGCGTCCGGGAGACGCGCACCCCGGTCCGGTGCCAGGTCGGCCGGGTCCAGCCGGATGGAGCCGAGGACGCCGTCCACCACGGCCGGCGCGACGTCCGGCCGCCGGGCCCGGATGCTCGGCCCCACGGCGTCGACGCGCATGACGCACGGCGTGCTCGCCGGGGACCCCAGGTAGGGCTGGGAGGTCGCTCCCGGGAAGGGTGCCCACGGCACGCCCATCACCCGCAGCAGCCGCAGCACCTTGTCGTCGAGGACGGTGACCAGCCCCTCGGCGCCGCAGAGCCGCGGGTGCTCGAGGATGCCGTGGCACAGGGCGAGGGTGACCTCGGCGCCGGCGGCACCGCTGCGGAACCGGCGGTCCACCGCCAGGCTCGCGACGTCCCACACCGGCCCGCCGGAGAGGCCCGCCGTCGCGAGGCCGTCGGCCACGTCGGCGTGCCAGGGCGGGCCGGCCACGTCGACCAGCGTCTTGACCGGGCCGGCGGCGGGGTCGGGCAGGATCAGCCGGGCGGCGCCCAGGGCGGACCCGGCCTCCTCGTCGAGCACGACGACGAAGCGGGAGCGCGCCTCGAAGGGGCCGTACTCGCGCTCCATCTCCTCCGGGGTGTTGCCGAAGGCCTGCAGGAAGACCTCCCCCTCCACCGTGCGCGCGGCCTCCCGCTCGGCGGGGGTGTGGGCGACGAGCAGCCGGACGGGCACGTCAGAAGGACCGCGCGACGACGGTGCCCGCGTCGAGGAACCGGCGGGTGAAGGACACCGCGGTGTCGACGTCGAAGGCCTTGCACGTGTAGACGTCCACCGAGAAGAACAACCGCGGCTGCTCCCAGGCGTAGAAGTGCGCGCCCGAGGTCTCCCAGTGGATCCAGCCGGCCCAGCCGTAGAGGTCCGAGCGGTGCGTCACCGGCTCGAGCAGCTGCACCATGTCGACCTCGCGGGACAGCGCCGACAGGTACCGCCGGATCTGCACGTCGCCGATCGGGCGGGCCGGGACGCCCTCGATCACCAGCCGCTGGCGGACGATCTCCGGGGCGAGGTCACGCCAGGCGTCGGCGGCAGCCGGCGTCGGTGCGGCACCGCCCCCGGGGAACGCGGGACGGAGCAGCTCACGGGTGGCGGGAGACGGCGTCACGCACCCATCGTGTCCGGAGCACTGCGGAATGCGTCGACAGGGCCGGGCGTGTCGGCGATCCACCCCGTCCCGGAACCGGACCGGCCGGTGCTCGCCGGCCTCAGTCGGTGCTGCCCCCCACGCTCAGCTGCGGCAGCACCGCCGCGTCGAGCAGGGCCGAGTCGGACGCCGCGAGCCAGGTGAGGAAGGCCGCGACCGGCATCGGGTGGGCGACCGCGAAGCCCTGGGCGACGTCGCAGCCCAGGCGCGCGAGCGCAGCGCTGGTGGCGACCGTCTCCACGCCCTCGGCCACCAGGCTCAGCCCGAGGTCGTGGGCGAGGGCCACGGTGTGCCGCACGATCGCCGCGGCGCGCGGGTCGCGGTCGACGTCCGCCGTCAGGCTCCGGTCCAGCTTGAGCTCGTCGGCCGGCAGCGAGCGCAGGTAGGCCAGCGAGCTGTAGCCGGTGCCGTAGTCGTCGATCGACGTCCGGACGCCGAGGCCGCGCAGCTCGGCCAGCACCGCCCGGCCCCGCTCCGGGTCGCCCATGAGGGTGTCCTCGACCAGTTCCAGCGTGAGGGCCTGCGCGGGCAGCCCGTGGCGGCGCAGCGCGACGACGACCTTCTCCGGCAGGTCGAGGTCGGTGACGTTGGCCGCCGACAGGTTCACCGAGACCGGCACCCGGTGCTCGTCCCACCACTGGCCGGCCGCCTGCAGCGCCAGCTCGAGCACGGTGTCGGTGAGCGGGCGCAGCAGGCCCGCCTGCTCGGCGGCGGGGAGGAACTCGCCGGGCGCGAGCAGTCCGCGGGTGGGGTGGTCCCAGCGCACCAGGGCCTCCGCGCCGGAGATCCCGCCGCTGCGCAGGTCGAGCTGCGGCTGGAGGTGGACGACCATCTGCCCCTCGTCGAGGGCGGTCCGCAGCTCCTCCATGGTGCGCAGCCGGTCGCCGCCGGGTCGGCCGGTGATCGGGTCGGGGACGTACACCTGCACACCGCCGCGGGCGCTCTTGGCGGTGTACATGGCCAGGTCGGCGCGGTGCAGGAGGTCCTCCACGTCGGTGCCGGGCACCGGGGTGGTGGCGACGCCGACGCTGACGCCGACGTGCAGCCGGGTGCCGGCCACGGTGAAGGGCTCCAGCAGCAGCTGGCGCAGCCGCTCGGCGAGGGCCTGCGCCTGGGACGCCCCGGTGTCGGGCAGCAGGACGGCGAACTCGTCACCGCCGAGGCGGGCGAGGAAGTCGTCCCCGCGCAGGCCCCGCTGCAGCCGCGGGCCCACCTGGCGCAGCAGGTCGTCACCGGCGGCGTGACCGAGGCTGTCGTTGACCTCCTTGAACCCGTCGAGGTCCAGCAGCAGCAGCGCGCCGGGACGGCCGGCGTCCGCCGCGGCGACGATCTCCGGGGCGCGCTCGATCAGGGCGCGCCGGTTGGCCAGCCCGGTGAGCTCGTCGGTGCGGGCCTCCTGCTTGACCTGGTTGTAGGCGCGGACCTCGCGGAAGGTCACCGCGATGCGGGCGATGCCGGCGAGCACGCAGAGGATGGCCAGCCAGGCCGAGACCGGCGGCATCGGGTGGGTCCACCCTGCACCGAGGACGACGAGGCTGGCCACGATGCAGGCCAGCGGCACGGCGAGCAGCCGCCAGCCGATGCGCGAGCCGCCGGTGCGGTCGACCGGCACCCGCCGCTCCCGCGCCCCGGAGGCCGCGACCGAGGCGCACACGATGCCCGCCAGCCAGCCCAGCTCCAGCGGCCCGCCGTCGACGTAGGCGTCGCGCACCCTGAGGGTGAAGAGCACCAGGTCGGCGGCGCACATGCAGCACAGCCCGAGGGCCACCGTGAGGAGGGTGTGGTCCAGGCGGACGCCGAGGATCGAGCCCACGGCCACGAGGGTGGCCAGCAGCAGCACGCTGGTCACCGGTCCGACCAGCTCGATGGCGCCCACCGCCCGCTCGCCGGGGCCGGGGTACAGGTAGGGCCCGAGCACGAACCCCACGCCGGCGGCCAGGGTGCCCAGGGCGCCCACGACGCCGTCCAGCCACATGCTCGGGTGGAAGCGCGCGACGCGGGCCCGGATCAGGCCGACGACGTGCACGTAGATGGTCAGGTAGCCCACCAGGGCCAACGCGTCGGCGAGCGGGGACGAGGGGCCGTTGCCCTCCAGGCCGGCGGCGAGGACGCGCAGGGCGTTGGCCACCGCGCTGATGGCCAGGGCGGCCCCCAGACCCAGCCAGGCGATCCGCTCCGCCCGCACCCGGCGGGCGGCCGCGACGCACGCGGCGGCGGCGGCCAGGTAGGGCAGGTTGTACAGGACCACGTCGTACGCCCGGTCCCACGCCGTGCCGTCGGGACGGTCCCCGACGCCGGTGGCGAACAGGGCCACCAGACCGAGGGTCACCAACGGCGCGAGGACCGGACGTCGCCGCGCAGCCGTCACCTGTTCGTGCCCCACCATGGTCCCGTCATCGGCCCGGGGGGCACCGGTCTGCACCGGAACGGCTCCACGTGCCACCCGGACGGGTGAGCGGTCTCCCGGCCCGCGCTCCGCGGGGACGGGCGGGACGGGGCTGCTCGGCGCGGTGCTCAGGGCCGGACCGGACGGTCCCGGTGCAGCCGGCGGATCGGTCCCAGCACCGCCGCCAGGGGGACCCGGCGGAACGCCGCGTCCCGCGCGACGGCGACCGGCCGCGAGGTCCGGAACACCAGGCGGGCCAGCCACCGGGAGTTCTCCTGGGCCGACTGGACCCGGGACCGCTGCACCGCCTCGAACCGCCGCAGCAGCTCGGGCACGGCGGCAGCGGTGCCCTGCTGCAGCAACCGGCCCAGGACCGCGGCGGACTCCATCGCCATGGCCGCGCCGATGCCGGCCGTCGGCAGGAAACCGGCCGCGGCGTCACCCAGCAGCCCCACCCGGCCCGACGACCAGGACGCGGCCCGGACGTCGGCCAACGGCCAGAAGTGCACACCGCTGCCCTCGGCGACCGCGGTGAGGGCCCGCGCGGTGCGGCGGTCGTCCGTCCGCAGCCGGCGGCGGACCCGCTCGGCGAAGGCGGCCGGGCCCTCCCCGGTCAGCCGCCGCGGGCCGCCGACGAAGAAGCCGGTCCTGCCCCGCACCGGGTAGGTGCCGACGAAGAAGCCCGGCCCCCAGCACTCCTCGTACTGGTCGGGGGCGTCGTCCGGAGCCGTCCAGCCGACCCAGCCGCCCCAGCCGGTGTCGTACCGGCTGACCCGCTCCGGCGCCATGACCAGGGAGCGGGTGCCCGAGTGCACCCCGTCGGCGGCCACCACCACGTCGAACTCGGCGGTCCGGCCGTCGGAGAAGTCCGCACGGACGACGTCCGCGGACTGGACGAGGCCGCTGACCGTCGTGCCGTACGTGACCGGCCCGCCGGCGTCACCGAGCACGGCCAGCAGCTCGCCGCGCTCGATGCCGCGGTAGTCGCCGAGCGTGAGCAGACCGTCCAGCGGGTACCGGCGCAGGGGCCGGCCCGCCCGGTCCCGCAGCACGTAGCGGCGCACGGGCACGCTGCGCTCCCGGTGGGCCGCGGCCACCCCCAGGTGCTCCAGCACCGGGTCCACCAGCGGCACGAGCCCCAGCATGTAGCCGAGCCCGCCGTCGGCACCCCGGCGGTCGACCAGCACCGGGGACCAGCCGGCCCGCCGCAGGTGTCCGGCGAGGGTCGTGCCCGCCACGCCGGCGCCGACCACCAGCACCCGCACGGGGTCGTCGGAGACCGCGGCGAGCTGCTCGGACAGGCCCGCCGGTGCCGCGGTCACGACGACCGCCCCGCGACCGGAGCGGCGCGGCCGGCCCGGCCGACGGGGCCGGCCGGGTCCACCACCCGGGCGAGGAACGCCGCGACGCCGTCCACGACGGCCTCGAACCGCAGGGAGCGGAACCGGTCGAAGCCGTGCTGCGCCCCGGGCAGCTCGGCGTGGACGACAGGGTTGCGCGAGGACCGCCGCAGGTGCGCCGCGAAGGCGCGGGTGCCCTCCGCCGGCACGCAGGTGTCGCGGTCACCGTGGGCCAGGAAGAACGGCGGGGCGGCCGCGGCGTCGAGGACCAGCGGGGACGACGGCAGCTGCTCGTCGTCGGTCCGCCCGTGGTAACGGCCGTGGTGGCCGTACAGGCACACGGCCGCGCTCACCGTGGTGTCGACCTGCTCGAAGCCCGGCTGGAAGGCCGGCTCGCCCGGGGTCAGGGCGGCCAGGGCCGCGAGGTGGCCCCCTGCCGAGCTGCCGGCGACGACGACGGTGCCGGGATCGGCGCCGTGATCGGGCCCGTGCTCGCGGACCCAGGCGATCACCTTCTTGCAGTCGGCGACGTGGTCGACGAAACCGGCCGCCGGCCGCAACCGGTAGGTCGCACTGACGCAGACCCAGCCCTCCGCGGCCATCCGGTGCAGCAGGGCGCGCGCCTCCCGGCGCTTCCCGCCGCTGGAGTAGCCGCCTCCGTGCAGGTACACCAGGGCCGGTGCGCCGGCCGGGCGGGAGCGGTGCCGGTACAGGTCGAGCCGGTTGCGCCGCCCGGCGTCCCCGTAGGCGAGGTCCGGGATCCGCTCCACCGCGCGCGGTCGCCCCGGGAACGGTGCCAGCAGCACGTGCAGGAGCCGCCGCAGGGGCGGCCGGGCGTACCCGGCGCGGTCCCCCAGCCCGTCGACCAGCGCCCGGCCGACCACGTCCCGGGCGCGCACCGCACGGAGCGCCAGGACGACCAGGCCCGTGGCCGTCAGCGCCGCGAGGCCGGACGGCACCCACCCGGCCGGCTCGTCGGGCAACCCGTCCTCCACGAGGTCCGGAACGGTCGCGGTCAGCAGCAGGACGAGGAAGACCTGCGGGAGCTCACTGGCGCCCAGCGCGGCGAGGGAGCTGCCCACCGCCAGCGACCGGGGACGGCGGATCGGCCACAGGGCCAGCAGCACGGGGCCCGCGAACAGGAGCTGGGCGGGAAGGGATCCGGCGGACACGGCGCCTCCTCTACAGCTGTAGTGGCATGGCCTACGCTACAGCCGTAGAGGACCGGCGCAAGGAGTTCCGATGGCGGAGGACCGCAGGACCCGGCTCGCCGACGCGGCCATCACCACCCTGGCCCGCGAGGGCAGCAGGGGGCTCACCCACCGGGCCGTCGACCGGACCGCCGGGGTGCCCGAGGGCTCCACGTCCTACTACTTCCGCACCCGCCTCGAGCTGCTGCGCGCGATCGTCCGCCGGATGTCCGACCTCGACGTGGCGAGCATCCCGGCGTCCGAGCACACCAGCGCCGAGGAGTTCGCCGACGCGTTCACCGCCGCCGTCCACGGCCTGCTGACCGACGGCCGCGACCGGCAGCTGGCGCGCTACGAGCTCACCCTCGAGGGGACGCGGCGGCCGGAGTTGCGGCAGGCGCTCGTCGCCGACACCGCCCCCGTCCACGCCCGCCTCACCCAGCAGCTGGCGACCCTCGGCGTCCCCGAGCCCGGAGACGCCGCGCAGGACCTCCTCGCCCTCCTCGACGGGATGCTCCTCACCCGGCTCACGGCGACGGACGACCACCCCTCCCCGGACGCCCTGCGCCGCCCGGTGGTGCGCGTGCTCGCCGCCGTCGGCCTCGCGCTGCCGGCCGACGCGACGCCGGGGCCCGCCCGCGGCGGCGGGCCCCCGCGGTCCGGTCAGGCCAGCAGCTCCGCGAGCGCGGCGTCGGAGGCGGCGAGCGCCGCGCGGTCGTAGGTGGACCCCGTGGCGAGCAGCTCGTCGGCGCCGGTGCGCTCGGCGAGCTGCTCCAGGCGACGGCGGACGGTCCCCGGGCTGCCGGCGGTCGCACCGTCCAGCCCGCGCTCCACCCGGCCGGCCAGCCGGGCGTCCCAGCTCCGGGCGCGGAGGGCGGCTGGGGGCTCGAGCGGACCGAACTCCCCGGTGCGCCGGGAGCACACCATCGCCCACACCTCCGGGAGGGCCAGCTCGCGGGCCTCGTCGTCGGTGTCGGCGACCAGCACGTCCAGCGCCACGGTGACGTGCGGACGGCTGTCCCGGTGCGGCCGGAAACCGCGGCGGTAGGCGGCCAGCCGGTCACCGGTGTCGGGCTGGTCGAGCAGCGGGCCACCCAGCACGACCGGGAGCCCCAGCCGGGCAGCGACCTCCGTCCCGCGGCCGGTGGCCAGCACGAACAGCGGGATCGGCGCAGCCGGGACCGGGTGGACGGTGACCGGCGCGGTGCGCTCCAGGTAGCCGCGGAGCTCGGCGACGTCGTCGGCGAAGGTGTCCGGCTCGTCCCCGGTGCGGCGCAGCGCACGCCGCACCGGCGCGGTGAAGCCGAGGGACCGGCCCACCCCCAGGTCGATCCGGCCCGGGTACAGCGCGTCGAGCACGGCGAACTGCTCGGCCACGACGAGCGGCTGGTGGTTGGGCAGCATCACCCCGCCCGACCCGAGCCGGATCGTCGCCGTGCGGGCCCCGACCGCCGCCAGCAGCACCGCGGGCGCACCGGAGGCGATGCCCGGGACGCCGTGGTGCTCGGCCACCCAGAACCGGGAGTAGCCCAGCCCCTCGGCGGCGACCGCCCGCTCGACCGTGTGCACCAGAGCCGCCCCCTCGGCGTGACCGGCACGGGTGCGGGAGCGGTCGAGCAGCGAGAGCCTCACACCAGGGCCAACCGGGCGCGGCCCGTCCGGCTTCCGGCCGCTGCCGCCACGTCCACGACCGGGCGCGACCCGCCGTCCCCGGTCCGGGTGCACCGGCGGCCGCACACGTCCTCACGGGAGTCCGCACCACCGGTCCCCTCCCCTCGCCGGCATGCCGTCCGGTGGTGCGCGGACCTGGCAGGATCACCGGCCCGAGCGCCGCGGCGGTCACCACCCACCGACCCGCCCCCTCGGCCGTACCGCACCCACCAGGCAGAGGGACCCACGATGAGCACCGCAGCACCGACCGCCGCCGCGGGAGCCGCGCCCGCCACCGACCGTGCGGGCAGCGACCCGATCCGCAGCGTCATCGCCGGGTCGCTGGCGACCGGGGCGGCCGGCGCCGCCGTCCTCACCCTGGTGGTCGTCGGCGGGGCGCCCGAGCCCGTCGTCACCGGGGCGGCGCTGCTCGGGTTCGCCGTCGGCTGGGCGGTGCTGGCGGTGCTGTCGGCCAAGCTGACCGACCAGCCCCAGAGCTGGGCGTGGGGCCCGGCCGCGGCCCTGGCCGCGACCGGGCTCGGGCTCCTGGCCCTCACCCCGGACGATCGCGCCATCACCCTCAGCGGCTGGATCTGGCCTCCGCTGCTCCTGCTGCTCGCCGTCTGGACGTGCGTGCGCATCCGCCGCTCGCTGGCAGCCGGCAGGGGCCGCTGGCTGCTCTACCCGGTGGTCGCGGTCATGGCCGCGGCAGCCGTCGGCGGGATGGTCGAGACCGTCGGCCTGGCCGCCGACCGGCGCGACCACCCCATGCCGGGGCGGTCCTACGACGTCGGCGGTCACCGGCTGCACCTGGCCTGCACCGGCTCCGGCGGCCCCACCGTCGTGCTGCAGAGCGGGCTCGGCGAGATGTCGGCGAACTGGGCGCGCATCGTCCCCGAGGTCGCCCGCACCACCCGGGTCTGCGCCTACGACCGTGCCGGGCAGGGCTGGAGCGAGGACGCCGACCACCTCCAGGACGGGGTGCAAGCCGCCGACGACCTGCACACGCTGCTGCGCCGGGCCGGGGAGGACGGACCGTACGTGCTGGTCGGGCACTCCATCGGCGGCGACCACGCGATGGTCCACGCCACGCGCCACCCCGAGCAGGTCGCGGGCCTGGTCCTGCTCGACGCGACCAGCCCCTACCGGGCGCAGGACACCGGTGCGGTCCACGCCGGCCCACCCGGCGCGGTCGCGGTGCTGCCCAGCCTGGCCCGCCTCGGCATCGGACGGCTGCTGCCCGCCTCCTCCTGGTCCGCGCTGCCCGAGCCGGCCGCGGCACAGGTGCAGGCGTTCGTCGCCAGCCCCCGCGGCTGGCGCAACGTGCGCGACGAGACCGCGACGATGCCGGCCCTGCTCGACCAGGCCCGGGCGCTGACCGCTCTCGGCAGCACACCCCTGGTCGTCCTCACCGCCGGGGGCGAGGGCCATGACCCGAGCTGGTCGGCCGCGCACGGCCGGATGGCCGCGCTGTCGACCGACAGCAGCCACCGCCTCGTCGACGCCACGCACGCCGGGCTGCTGGACGAGGAGGCGGGTGCCGCGCAGTCGGCGCGCGCGATCGACGACGTCGTCGGCGCCGTGCGCACCGGTTCGCCGCTGGCGGCGGGGTGACCCGCTGACGCCGGGGCGTCCGGTCCGGCCGGAGCGGGACGCGGCGGGGCAGCCCCGGGCCGTCGTACCGGGGCTCTAGCGTTCCCGGCGTGACCGATGGGTTGGACGCGGGGGACCTGCCCGGAGCGGGCGCGGAGCCGGCGGGCGCCGAGCTCTGGGAGCGCACCCAGCGGGCCGAGGAGCAGGTCGCCGCGGCCTACGAGCGGATGACCGCCGCCGCGTCGGAGCGGGCGCGGGCCGCCGTGGCGCCGGAGTTCCTGCGGCGGGTGCGCCGGTTGCTGACGCTGCGGCTCGTGGCGGTCGCCGGTGACCGGCGGCGCGCCTTCCCCCAGCAGGTGCCGCCCGCCGGGAGGGACGGCGTCGCCGCGCTGTGGGCGGAGGTGTTCTGGGCGGCGCGGGCGCGGAACCCCGACGACGACTCCGGCGTGCTGGAGGCGACCGACGCGTCGATCCGGGGGCTGCTCACCCTGCGGCCGTCGGACCTGACCGACCCGGGCGCGGTGCGGGTGTGGTGGGAACGGCTGGCGCTGGTCGAGGAGACCTTCGGCGGCCTGGAGATGGAGGCCCAGGTGACGGTGGAGCGCCTGCGGGCCACCGCCGAGTACGAGCAGCAGCTGCGCGGCGAGGCGTACTGACCGCTCACGCCGGCACGCGTCCCTCGTCGGCCGCACCCGCCCCGGGCTCGGCCAGGGTCCAGCTCGTCCGCCCGTGCAGCGGCGGGGTCTTGGTGCCGTCGGTGAACCACACGACGACGCCTCCGGAGGCCCGGCAGCGTGCGCGCACGACACGCACCCGGCCGCCGCGCACGGTCCTGGTCGGCCGCACCAGGGGCAGGCCGAAGTCGGTACCGACGACATCGCTGGTCAGCACCGACTCCCCGGCCGCCAGGTGGCTCGTCGAGACGGTGGTCATGGGTGTGCCTCCCGGACACGGGGCCGGTCGGAGGACCGGCCCGGCGATCGGTTTCCTGGGGTGGGGCGAGGTGGCCGGTGTTCAGTCGGGGCGCGTGCCGGTGCGGGTGACCCGGATCGTCTGCGGGCTGCGGATCCGCCGCGTGGGGACGACCTCGCCGAGCTCGGCCAGCCGCTCGACGGCGGCGTCCTTGTCGACCTGGGTGCGCAGGCTGCCGCCGGACCACTCGCAGTGCAGGTCCTCCGCCGGCCCGGAGCGGCCCCGCAGTCGTTCCCGCGCGTACTCCTTGTGGCGCCGGGCCTCGTTCTCGGCCGCCCGCCAGGCGTCGTAGTCGTGCACGGCCTCGACGTAGTCCTGGTCGGTGACCGTGAGCCGGGACTGGCGCGAGACCTCGCCCTCGGTCTCCGGGTCGACCGGCGGACCCCAGCACAGGTCCAGGAAGGGGCACCAGTCGCACATGGTGTCCACCCCGGGGCCGAACCCGTCGCGGGGGACGGCGTCGGGGCCCTCCTCCTCCACGGTGGCGTAGACGTCGGTGAGCCAGAGGAGGGCCTCGGCCGTCAGTGCCGGGTCGGAGTCGGCCTCGAAGACGACGTCCTCGCCCGAGTCCCGGGACAGGTACCGGAGGCGCAGCCCCTCGACGTCCTGACCGACGCCCTCCGGCAGACGCCGGTCGGCGGTCCGCCCGGTGCGCAGCAGCCAGGCGTAGACCGCGACCTGGAACCAGTGCTTGGCCGGCACCCCGCGGGTGAGCACCCGCTCGAAGCCGAACCGGGACGTGGTCTTGAGGTCCTCGACGACCGGGGCGTGCCACCAGTCGCACCGGCCCTTGACCTGCTCGCCCCGCAGCCGCACCTCGGTGAGCCCGCCGTACTGGCGGCGGAGGGTGCGCAGCACCCCCCGGTGCAGCTCCGTGCCGAGGAAGGCCTGCAGCCCGGTGCGGGTGTTGGTGGGCCGGCGCCGGGCGACCCGGTAGGCCGCCCGGCGCCGGCACTCGCCGAGCTCGGAGGCGCCGATCATCCGCTGCCGGGAGCGGGCCCGGCGACGGTCGAGGTCCCGGACCGCCGCGGCCAGGCTCGGCGCGGCCCGCCGCTCGGCCGCGCTGGGCCGAGCCGGCAGGACCGCCTCCGTCGCCCCGGGCGGGGCGGACAGGACCGCCGTCACGCGACGATCTCCTGCTGCCCGACCGGCACACCGGCCCGCTGGGTGGCGATGACCTCGCGGACCAGCGCGGTCAGCCGCTTGGTCGCCACCTGCTCGACCGGCCGGCCGAACCGCTCGCCGATCAGCTCGTCGGTCATCCCGAGGTCCTCCAGGCTGGCGAGCACGCCCTTGCGCGCGGCGGTGAGCCGGCGGTCCCGCGGGTCGTCCGGGGTCGGCGAGGCCTCCAGCAGGGGGTTCTTCGGCGCGGGCGGCGCCTCGACCGCCGCTGCGGAGGCCGCGGCGGCGGCCCGGGCCGCCTCGACCACCGCGGCGGGCGTGGTGGGTGCGGGCGGAGCGGCCGGGGTCCGGCGGCGACCCGCGGGGTGGCTCTGCACGGCCGCCTCGACGAACTCCTCGTGCCGGGCCTGGATCAGCTCGGCGACGGTGTACGACCCGCCCGGGGTCGGGACCTCGACCTGAAGCAGGGCGCCGCGGTTGGCCTCGCCCCACAGCTCGCGCAGCTCGTCGTCGTCCTCGGCCTCCCGGATCCGGGCCGCCAGCTCGCCGACGTCCGGCTCGCTGCGCCGGCCCGCGGTGCCGCTGCGCGCCTCCTCCTCGTCGCGCTCGTGCGCGAGCAGCCCGCCGCCGTGGAACGGGACGAGGTCCCGGACGTGCGCCGAGCCCGGGTCGCACTTGAGCGCGTCGAAGACCAGCCACTCCAGCAGCCGGCCGTCCGCCGCCGGGTCGGTGACCTCCTTGGCCGGGTCGTCGTTCGGCTTGATGCCCACGTGCACGCTGCGTGCCCCGACGATCAGCGGCCGGCGCCCGCGGCGCAGCCGCACCCACACCGTGGCCGCGTAGGGGAACTCCCGGTGGGTCTGCACCGACCAGGTCTTCTGCCCCTCGACCGGTCGGCCGTTGGCGTCGACCTCGGTGACCTCCTTGCCGCGCGCGGTGACGACGACGATGCCGGGGAAGGTGAGCAGCTCGGTCTGCAGCTTGCGCCAGCGGGATCCGGCGTCGTTCCACAGGTTCTGGCTGATCACGATCTCGGCGTTCGGGTCACGCTTGAGCAGCTCGCGGTTGCGGGCCGACGTCGCCGCCCGCGCGCTGGCCCAGTCCTTGAGGCCGTCCCAGATGGCCGAGCCGGTGTCGATGCCCAGCACCACCGGAGGCTCGCCGGCGTCGGCCGCGCGGCGTGCCTCGGCCTTGACCGCCTGGACGGCGGCCAGCACCTGGGCGTAGGAGCCGTCGTGCTCGATCAGCTGGTAGTCCGCGCCGGGGATGGCGCCGTACTCGTCACCCGCGCCCTCGTTGAGGTCGATCCAGTACAGGGCGCTGATGCGCTTGCTCGTGCTGAACTGGGCCAGCGCCCAGCTCTTGCCCGCCTTCTCCTCGCCCTCGACGAGGATGCACGGCCACGGGACGCGGCCGGTGGGCTTGCGGATCTTCAGGCCAGAGACAGCCATGGTGGACTCCTAGCGACATGGGGAAGCTGTCGACCCGGAAGCTATGGGCGGGTACCGACACAACCCGGCGGCCCGCGCAAGCACCTCGCCGACCGCCGACCGAACGCCCAGGTCAGGGGGCCGGGACGGCGTGTCGGCGTTCGCTGTCGGCGTAAATCCGTCCGCCTCGGCGGGGCCGGGGGCCCGCGTGCGCGGCACGTGCACGCGCCGTCGTCCCCGGACGGCGCCGGCAGCGGGACGTGCACGCAGCGCGCCCCGCCGCGGGCGAGGGGGCGCGGCCCGGGGCGGAGGACCTCAGCGCAGCTGCGCGGCCACCCGCTCCAGGCCGGCCCTGATCAACCGTCCGTACTCGTCGTCGCCGAGCGCGTCGATCGTGGCCCGCGCCTGCTCGAGGTGCGCGCGGGCGCGGGCGAGGTCCCCCAGCCGGCGGTGGCACTCGCTCAGGTTCAGGTGCAACGACGGGTACAGGCCGGCCACCGGGAGCGTGAGGCCGGCCTGCGTCGCCCGCGCGGCGGTGACCAGGTCGGCGGCGGCCAGCGCCCGCTGGTCCCAGACCAGCTCGTCGTGCACGTCGTCCTGCACGTCGGCCATGGCGTGCGCGAGCGTGCACCGGAGCAGCGGGTCCCCCTGCTCGCCGCCGATCTCGTCCCACAGCTGCGCGAACCGGTGGCGGGCGGCCGCCCGCTCGCCCCGGTGACCGAGCTGCGCCACCTCGCCGATCCGGATGAGCACCGGGTCCGTGATCACCACCGTTCCTCCCCTCCGGTCCTGGGCGCCGGCCCCGACCTGCGAGCAACCCGGTCAGCCGGCCAGCGGGATCGGCGGGGAGCCGGCGGCGGCCGGCCGGCCGCGGAGGCGGCGGGCGAGGCCGGTGTGCCGGCGTCCGGAGCCGGTGGCGCGCACGGCCTGGGCGAGCGCCCGCGGCGAGCCGACGAGGACCACCAGCTGCTTGGCGCGGGTGACGGCGGTGTAGAGCAGGTTGCGCTGCAGCATCGTCCAGGCGCTGGTGGTCAGGGGGACGACGACGCAGGGGTACTCGCTGCCCTGGGCGCGGTGCACCGTGACGGCGTAGGCGTGCACCAGCTCGTCGAGCTCGCCGAAGTCGTACCCGACGGTCTCCTCCTCGTCGGTGACGACGGTGAGGGTCTGCTCGACGGGGTCGATGGCGGTGACCACGGCCTGCGTGCCGTTGAAGACCCCGTTCGCGCCCTTGTCGTAGTCGTTGCGGATCTGGCTGACCTTGTCCCCGACCCGGAACACCCGACCGCCGAAGCGCTTCTCGGCGCGGTCGGGCCGGGCCGGGGTGAGCGCCTCCTGCAGCAGCTCGTTGAGCGCGGCGGCACCGGCCGGTCCGCGGTGCACCGGGGTCAGCACCTGGACGTCGCGGCGCGGGTCGAGCCCGAACCGGGCCGGGATCCGGCGGACGACGACGTCCACGGTGAGCCGCGCGGCCTCCTCGGCGTCCTCGGTGCTGAACAGGAAGAAGTCGTCGAGACCGCGGACCTGGGGCGGCCGGCCGGCGTTGATCCGGTGCGCATTGGTCACCACCCCCGACCGGCCGGCCTGCCGGAAGACCTGCGTCAGGCGCACGTGCGGGACCGGGCTGCCCTCGGCGAGCAGGTCCCGCAGCACCTCGCCGGCGCCGACCGAGGGCAGCTGGTCGACGTCGCCGACCAGCAGCAGGTGCGCGCCCGGCGGGACGGCCCGCACCAGCTTGTTGGCCAGGAGCAGGTCCAGCATCGAGGACTCGTCGACCACGACCAGGTCGGCCACCAGCGGCCGCTCCCGGTCGAAGGCGGCCTCGCCACCGGGGCGCAGCTCCAGGAGCCGGTGCACGGTCACCGCCTCGACCCCGGACAGCTCGCTCAGCCGCTTCGCCGCCCGGCCCGTGGGAGCCGTGAGCACGACCCGCGCGCCCCGGGCCGCCGCCAGGGTGACGATCGAGCGGACGGTGAAGCTCTTGCCGCAGCCCGGGCCACCGGTGAGGACGGCGACCTTCTCGGTCAGCGCCAGGCGCACCGCCTCCCGCTGCGCGGGCGCCAGCTCCACGCCGGTGTGCCGGTGCAGCCAGGTCAGCGTGGCGTCCCAGTCCGTGTCGGCGAAGCCCGGCACCCGGTCGGCGTCGGCGGTGGCCAGCCTCCTCAGGCCCGCGGCCAGGGAGACCTCCGCACGGTGGAAGGGGACGAGGTAGTACGCCACCGTGGGCGGCTCCCCGTCGGCGCCGGGGAGCTCCTCGCGGACGACGTTCTGGTCGGCGACCAGGAGCGCCAGGCAGTGGCCCACCAAGGCGGCCGGGACCTGCAGCACCTCGACCGCCCGGGCGACCAGGTCGGGGCCGGGCAGGAAGCAGTGCCCCTGCCCGGTCGCCTCGGAGAGCACGTACTGCAGCCCCGCCTCGACCCGCTCGGCGCTGTCGTGCGGGATGCCCACCGCGGCGGCGATCGCGTCGGCGGTCCGGAAGCCGATCCCCCACACCTCGGCGGCCAGGCGGTAGGGCTCGGTCCGGACCACGCCGATCGAGGCGCCGCCGAACTGCCGGTAGATGCGCACGGCCAGCGAGGTGGACACGCCCACGCCCTGCAGGAAGACCATCACCTCCTTGATGGCCCGCTGCTCCTCCCAGGCCGCGGTGATCAGCCGGGTCCGCTTGGGGCCGAGGCTGGGCACCTCGGCCAGCCGGCCCGGCTCCTCCTCGATCACCCGCAGCGCGTCGACACCGAAGTGGTCCACGATCCGCGTGGCCAGCCGGGGGCCGATCCCCTTGACCAGCCCCGACCCGAGGTAGCGGCGGATGCCCTGCACCGTGGCCGGCAGCACGGTGGTGTAGTCCTCGACCTGGAACTGCCGGCCGTACTGCGGGTGGGCACCCCACCGGCCGTGCAGCCGCAGCGTCTCCCCCGGCTGGGCGCCCAGCAGCGACCCGACGACGGTGACCAGGTCACCGCCGCGCCCGGTGTCCACGCGGGCCACGGTGTAGCCGGTCTGGGCGTTGGCGTACGTGATCCGCTCCAGCGTCGCCTCGAGGACCACCCCCGCCCGCCGCTCCCCCATCCGCCATCCCCCTCGCCGACGCACCCGGTCCGGCGATCGATGGTTCCACCGCCCGGGGACAGGTGTGCGGTCCCGGCGCCGGGATCCGCCGGGGAACGGACGGCGAGCCGGGAACTGTCGGTGGGGGCCCCTAGCCTCGGGGCGCGCTCACCCGAGCGATGCACCGAACGACACGGAGGACCGGATCATGGCCGGCGACACTGTTCTCACCATCATCGGCAACCTGACCAGCGACCCCGAGCTGCGCTGGACGCCCTCGGGCGCGGCGGTGGCCAACTTCACCATCGCGTCGACCCCGCGCACCCTGGACCGCCAGACCCAGGAGTGGAAGGACGGCGAGGCCCTGTTCCTGCGCTGCAGCGTGTGGCGGGAGGCGGCGGAGAACGTCGCCGAGTCGCTGACCCGGGGCTCGCGGGTGATGGCACAGGGCCGCCTCAAGCAGCGCTCCTTCGAGACCAAGGAGGGCGAGAAGCGCACCGTCGTCGAGTTGGAGGTCGACGAGATCGGCCCCTCGCTGCGCTACGCCACGGCGACGGTCACCAAGGCCACGCGCTCGGGGGGCGGCGGCGGCCGAGGAGGCGACGGCGGGTTCGGGAGCGGGGACGGCCGCGCCGCGACCGGGCGGGACGACTCCCCCGACCCGTGGGCGACGCCGGTCGGTGCCGGCAGCGAGGAGCCGCCCTTCTGAGCCGCCCGGGCTCCCCGGCCGGCATCCGCCCGTCCCGGGCGGATGCCGGTGCGCCTGCCGCCGCGAGCTGACGGCGCGATCGGCGACAGCCAGCAGGGTCTGGACGCCGCCGACCGCGACGAGACGCACGCGCGGGCTGACCGGGTCCTGGCCGCGCCTGCTCCTCGACCGACCGGTCCTCCAGCATGCCCACCCGTGGTGGGCGCGCTGTTCCGGGACGGGCCCGGACACGGGCACCGCCCGGCGAGGAGCCCGCTCGCGGTCCTCGTCCTGCTCGGGGTCGCCGCCGTGGCCGGCCTCGGGGTGTGGGAGCTCGTCGACGACGAGGACGCCTTCGAGCTCGCCGACCGCTACGGGGCGGACGGGCTGCGGCCCGCCGCCGAGCGCGCGGTCGCCGAGGAGATGGGCGCCCTCGTCGGGGACGCGCAGCCGTTGCTGGACCGGACGCACGACATCTGCCTGGTCGACCCCGAGACCGACACGGGCGACCTGTTCTGGAACGACAGCGAGGGCAGCCTGCGCTGCCTCGTGGGGGCGACCGTCGTCCTGCCGCTCCCCGCGGACGACGACGCCGGGGCCACCGCCGCGACCCAGCGGGTGCTCGGGGACCGGTGCGAGGTGGTGCCCGCCGGCATCGGCGCGGGCAGCCGGTCCTGCCGGGGCAGCCTCTGGTACGGCCTCCACCCCCTCGACGACCCCGCGGGCCGGGAGGAACTGGAGCTGCAGCTGAGCTCGACGCCGGCGGGCGCCCTCGCCGAGCCCGTGGACCTCGGCGACCTCCTGGCGCAGGCAGCCGCCCGGGACGCCGGGTTCGCGCTGGTGCTGGAGTACAGCGACACCTACCTGGAGGTGGACCTGGACTGCCCGCCCGCGCCGCGGTGCTGAGACCGCTGGGGCGCCCGGGGTGGTTGTGTGGGGCATGGACTCCCCCACGTTCGTCCTCGTCCACGGCGCCTTCTGCAACGCCGCGGTGTGGGGGGCGACCGCGCGCGAGCTCACCCTGCGCGGGTACCGGGCGGTCGCCGTCGACCTGCCCGGCCACGGTTTCGGGGCCACCATCCCGGCCGGCTACCTCGGCGCCCAGGACCTCGACGCGCTCGCCCACGCGCCCAGCGGCATGGCCGGCATCAGCACCGCCCAGGACGTCGCCGCGGTCGTCGCGACCGTGCGCCGCGCCCGGGAGCACGGGCCCGTCGTCCTGGTCGGCGCCAGCCGCGGCGGCCTGACCCTGACCGCGGTGGGAAACGCGGCCCCCGAGCTGGTCGACCGCCTGGTCTACGTCTCCGCGTGGTGCCCGGTCGCCGCGACGGTCGGCGAGTACTCAGCCGCGCCGGAGAACGCGGGCAGCCTCCTGCCCGGCGCCGGTGTGCTCGCCGTCGGTGACCCGGGGGAGATCGGCGCGATCCGGCTGAACTGGCGCACCGCCGACCCCGCGCACCTGGACCTGCTCCAGGCCGCGCTGCTGGCCGACGGCACGCGGCAGGAGCTGCTGGCCTACCTGCACCTGCAGGAGCCGGACGAGGCGCTGGTCGTCGACGAGGTGGCCACCCGGGCCGATCCAGCCACGTGGGGGTCGATCCCCCGCACCTACGTGCGCCTGACCGGGGACCGCGCCCTGCCGCTCCCCCTCCAGGACCGCTTCATCGCCGAGGCCGACGCGCTGCTCCCCGACCGGCCCTTCGACGTGCAGTCCCTGGCCAGCAGCCACCTCCGGTTCCAGATCCACCCCGAGGAGTTCGCCGACGTCCTGGCCGCCGGCCTGCCCGGCTGAGGGACCGGCTCGCCCGCTGCGCCGCGCGGCCCGACCCACGCCGGTCCACCGGCGGGCCAGTGCCCGGACACCACCGCGAGCAGCGCGCACACGGCCAACCGCACGGGCGACCGGGCCGGTGCCACGGCGGATCCGCACCCGGGTCAGGCGGCCACGACCGCCAGGGGCAACCGGGTGACGGCCACCATCGTCCACGGGTTGCGGTGCTCGACCTGCTCGTCGCCGGCCACCTCGATGTCGCGGTAGTGCTCCAGCAGCAGCCGCAGCGCGACCCTCGCCTCCAGCCGGGCCAGGGGGGCGCCCAGGCAGAAGTGGATGCCGTGCCCGAAGGCCAGGTGCGGGTTGGGCGAGCGGTGCACGTCGAACCGGCCGGGGTCGGCGAAGACCCGGGCGTCCCGGTTGGCCGCGGCCAGCCAGGGCAGCACCACCTGGCCCGCCGGGACCGGCACGCCGCCCACCTCGGTGTCCGCCCTGGTCATGCGGGCCAGGCGCGGGAACGGCGTCCGCACCCGGAGGACCTCCTCGATCGCCGCCGGGAGCAGGGTGGGATCGGCCCGGACCTCGGCGGCGGCGTCCGGGTGCTCCTGGAAGCAGACGACGCTGTTGCCGAGCGTGGCGGTGGTCGTGACGTGGCCGGCGATCAGCAGCAGCCCGACGAAGCCGATGATCTCCTCGTCGGCCAGCCGCTCGCCGTCCACCTCGGCCCGGACCAGCTCGCTGATCAGGTCGTCCGCGGGGTGCGCCCGCCGCGACCTGATGTGGTCCAGGAAGTAGGCGTTCATCTCCCGCATGGTCGGCGCGACGGCCACCACCGCCTGCTCACCGGCCTCCCGCAGCGCCTGGTCGGGGTCGACCTCCTGGCTGAAGAGGACGTCGGCCCACGTGCGGAACAGCGGCCGGTCCGTGGCCGGGACGCCGAGCAGCTCGGCGATGACGATGACCGGCAGCGGATGGGCCAGGGCGTCGACCAGGTCGAACCGCTCGCCGACCCGGTCCAGGAGCTGGGTCGTCAGCTCGGCGATGCGCGGTTCCAGCCCGGCCACGACCCGCGGTGTGAACGCCTGGCTGACCAGGGTCCGCAGCTTGCGGTGCTGGGGTGGGTCCATCCGGAGGAAGTTGCCGCGCTCGAAGAGCGTGACGTCGGCCTGGTCGGGCAGCAGCGCGCCCAGGTCGGAGGAGAAGACGGACGGGTCGGAGAGGACGGCGCTGGCCTCCGGGTGCCCGAGCACCTGCCAGCACTGCTGCCTGTCGTCGAAGTGGACCTGCCCCTGCGCGCGGCCGCCCTCCAGCTGCGCCAGGAACTCCTCGAGTGTCGGTCGGGTGGTCGTCATGCGGGCCGCTCCTCCGGTCGGCGTCCTGCCGTCGAGCCGGCCGGTACCGGGCGAGGACGCTGCCGGGACGACGGCGGAGGCGCCGGCGCCCCGGGGGGCCGGGTCGGCCCCCACGGGACGTCGCGCGGCCGTCTCCCGGGCCCCGGGGCTCCTGGAGCTGCTGGAGCGGGACCGAGGCGCGCTGCGAGCATCGGCGGGCTCCCCTTGCACCGCCACCGTAGGACGCCGGGCAGCCCCTGTGACCCTCTCGGCGCCCCGTCCGGCTCCCCGCGCGTGCGCCGCTCCGCCGCGGGTGGTCGGGAGGCGGTACCCACGGCGGGCCGGGATCGCGACACTGTGCTCTCGGGCCTCTCCTCCCGGCCGCCGGACGTCGACGGCCGACCTCCCCGGGGACGACGCATGACGGTGGACGAGCAGCACAGGACCGCGATCCGGACGCCGGACCAGCGGCTGCGGGTCTTCGTGAGCTCCACGCTGGCCGAGCTCGCCGAGGAGCGGGCGGCGGTCGCGCGCGCGATCACCGCGCTGCGGCTCACGCCGGTGCTGTTCGAGCTCGGGGCCCGCCCGCACCCGCCCCGCGAGCTGTACCGGGCGTACCTGGCGCAGTCCGACGTCTTCGTCGGGCTGTACTGGCAGCGCTACGGCTGGATCGGCCCCGGCATGGACGTCTCGGGCCTGGAGGACGAGTTCCGGCTGTCCTCCTCGATCCCCCGGCTGCTGTACGTGAAGGTCCCGGCGCCCGACCGTGAACCCCGGCTGACGGCCATGATCGCCGAGCTCGAGTCCGCCGGCGCCGACTCCTACCGCCCGTTCCGCACCCCGCGGGAGCTCGCCCGCCTGGTCCGCGACGACCTGGCGCTGCTCCTGAGCGAGCGCTTCGGCTCCGCCGACCGCGCCGCCGACCACGAGGGACCACCGCCGTCCACGGCTCCGGACCGGCCGGGCCCGCGGACGCTGCCGGTGACGTCGACGTCGCTGATCGGGCGGGAGCGGGACGTCGCCGAGGTCTCGCAGCTGCTGGGGTCCGGCGCGCGGCTGGTGACGCTGACCGGACCCGGCGGCGTCGGCAAGACGCGGCTGGCGATCGCGGTGGCCGAGGGGCTCGCCGACCGCCACCCGCGCGGCCCGGTGTTCGTCCCGCTGGCCTCGGTCGCCGACCCGGCGCTGGTGCTGCCCCGCGTCGCCGCCGTCCTCGGCGCCACCGTCGACGGCGCCCGCCGGCCCCTGGACGCCGTGGCCGAGCACCTCGCGGACGTGCCGACACTGCTCGTGCTGGACAACCTGGAACAGGTCGTCGGCGTGGCACCGGACCTCGACGAGCTCCTCGCGCGGTGCGCCGGGCTCACCGTCCTCGCGACCAGCCGCACCCCCCTGCGGCTGCGGGCCGAGCGGGAGTACGCGGTCGGCCCGCTCACCGTGCCCGCGTCCGCGCAACCACTGGATCCGGACGAGCTCGCCGCGCTGCCCGCCGTGCGGCTGTTCGTCGACCGGGCCCGGGCCGTCCGCCACGACTTCACGCTGACCCCGGACGACGCGCCGGCGGTCGCGGAGATCTGCCGGCGCCTCGACGGGCTGCCGCTGGCCATCGAGCTCGCGGCGGCGCGCACCCGGCTGCTGGACCCGGCCGCGCTGCTCGCCCGGCTCGGCCGTCGCCTCGACACCCTGGGCACCGGGCCCGTCGACCTCCCCGAGCGCCAGCGCACCCTGCGCGCGACGGTCGAGTGGAGCGTGGGGCTGCTGGCCGACGACGAGCAGCGGATGCTGGCCACCCTGTCGGTGTTCGTCGAGGGGTGGACCCTCGAGGCCGCCGTGCACGTCTGCGGTCTCCCCGAGGAACGGACGCTCGACCTGCTCGACGTGCTCACCGGGCACAGCCTCGTGACCGTCGACGTCAGCGGCACCGGCCCGCGGTTCCGCATGCTGGCCGCGGTCCAGGAGCTCGCCGCCGAACGCCTCGCCGCCCGGGCCGACCAGGGCGACGTCGCCCGGCGGCACGCCGGGTACTTCCGCGCCCTCGTCGAGGACGCCGACTGGCCCGCCGAGCGCCAGGGACGGTGGGCCGGACGGCTGCGGACCGAGGAGGAGAACCTGCGCGCCGCCATCGGCTGGTTCCTCGCCCACGACGTCGCGCCCCTGCCGCACCTGTTCCGCATCCTCTGGCTGTTCTGGCAGATGCGCGGGCGCATGCCGGAGGCGCGGGCCTGGATCGGCCGGCTCCAGCGGCAGGCCGACGCACTCGACGACCGGGCGCGCGCCGAGCTGCTGTTCACCTCCGCCGTCACGGCCGTCGAGGTCGGGGACGACGCCAGCGCCCTCGCCGCCGTCGACGAGCTGCGCTGCGTCGTGGGGCGGACCGGGGACGCCTACCTGGAGAGCGCCGCCCAGCTGGCGACCTCGTGGACGCTGCCGATCTCCGACGACTTCGAGGGGGCGCTGCGCGCGGCGTCGACGGCCCTCGACGGCTTCCGCCGCCAGGACGAGCCCTTCATGGCCTTCGCGGCGCTGACCGTCGGGGGGCTGGAGATGGCGCTCGGCCGGCCCGAGGACGCCCGCGCGCACCTCACCGAGGCCGATCGGCTCGGCAGCCGGTACGACAACACGTGGCTGCGGTCGGCCGCGGGCAGTCAGCTCGCCACCCTCGCGGTGCGGTCCGGGCACCTGGACGAGGCCCGCGCCCTGCTGGTGCGATCGGTGGAGCGCGGCGAGGAGACCGAGGTCAGCACGCTGCCCCTGACCTTCTCGCTGGTCGCCACCGCGCACCTCGCGCTGGCCCGGGGCGACGCACCGCGGGCGGCGACCGCCCTGGGCGCGGCCGACGGGCTGCGCCACCGGGCCGGGCTGCGGGCCTGGCCGGCGACGCGGCGCGCGGAGGCCGAGCTGGTCGCCCGCGTGGCGCAGGCGCTCGGCGCCGAGGAGCACGCCGCGGCGTTCGCCGCCGGCGGCGAGCTCGGCCACCGCGAGGCGGTCGCCCTCGTCCGCGGCTGACCGGTCCCCGCGCCCTCAGGCGCCCGGTGCGGCCGTCCGACCGGGCGGGTCGGCCGGCCGCGTGTCCCTGGCGGGCACCGACGGCGACGCCACGGACCGGGCCGGCGGTGGCGTCGGTCCGGGCGCTGCCGGCCCGCTGCTCCGGGCGGACCCGAGGACTACGACGGACGCGCCCACACCGAGGCGCCCTGCCAGTCGATGGCGACGACCACCTCCTCGCCCACGACCCACGCGTCGTGGCCGGGTGGCAGCGACGTCACGTCACCGGGCCCTGCCTCCACCTCGGTGCCGTCGGCCATCAGGACGTGGACCCGGCCCGACACCTGGTACTGCTGGTGCGGCGCCTGGCAGAGCTCCGTCCCGGCCACGGGGCGGACGTGTGCCGACCACCGCCAGCCGGGCTGGAGGGTGATCCTGCCGACCTGGGCGCCACCGGACAGGTTCAGCAGTTCCAGCCGCCAGTTGTCCCCCTCGCGGACCTCGTCCGGCTGGTCGAAGGTGACGTGCTCCAAGGGCTGGGTGTCCATGACTCCTCCCGTTCCCGTGCCCCCCCGATGAGGTCAGTTGTCCCCGCCGTCACCGGTCAGGTCAACGGGGAACGCGCCGTTCTGCTCTCCACGACCGCCCGTCCCCCGACATCCCCACCGCCCGACCGGAGGGCAGGCGGAACGGGCCGGGTCAGATTCCCGCCCGGACGACGCCGCCGAGCCTGGACCGGGCACCGGCGCACCCCCAGACTGGTCCGGCAGCCGGCGGTCAGGAGGCACGGGTGGATCTGGGCATCGATCTCGGGACCGCCAACACGGTGGTGAGCGACGTCCGCCGCGGCATCGTCTTCGACGAACCGACCGTCATGCTGCTGCGCCGCGGCGGTGCCCGCCGGGAGAAGGTGCTCGCCGTCGGGCGCGAGGCGGCGGACCTCCTCGGCCGCGCGCCCTCCCGGTTCGCCGCGGTCCGGCCGCTGCACGACGGCGTGGTCACCGACCTGGAGACCGCCCGGCTCTACCTGCGCCTGGTCCTGCAGAAGGCCGGACGGCGGGTGTGGGCCCCGGTGCGCGCCGTGATCGGGGTGCCCGCCGGCTCCACCGCCCTGGAGAACCGCGCGCTGCTCGAGGCGGCGGAGGAGGCGGGCATCCGCCCGGTGACCGCGCTCGACGAGTCGATCGCGGGCGCGGTCGGCTGCGGCATCGACCCGCTGGAGCGGCGCGTGCACATGGTCGTCGACGTGGGGGGTGGCACCGCCGAGGCGGTGGCGTTCTGCTTCGGCGGGGTGCTCGCCCACCGGACCAGCAAGCTGGGCGGGGACGAGATGACGACCGCCGTCTCCCGCCACCTGCGCGAGCAGCACCAGCTGCACGTCGGCGAGCTGGAGGCCGAGGAGGTCAAGATCCGCTCCGGGTCCGACCCCGGCGGCTCGCTCGTCGTCCAGGGCCGGGACGCCGCCAGCGGCCGCCCGCGGCTGGCGACCGTGCAGGCGGCCGAGGTCGCCGACGCGGTGCGTCCGATCACCGACGAGATCGTCCGGACCCTCGCCGCGTCCCTCGACGACCTGCCGCCGCAGGCGATCGCCGACGTGCTGGCCGAGGGCGTGCTGGTGTTCGGCGGGTCCGCGCTGGTCCCCGGCTTCGCCCAGGAGCTGGAGCGGAGCCTCGGGCTCCCGGTCAAGCTGGCCGAGGACCCGCTGACCTGCGTGGCCGAGGGCGCCGCGCGGGCGCTGCGCGACCGCCCGCTGCTCGCCGCCTACGGCCGGACCTGACCGCTCACGGCAGCTGCACCGGGCCGGTGCCGACCACGTCGGACCGGTGCTCCAGGTAGTGCCGCAGGGCGTCGGCCGTCACGTTCCGCGCGGTGTTGGCGCCCGTGCCCGGGCCCTGCACCAGCGTGGTCACCACGATCTCGGGGGCGTCCACCGGGGCCGCGGCCGAGATCCAGTTGTCGTACTCGTCGGCGCGCAGGCCGCCGTCCTGGGCGGTGCCGGTCTTCGCGCCGGCCGGCTCCGGGAGGTCGGCCAGCCGGGCGGCGGTGCCGCCGGTCACCGCCGCGCGCATCCCGTCCCGGACCGGCCCCAGCTCACCGGCGAACGGCAGCGGCGTCGCCGCCGGCGCGGGGAGGGCGGTGAAGGTGCCGGCGTCGGTGCCGATCGCCAGCCCCAGCCGCGGGGTGACCAGGCTCCCGGTGGCGAGGGCGGCGGTCCACCGGGCGTTCTGCAGCGGCGTGACCTGGATCTCGCCCTGGCCGATGCCGAGGATGACGGTGGACCCGCCGTACCAGGTGCCCCCTCGCGCCCGGACCGACTCCGGGGTGCCGAGGTAGCCGGCGGACTCCGCGGGCAGGTCGATCCCGGTGGGCTCGCCCACCCCGAGCGTCCGGGCGGTCTCGGCGATCCTCTCGGCGCCGAGGGCGAGGGCGAGCTTGTAGAAGTAGACGTCGTTGGAGATCGCGAGCGACTCCACCAGGTCCATCGGCCCCATCGGCTTCCAGTTGCCGAACGTGTGGCCGCCGTAGGTGAAGCTGGCCCCGGTGGGGATGGCCCGGCGTGGCGCGAACACCGGGTGGGCCTGGTTGGCCGCGGCGACGACCAGCTTGAACGTCGACCCCGGGGGCGCGACGGCCTGGGTGACGTGCTCGAGCATCGGCGACCCCGGCGCGTCGGCCAGGGCCTGCAGCGCGGCGGCGTCCACGGGGGGCCCGTAGACGTTGTTGTCGTACGACGGGGTGCTGGCCATGGCGAGGACCTGCCCCGTCCTGGGGTCCATCGCGACGGCGGCACCGATCTTGCCCTGCGGCCGGGGCTGCGCGCGCACGGCCGCGGCCAGACCGCTGTCCAGCAGCCGCTGCAGGCCGAGGTCGATCGACAGCCGCAGCTCGGCACCGGGCACGGGGTCCCGCCGCTCCCCCAGCGCGGCCGGCACGCCGGTGGGGTCGACGTACACGCACTGCCGCCCGTTGATGCCGCGCAGCACCGCGTCGTACTGCTGCTCCAGGCCGGCGCGGCCGACGAACTCCCCGTTCGGCAGGCCGGGCCAGCGTTCCTCGTCCTCGGGCGTGGCCACCCCCGCGAAGCCGAGCACCGGCCCGAGCAGGGCGCCCTGGGGGTAGCTGCGGCGCGGCTCCGGGACGACGAGCACGGCGGCGATCCCGGCCGCGGTGACCGCGGCACCGACCTCCCGGGGCACCTCGGCCACCGGCAGGGAGAGTGTGGTGGGCTCCGCCGCCGCGATCTCCGCGTGCAGGTCCGCGCGCGGCCGGCCGGTGAGGTCGGCCAACCGGTCGACGTCGGCGGGCCGGGTGCGCAGCAGGGCGGGCACCACGAGCACCCGGTCGACGCCGCGGCCGACGTCCGCGGCGTTCACGGCGAGCGGCTCGCCGTGCCGGTCGGTGATCGCGCCGCGCGCGGCGGGCAGCCGGATGCAGCGGGTCATCTGCTCCTGCCCGACCACCTGCAGGGCCTCGCCCTGGGTGCGCTGCAGGCGCCATCCGTAGACGCCGAAGGAGACCAGCAGCACCGAGAGGGCCAGCGCGGTGACCCGGACCAGCCGTGGTCGCGCGGCGTACCGGTCGGGTGCCCACAGCCGCCGCCGGGCGCCGTCCCGCCGCACGGCGAGCACCACCCCGATCGCGGCCAGGTGCACCACGAGCGCCGTCCCGCCGTAGCTGAGCAGGGGGAACGGGACGCCGGCCAGCGGGAGCAGCCCGAGGTTGGCCCCCACCGAGACGACGATCTCCACGCCCATGAGCACCGCCAGCCCCCCGCCGACGAGCGCGCCGTGCGGGGTGCGGGAGGTCCGGCTGGCCAGCGCGAGCCGCCAGACGAGGACGATCGCGGCGAGCACCGCGCCGGCGCCGGCGACCAGTCCCCACTGCCCCACCAGGCTGGCCAGCGCCAGATCGGTGTCCCGTTCGGGCAGGTACTGCGCGCGCAGGCCGCGGAGGGGGTCGTCGGTCCGTCCGAACAGCCCTCCGGAGCCCACGGCGATGTGCGCCTGCCGCAGCGCCCACCCCGAGCCGGTGGGGGACTCGTGCGCGCCGACGAGGAAGGTGCCCAGGCGTTCGACCTGGTAGGGCCGCAGCAGGCTGATCAGCAGCGGCGCCGCGACCGCCGCCGCGGCGACCAGGGGCAGCAGGAACCGGGCCGGGACGCGACCGATGACGAGCATGGCCCCGGCCAGCACCACCAGCAGCGTGGTGGTGCTGAGGTCCGGCTGGAGCAGCGTGAGCCCGATGGGCACGGCGGCGAGGGCGACGGCGAGGGAGAAGCGCTGCCACGCCGGCCGGCCCGAGCCGAGGACGGCGGCCAGCACCAGGAGCAGCCCCAGCTTGGCCAGCTCGGAGGGCTGGAAGGTCAGGGAGCCGATCGCGATCCACCGGGTGGCGCCGTTCGCCGAGAGCCCCATCGTCAGCACGCCGACGAGGAACAGCACGGCCGCGCCGTAGGCGGCCCAGCCCAGGACGCCGAGGTAGCGCACGCGGACCCGCCAGAACACCGCGAGGGCGAGCACCCCGCCGGCGGCGATCACGGCCTGCCGCGCGGCCAGCTCGGTGGCGCCGACGAGGTACAGGTTGGCCAGGCCCAGCCCGACCAGGGCCAGCGCGGCGGCGACCGCGAGCAGGTCGAACGCGCCACTGCGGAGGGCTCGGCGCTGCTCCCGGGTCCGCCGTGGCCTCCGGGGTCCGTCGATCGGCGGCCCGGCCGGGCCCGAGATCGGCATGGCGTCCTCCCTCCGGTGGGGTCACCGGGCCCCGGGGTCGGGCCGGCACGAGCCGACGAGCACGGGCGAGGAGGCGGCGGTGGCCGGCAGGTCGGTGACCGCGAGCACCGCCACCGCCGGGCCGGCCGGGAGCGGGAGGATGCCGACGGCCGCGGCCCGGGTCCCGCCGGCCGGCACGGTGACGGTCCCGCCCGGCGCGGTCTCCGTGGCCCCGGTGCACCGGTCGACGACCCGGTAGGACCACGTCACCACCTGCGGCTCGGCTCCCGGGGCGACCTGCACGAGCAGGCGCAGGTCGCAGGGCGCCCCGGGCGCGCAGGGCGACAGCGGGCGCAGGTCGACGCCGGTCACGGCCCCGGCCGCCGCGGGGGCGGGCGGCACGACGGGCAACCCGTCGGGTTCCGCGGCGGTGGGTGGCGCCGACCCGCTGCGCCCGGCGTCCAGGAGCAGGCCGATGTCCCTGGCGATGTCGTCGCGCAGGAGCACCACCTCCAGCGTCACGACCCCGGCGAGGACCACCACCGAGAGCAGCCACGCGCCGATCCGCCGCACCGGGCTGCGCGCCGCACCGGCGCCGGCGCGCGCCACCGGGCCGGCGGCGGGGCGGTCCACCGGGCGCCCGGCCGCCCCGGGTCCGCGGCCCGGCGCCACGGCACCGCCGGCGGCCCGCACCAGTGCGCCGAGCTCGCTGCGGACGGCTGCGCGGTCGAGGGCGACGGCCGCCTCCGCGAGCGTCCGCGCGACCTCGGCGACCCCCTCCACCGCCAGGTCGCTCGCCGCCCGGTCGAGCGGGGCCAGCAGCCGCTCGGCGGCCGGGTCCGCGCGGCGGGGGCGGACGCGGGCGCCAGCCGCGACGTCCGCGAGCACCGCCGCGACGGGCGTACCGGGTCGACCGTCGGGACTCCCGTGCACCGGAGGGGTGAGGGTCACCCGCCCGTCGGCACCGACGACGAGACGCTCGACGGGGACCCGGCCGTCGCCGGCCGCCGTCCCCTCTCCCCGCGCCGCCTCGGCGAGCACCTGGGCCCCGACCTCGAGGGCCTGCGCGGGGGTCAGCCGGGCGAGGCTGGTCAGGCGGGGCAGGGGCACGCCGGCCGCGTCCAGCGGCGGGGTGCCCGGTCGCGGCTCGGGTCGGTCGGGGACGTCGGGAACGAGGTCCGGGCCGTCGGACCCGGGGGCCCGTGCCGTCGTCAGGTCCGTCACCGCCACCTCGCTCGAACCGCCTGGCCAGGCCCCCCATGACGGAGCAGGGCCGATGCTGGTGGCTGGGGCACCCGCATGTCACCCGCTTGCTGCGCAGCCCGCGCGACACACCGGAGGCTGGTGACGAACGACCCGGCTGGTCATGACCAAGGGCCCGGCGGCCACCGACCATGGCCCGTCGCGGCACCGGCCGGGCGCCGGGGGCGCAGCGGTGTCGGCCCGGGGCGCCCCGGTGTCGGCCCCGCTCAGCCGCCCCGGGCGACGCGCAGGTGCTCCTCCGCGACCGCCCGCAGGCAGGTGGTGTCCATCGCGGCGGTGACGATGGTGGCGCCCTCCGCGGCGTACGCGGCGGCCTCCGCCCCGCTGAACGCGTGCACCCCGACCGGCACGCCGGCGGCCACCGCGCGCGCGACGATCGAGGAGATGACGCCGCGCACGTGGTCCCGGCTGTCCTCGCCGGCCCGGCCCAGGGACAGCGCCAGGTCGCCCGGGCCGACGTAGACCCCGTCCAGGCCCTCCAGGGCGAGGACGGCGTCGAGGTCGTCGAGCGCGCCCGCCGTCTCCACCATGAGGACGACCAGCGGCTCGGCGGAGCCGCCCGACAGCCGGCCGATCGACCGGGTGCCCGCGGGCCCGTACCGGCAGCTGGTGACGACGTCGCGGGCGTGGGCGGCGTCCCGGATGCTCGGGACGACGACCCCGTGCGCGCCCAGGTCCAGCGGGCGCCCCACGTCGGCGGGGTGGGGGCTGCGGGTGCGCACCAGCGGCACCGAGCCGGCCGCGACGACCGCGGCGGTGACGCCCGGCAGGTCCGCCTCGCCGACCGCGCCGTGCTGCAGGTCCAGGACGACGAAGTCGGCGCCGGTGCCGGCCAGCAACCCCGCCGGGACCGCACCCGGGAGCTGGCTCCACAGGCCGTGGCAGGCCTCCCCCGCCGCCCAGCGCGACCGCAGCGTGCTCACCGCGTGCTCCCCGGGACGGCGTCGCGGGCGGACCGTCGCACCCGGCTCCCGGGCGGCTGCTGGTGCAAGAGGGACACGGGCGCTCCTCGCTCGTCGTGGTGCGCGGCCGGGTCGGGCACGCGCCGCGGCATCCGGCGGGACGCTATCGGCCCCCGGTACCGGCGGAGGAGCGGGGACGGCCGCGCCCCGGCCCGCCGCCCGGCATAGCCTCGGGGTCGTGGCGTTCACCGTGGCCGACGCGCACCTGCTGGCGCTGGCGGCGCACGAGGGGCAGGTCGACGCGCAGGGCCGCGACCACTACCTGGCCCACCTGCGCCCGATCGCCGAGACGCTGCGGCCCCACGGCCCCTACGCGGAGATGGCCGGCCTGCTGCGCGACATCGTCGAGCACACCCGCGACCATCCCGACCCGGCCCGCCGCTACGACCTCGACCGGCTGCGCGCCCTCGGCGTCCCGGAGGTCGTGGTCGAGGCGGTCGACGCGGTCACCCGGCGTCCCGGGGAGCCCTTCATCGCCGGCCTGATCCGCCGCTCCGCCGCCCACCCCCTGGGCCGCCTGGTGCAGCTGGCCGGCAACGGGCACGACCTCGCGGCCAGCGCCGAGCTGGCCCGGACCGACCCGGACAAGGCCCGCAGCCTCCGCGAGGGCCGCTACCGCCCGGCCCGCCGGATCCTGCTCGCCGCCGAGGCCGCCGACCCGGTCCACGGCCGCCGCGTCCTCGTCTGACCCGGGCTCAGCGCGCGGGCTCCTCCTCCGCGACGGTGACCCGCCCCCGCGTGCCGTCGACGGTGAGCCGCTGGCCGGTGGTGAACCGGCTGGTCGCCTCCGGCAGGCCGACCACCGCGGGGATGCCGTACTCGCGGGCGACCACCGCCCCGTGCGAGTTCGCCCCGCCCATCTCCATGACCAGCGCACCGGCGGTGAGGAACAGCGGGGTCCAGCCCGGGTCGGTGGACGGCGCGACGAGGACCTCCCCGGGCACCAGGTGCGCCCCCACCGGGTCCAGGACGACGCGCGCGGTCCCGGTCACGGTCCCCGCCGACGCCGGGGTGCCCACCAGCGCGCCGTCCGCCGCCAGGGCGGTCCCGCTGCGCGCCTCCGGTTCGGTGCCGTCGCTGAGCAGCACGCGGGGCACGTGCCGGCGCCTCGTCTCGCGGTCGTGGCCGGCACGGCGGCTGGCGACGAGGTCGCGCAGGTCCCGGCCGTCGAGCCCCTCGGCCACCTCGCGGAGGTCGAGGAAGCAGACGTCCTCGGCGTCCGCGAGCCGGCCCGCCGCGGCCAGGTCCGCGCCGACGCCCAGCAGCTCGCGGCGTGCCTGGGCCAGCACCAGCACGATCAGGGCCTTGGGCAGCTCCCGGATGCCGGCCAGCTGCCGGGCCCGGTCCAGCGCCAGTCCCACGGCCCGCCCCCGCAGCCGGCCGCGCCGCCGGGCCCGCCCGGTCAGGGTCCCCACCATCGCCTCGGCCTCCGCGGCGCCGCGGTCGAACACCCGGCGCGGCGCCCGGTCGGGATCGTCGAGCCGCAGGTAGTTGGCGAGGACGCCGAGGACGTGCGTGGGGTCCTCCGACCAGCGGGGCACCCCGAGGTCGATCTCGGCGACGGCGCGGTGGCCGTAGCGGTCGAGGAAGCCCTGGAGCCCGTCCTGCAGCACCGGCGGCAGCGTCCCGGCCCGGCAGCGCGCGGCGAGCTCGGCGGCCGGCGTCCCGCCCAGGGCCGACGCGGCCGCGGCGTCGGCCCGGACCGCGGTCGCGAGGTCCCACAGCTGCAGGTCCATCTCCGTCGTCACGTTGTGCGGCAGGCCGCGCAGGACCGTCGCGAGGTCCCCGGGTCGCGCGTCGGGACCGAGCAGGCGGCCGGCCAGCCACAGCAGCGCGAACCCGGTGGCGGCCGGCGGTACCACCCGCGGCGCGATCCGGACCGCGGCGGAGCCGAGCAGCTCCACGACGGCGGCCAGCCGTTGACGCGGCGGCGCCGACGCGGGCAGCACCGGACGCGCCCGCAGCCGCGCGCCGAGCCGGTCCAGGCGGCGCCGGGCCGCCGCCGGGCGGGCGACCGCCTGCGCGACCTGCAGCGGGACGCCGAACCGGGCCGCCACCCAGGCGAGCCGGCGCACCACCGGCCACCACGAGGGGTGCACGACCGAGAGCCGGGGATCGGTGGCCAGCTCGCGCAGCACGGTGGCCGAGCGCGCCTCCATCACGTCGAGCACGCGGGGGAAGACGGCGCGTCCGGCGGTGCTGCGCACGATCGGCGTGATGTCGAGGAACAGCCGGCCCGCCGCGTCCCGGAGCCCCGGGGGCCCGGCGACCGGGTCGGCCGGCCGGGAGCCGTAGAGGGCGGCCACCGACGACCCGACCACGCGGATCGCGGACCGCCCGACCGGCGTCAACGGGCGGGTCAGGCCCTGGGCGAGGCTGAAGCAGAACCAGACGCGCAGCCCGGGCCGCGCCGGGTCGCCGTCGGGGAGCGGGAACAGCGTGGTGACCGGCCGGGCCTGGGTGAGCCACAGCGCGCCGGAGGCGTCGAGGGCCCACTCGGTGTCCTGCGGGTACCCGTAGTGCTCCTGGACGCGGTTGCCGAGGGCGACCAGGGCGCGCAGCTGGTCGTCGGACAGGCTGGCGCGGTCGGAGGCCGGCAGGGGCACTGCCTCGGTCCCGCCACCGGCCCGGGCCCGGACGGCCAGGCGCTTGTCCCCGAGGCGCCGCTCCAGGACCGCGCCGGTGCTGCTGTCGAGCACGAAGTGGTCGGGGTTGACCGCTCCGCTGACCACGGCCTCGCCCAGACCGGGGCTGGCGTCGACGACGGTCTCCCCGCGCCGCCCGGTGACCGGGTCGACCGTGAACATCACGCCCGCCACCGCGGCGTCCACCATCCGCTGCACGACGACCGCGAGCCGGGCCGAGGCCGGGTCGACCCCGTTGCCGACCCGGTAGACGACCGCCCGGTCGGTCCAGAGGGACGCCCAGCAGCGGTGCACCGCGTCCAGGACGGCCTCGGCACCGACGACCCCGAGGTAGGTGTCCTGCTGGCCGGCGGCGCTGGCGGTCGGGAGGTCCTCGGCGGTGGCCGAGGAGCGGACGGCCACCGGCGTCTGCTCCCCGAGCTCCCGGTAGGCCGCGGTGACCGCGGCCGCCACGTGCGGCGGCACGGGCGTGGCGAGGACCCGCTCCCGGGCCCGGGCGGCCAGGTCCACCGCCCGGTCCCGGTCGTCGGCGCCGAGGCCGGCCAGCTCGTCGAGGACGTCGGTGAGGCCGGCCGCGGCGGCCACCTCGCGGTAGGCGTCGGTGGTCACGCAGAAGCCGTCGGGCACCGGCAGCCCCGCGCCGATCAGCTCGCCGAGGTTCGCGGCCTTGCCGCCGGCCCGCTCCACCGCCCCGGCGTCGAGCTCCCGCAGCGCGACGACGACCGGACGGCCGTCCTGGACCGGTCCCTGCGACGTCCCACCCACGGTCGCCTCCCGCCGTCGTCCCCGGCGAAGCGCCCCGGACGCTACTCCGGCCGCCGCGCCCCGCGGCCGTTCCGCGGGACGGCACCGACAAGGGGTTGTCCCGCCCGCGGCGTCCGGGGACTCTCGGGCGATGGACCGACGGTGGTCGTCCACGGCACCCGCTGCCGACCCGGTGGTGGAGCTGGACGCGGCCTTCTTCGCCGACCCCTACGCCCTCTACGCGCGCCTGCGGGCGGAGCGGCCGGTGGCGCGGGCGCGGACCCCGGTGGGCCTGCCGGTGTGGCTGGTGACCCGCTACGACGACGTGCGGCAGGCCCTCACCGACCCCCGGCTGGCCAAGGACGCCGGCAGCTTCGCCCGGGTGCTGGGCGCCCAGCCGGTGCCGGCCGAGCGGCGTGCCGTGTTCGCCGAGGAGCTCACCCGGCACATGCTCAGCAGCGACCCACCGGACCACACCCGGCTGCGCAAGCTGGTGAGCCGGGCGTTCACGGTGCGGGCCATCGCGGGGATGCGCCCGCGCATCGAGGAGCTCGCCACGGGCCTGGCCGACCGGATGGCCGCCGGTCCGCCGGAGGTCGACCTGCTCGACGCCTTCGCCTTCCCGCTGCCGATGGCGGTCATCTGCGACCTGCTCGGCGTGCCCGACGCCGACCGCCGGGGCTTCCGCAGGTGGTCGAACACCCTGCTGTCCTCCGACGGGGCCGCGGCCGACCGGTCGGCGGCCGCGGCCGCCATGGCGCAGTACCTCGGTGGGCTCGTCGCGGAGAAGCGGGCCCGGCCGGCCGACGACATGCTCTCGGCGATCGTCGCCGCGTCCGACGACGCCGACCGGCTCTCGCCGGAGGAGACCGTGGCGATGGCGTTCCTGCTGCTGGTCGCCGGCCACGAGACGACGGTCAACCTCATCGGCAACGGGGTGCTCGCGCTGTTCCGCCGCCCCGACCTGCTGGCCGAGCTGCGGGCCGACCCCGACCTGACCCCGCGGGCGGTGGAGGAGTTCCTGCGCTTCGACGGGCCGGTCGACCTGGCCACCTTCCGCCACACGACCGAGGCGGTCGAGATCGGCGGCACGACCATCCCGGCCGGCGAGGTGGTGCTCGTCGCCCTGGCCTCGGCCGACCGCGACCCGGACCACTTCGCCCGCCCCGACGAGCTGGACCTGCACCGCGACGCGGGCGGCCACCTGGCGTTCGGCTTCGGGCTGCACCACTGCCTCGGGGCCCCGCTGGCCCGGCTGGAGGGCGACGTGGCCTTCCGGACGCTGCTCACCCGGTTCCCCGACCTCGCCCTCGCCTGCCGGCCCGACGAGCTGACCTGGCGCGCCAGCCTGCTCATGCGCGGCCTCACCCGGCTCCCGGTGCGGCTGCGGGCCGACGCCGCGGCCTGACCGACCGGTCCGCCGGTCAGCGCCCGTCCGCCTCCGCCGCCTTGCGGACGAGGGCGGCCAGCGCGGGGGTGGCCGCCTGCGCACCGGCGGCGAGGAAGGACTGCTGGACGACCTCGTCCAGGCGGCGCCGGGACATCATGTCGTTGCCCATGGCCTCCTGCTCCGCCGCGCCCGGGGAGAAGACGAACGTCGGGACGCCGGTCGCGCGCAGGGCCGCCACCTCACGGCGCAGCAGCCGGGCCGAGTGCCGGCGCGAGGCGGCGTAGACGTCGGGGCGCAGTCCGGCGGGGCCGCTCATCGGCGAGATCACGACGACGAGGTCCAGGCGCTGTCCCCGCAGGATCGCGGCGTTGGTCGGCGAGTGCACGCCTCCGTCGACGTAGGCGTGCCCGTCGATGCCGACCGGGGCGAAGTACCCGGGCACCGCGCACGACGCCGCCACCGCCAGGTGCACGGGCGCCTCGGGCGCGCCCGGACGGCCGAAGACGACGCGCCGCCCGTCGCGCCGGCGCACCGCGCAGATCCACAGTGGACGGTCCGGCCACCCCGGTTGCTCCAGCTCCCGGAGCGCGGCGAGCTGCTCGACGACGTCGTGCCGCCCCGGGGCCACCAGCGACATGCCCGCGGCCAGCGGCCGGAACCGCCACGGCCGGGTCAGCGCCCGCCCGACCATGTGCCGGCCGGGCACGCGCAGGGGGCGGCGCAGCAGGTGCAGCGGGTTGAACGGGGCCAGGTCGGGCACGGGGGTGCCGGCCATCTGGCGCAGCACGTCCTCGTCGCCGGACAGGGGGGCCCTCACCGTCCAGGCCGCGAGGTCCTCCGCCGAGACGCCGAGCCGCAGCAGCGTGCCGGTGATCGACCCGGCCGACGTGCCGACGACGACGTCCGCGGTCCGCGCGTCGAAGCCGAGGTCGTGCTGCAGGACCGCCAGCACCCCCGAGTGGTAGGCCTGACCGACGACGCCCCCGGCGCCCAGCACCAGGCCGACCCTCGTCATGGGGCGAGTCTGCCCCGTGCGCCGGGCGCGGGCAGGACCTCCCGGGACCGACCGGGGCGTGCCGGCCGGCGACGGGTCAGGGCCGGGCCGCGGCGTCGGGCATCACCGGGCGGCTCCGAACTCGTCGAGCACCGCCCCGGCCACCCCGCGGCCGATCTCCCGGGAGTCGTCCATCGCGTCCCGGAAGTGGATGCCGAGCCAGATCCGCGCGTCCACGACCTCGTCCAGCCAGGTGTCGGCGTCGTCGTAGGCCCGCGCGGTGCCGGTGACCGTGCTGGCGACCTGCAGGTCCACCTGCCCGCGGCCGAACAGCCCCTCGAGGGTCTCGGCGACCGCCGTGCTCACGCAGCCGTGGCCGCTGGGGTTGTCCGGGTAGGGCGGGGCCGGTCGCAGCGAGGTCCACCCCGGGTCGGGGGCGGTGGCCGGGTTCCCGTCCCGGTCGGCCTGCTGGATCGCGGTCACCGGACGCCAGAAGGGCGTCTCGTACTTGACCCGCCAGCAGGTGATCAGCGCGTCGGCACCGGCGCCGTTGGCGGCGGCGAACATCCGCGCCGTCTCCCCGATGCCCATCTGCTGGCGGAGGGCCCGCTCCCGCATGCCGTCCTGGTACTGCCGGATCGGGTTGTCGCTCCAGAAGAGGGCCAGCTCGGTCTGCTCCGGGGTCCGCACGGCGCTCGTCGCGGACCCCGTCGACGCCACCTCGGCGAGGTCGGCCGCGTACGCCTCGCTGTCCAGCGGGTCGGGACCGTCGGTGGCGAACTGCTCGGGCGAGTCGACGACCAGCGGCTCGGTGAAGCCCAGCCACGGGGCCGTCATCTCCCCGCTGCCGGTCGGGACCCACCGGCCAGGGGGCGGGTCCTCGGGCGTGGGGAGGGTGATCGGGGCGTCCCGCCCGTCGTCGGCACGGGCCGCGACCAGATCGGCCGCGGCCCCGGCCCCGACCCGCTGGCCGGACCGCCGCGCCTCGTCGTCCGGGACGCCGCCGAGCCACGCGTCGTAGTCCGCGTCCAGGGCGGCCCGGGACGCCGGGAAGTACTCCACCAGCACGTCGTGGGCAGCCGTCGCCGCGGCCACGTCCGCGGCGGCGTCGTCGTCCGCCGCGGTGACCACCGCGTCGTACACGGCCGTGGACACCAGGCCGAGGTAGAGCTGGGCGACCGGCGGCGGCTTCTGGCCCTCGACGCCGATGGTGCGCCAGGCGATGGCGTTCCAGCTCAGCACGACACCGGGATCACCCCGGGGCGGGCCCGCCGGGGCGGCGGCCGCCGCGGTCGGTGCCGTCGCGAGGACCAGCAGCGCAGTGGCCACGACGGCCCCGCGCGGTGCGGTCCGGCTCCTGGTCATGGCCTTCCCCCTGCCCGGTCAGTCGCCCACCGGGCCGCAGGCGATGCGGCCGCCGGCGTCCCCGGTGTTGCGGGTCGTCTCGTCGGGTCCCGCGGGCGCGTACCGCTCGGGGACGTTCGCGTAGTTGTCCGGGCCGGCATGGACCATCAGCGCGCTGCCGTCGTCGTCGGTCAGGTCGTCGGTGGACAGCGCGTCGGTGACGACGGTGAGGGTCCCGGCGCCGGAGCCGTCGACGAGGAGCACCGGGAGGTCGCCGGCGTGCTCGCCGTGGTCGGCCTCCCCGGCGCCGATGTGCCCCCCGGCCGAGAGGAAGTCGCCCCGCGTGGCCGGGTCGGCGGGGTTGGCGCTGTCCGGCTCGCACAGGCCGACCGCGTGCAGGTGGAACCCGTGGAACCCCGGCGGCAGGCCGGTCACCTCCACCGAGACACGCACGCCGCCGTCGGCGTCCTCCAGGGTGGCCGTGCCCACCTCGGTGCCCTCGGCGTCGACCAGGCGCGCCGTGAGCTCCTGCCCACCTCCTCCGCCGCCACCTCCTCCGCCGTCCTCGGACCCGGTCGCGGCGGAGCACCCTGCGAGGAGCAGGGGGACCACGCACGGGAGGACGAACGAGGTGGCGGCCGGACGGCGCATGGGAGGTCTCCCGACGATCGGCCGGACGGCGACCGGGACGGTGCCGACCGGGACGGGTCCGGGGCCCCGCGCCCGGCCGGACACCGGCCGCGCGCCCCGTACCGGGACCGGCCCAGCGTCCTCCGGGCGGCGGCGCGGCGGAACCCCGTCGGCCGCGGCGGCGCACGCCCGGTCCGTCCGCCGTCCACCGCGCGGCGGGGACCGAAGACCCGGGACCCAGCCCCTTTCCCCAGCACGACGTCCGTGGTCGACTGCCCTCCACCGCCGGCCCGGCGGCGTTCGCAGCGATCTGGGGGCAGCGATGTCTTTGGAGCAGGACGTGGCGGCGGCTCGCAGGGCGGTCGACGCCCTCGAGCAGGCGTGCGCACCGTTGACCAGGTACTTCGGTGACACCGTGGACTCCCGCCGGCTGCGGGTCGACGTCGGCCGGCTCCGCGACGACCTCACCCTGCTGTGCGGTGCCCGGGCCCGGGCCGTGTACGACCCCTTCGCCGTCGTCTACGGCGACGGCGACGACGACGGGTTGGGCGGGTCCGGCCGGACGGCGTCGTGACCACCACCGCGCCCCGCGGGACCGGGGCGGTCACCCCGGGCGGGGGCAACGGGGCGGTGCCGCCACGGCGCGCGGCCATCGAGGCCCGCACACTGCGCACCGACCGCTGGTGGCTGCAGCCCCTGCTGACCGTCGTGGCGCTGGTCGCGTTCATCGTCTACTCGACGTTCCGCGCCTTCCAGAACGCCCACTACTTCTCCGAGCCCTACATCTCGCCGTTCTACTCGCCGTGCATCACCACCGCGTGCGAGGGCGACACGTTCCCCGAGTGGTTCACCGGGCCGGCCTGGATCTCCCCGGCCATCTACATCCTGGTCGTGCCGCTGGGCTTCCGGCTGACCTGCTACTACTACCGGAAGGCCTACTACCGGTCGTTCTGGCTCTCGCCGCCGGCGTGCGCGGTCGCCGAGCCGCACCGGCGCTACACCGGTGAGACGCGGCTGCCGCTGCTCGGCCAGAACCTGCACCGCTACTTCTTCTACCTGGGCCTGGTCTTCAACGTCGTCCTCACCTACGACGCGGTGCTCGCCTTCCGCGACGAGACCGGCGCCTGGGGGCACATGGGCCTGGGCACGCTGGTGCTGCTGGCCAACGCCGCCCTGCTGTGGCTGTACTCGCTGTCGTGCCACTCCTGCCGGCACATCGTCGGCGGCCGGCTCAACTCCTTCTCCCGGCACCCGGTGCGCTACCGGTTCTGGACGGTCGTGTCGCGGCTGAACGCCAACCACATGAAGTACGCCTGGATCTCGCTGTTCGGCGTCGCCTTCGCCGACTTCTACGTCTTCCTCCTCGCCACCGGCACGATCTCGGATCTGAGGTTCTTCTGATGGAGCTCGAGCGGCACGAGTACGACGTCGTGGTCGTGGGCGCCGGTGGGGCCGGGTTGCGGGCCGCCATCGCCGCCCACGAGGAGGGCGCCCGCACCGCCGTCGTCTGCAAGTCCCTGCTGGGCAAGGCGCACACGGTGATGGCCGAGGGCGGGATCGCCGCGGCGATGGGCAACGCCTGGCCCGACGACAACTGGCGGGTGCACTTCCGCGACACCATGCGCGGCGGGAAGATGCTCAACCACTGGCGGATGGCCCAGCTGCACGCGCAGGAGGCACCCGACCGGGTGCACGAGCTCGAGGACTGGGGCGCGCTGTTCGACCGCACCCCCGAGGGGCTGATCAGCCAGCGCGACTTCGGCGGTCACCGGTACGCCCGCCTGGCCCACGTCGGCGACCGCACCGGCCTGGAGCTGATCCGCACGCTGCAGCAGCGCACCGTGGCCCTCGGCATCGACGTGTACATGGAGTGCACGGTCACCCGGCTGCTCACCGACGACGAGGGGATCACCGGGGCGTTCGGCTACTGGCGGGAGTCCGGCCGCTTCGTCGCCTGGCAGGCGCCCTCGGTGGTGCTGGCCACCGGCGGCATCGGCAAGGCCTACAAGGTCACCTCGAACTCCTGGGAGTACACCGGCGACGGGCACTCCCTGGCGCTGCAGGCCGGCGCCTCGCTGGTCAACATGGAGTTCGTCCAGTTCCACCCCACCGGGATGGTCTGGCCGCCGTCGGTGCGCGGCATCCTCGTCACCGAGAGCGTCCGCGGCGACGGCGGCGTCCTGAAGAACTCCTCGGGCAACCGGTTCATGTTCGACTACATCCCGGACTTCTTCCGCAAGGAGACCGCGGAGACCGAGGACGAGGCCGACCGCTGGTACGAGGACAAGAAGAACAACCGCCGACCGCCCGAGCTGCTCCCCCGCGACGAGGTGGCCCGCGCGATCAACAGCGAGGTCAAGGCCGGCCGCGGGTCCCCGCACGGCGGCGTCTTCCTCGACATCGCCTCGCGCCGCTCGGCGGACTACATCCGCCGGCGGCTGCCGTCGATGTACCACCAGTTCAAGGAGCTGGCCGACGTCGACATCACCGCCGAGGCGATGGAGGTCGGGCCCACCTGCCACTACGTGATGGGCGGGGTGGAGGTCGACCCCGACACCGAGGCGGCGCGGGTCCCGGGCCTGTTCGCCGCCGGGGAGGTCGCCGGCGGGATGCACGGCTCGAACCGGCTCGGCGGCAACTCGCTGTCGGACCTGCTGGTGTTCGGCCGGCGCGCCGGGGTGGCCGCCGCCGAGCACGCGCACAAGCGGGCCGGCCTGGTGGAGCTGGCCGACGTCGCGCTGGCCGACGCGGCCGCGGCGGCGCTGGCGCCGTTCGAACGCGAGGGCGGGGAGAACGCCTACACCGTCCAGCAGGAGCTGCAGCAGACGATGCACGACCTGGTCGGCATCATCCGCACGGCGCCGGAGATGGAGCGGGCGCTGGAGCGGATCGAGGCCCTCAAGCAGCGGGTGGCCGCGCTCTCCGTCGAGGGCCACCGGCAGTACAACCCGGGCTGGCACATCGCCCTGGACCTGCCGCACATGCTGCTGGTCAGCGAGTGCATCGCCCGGGCGGCGCTGGAGCGCGAGGAGAGCCGCGGCGGGCACACCCGCGACGACTTCCCCGCCGCCGACGCCGAGTGGGCGCGGACCAACCTGGTCTGCACCCGCACGCCCGACGGCGGTGTGACGGTGACCCGGCAGGCGCTGCCGGAGATGCCACCGGAGCTCGCCGAGATCTTCGAGGAGCAGGCGTGAGCGACGCCCACGAGGAGGACGCGTGACCGAGACGGGCGAACCCAGCGTCGGCGCCGTCGACGAGGGCGACCGGCGCAGCAGCGGCGGCTACGACGCCACGTTCCGGGTGTGGCGCGGCGACGCCTCCGGCGGCGACCTGCAGACGTTCACCGTCCCGGTGCACGAGGGCGAGGTGGTCCTCGACGTCATCCACCGGCTGCAGGCCACCCAGGCCGGGGACCTCGCCGTCCGGTGGAACTGCAAGGCCGGCAAGTGCGGGTCCTGCAGCGCGGAGGTCAACGGACGCCCGCGGCTGATGTGCCTGACGCGGATGAGCACCTTCGCCGAGGACGAGACGGTCACCGTGACCCCGCTGCGGACCTTCCCGGTGATCCGTGACCTGGTCACCGACGTGTCCTACAACTACGAGAAGGCCGCGCAGATCCCGGCCTTCACCCCGCAGCCACGGGACCCCGACGGCCACCACCGGATGCAGCAGGTCGACGTGGAGCGGTCGCAGGAGTTCCGCAAGTGCATCGAGTGCTGGCTGTGCCAGGACACCTGTCACGTGATCCGGGACCACGAGGAGAACAAGCGGGCCTTCGCCGGGCCCCGCTTCCTCATCCGCCTGGCCGAGCTGGACATGCACCCGCTCGACGTCCGCGACCGCCGCGACGCCGCGCAGGATGAGTTCGGCCTGGGCTACTGCAACATCACCAAGTGCTGCAGCGAGGTCTGCCCGGAGGGCATCCACCTCACCGACAACGGCATCATCCCGCTCAAGGAGCGGGTGGTGGACCGCCGCTACGACCCGCTCACCTGGCTGGGGTCCAGGATCGGCCGGCGCCCGCGCCGCTGACCCCTGCCGCCGCGGTCACAGCCCCAGGGAGCCGGACGCCGGGTCGGCCCAGCGGCCGGAGGCGTCGTAGGAGCGGACGACGAGGGACCGCCACCGGCCGGTGCGGCTGATCTCCTTCTCCGGCACGCCCTGCGCGTAGGCGGTGGTGGCGAAGCCCCGGCGCAGGGAGTGCGGCGAGAGCCCCTCCGGGGAGACGCCGGCCCGTTCGGCGGCCCGCCGCAGGACCAGGTCGACGCTGCGGGTGGTCAGCGGGGCCGCCCCCAGCCGCGGGTTGCGGCCCTTGCCGACCGACCGGAACAGGGGCCCGGCGGTGATCCCCTGCCCGGCCAGCGCGGTGAGCCAGGCGCGGGCGGCCCGCACCGGGCAGGTGACCGCGCGGACGCCCTCGGCCAGGGCCAGGGTGTCCCCCGCGCCCTCCTGGTCGGTCTTGGAGAAGCGCACCAGGACGTCGAGCCCGCCGTGCCCGGCCGGGGTGAGGTCCTCGACCCGCAGCCAGCACAGGTCCGAGGCCCGCAGCCCCAGGGCGTAGCCGAGGAGGATGAGGCACCGGTCGCGGGTGCCGGCGAGGGTGTCCGGGAGGTCCTCGACGAGGGCCCGGACGGTCGCGGTGTCCACCGCGCGGGCGCGCCGGGGCCGGTGGCCGGACCGCGCGGCGGTGCGGCGGATCCCGGCGAGGGTCCGCCGCACGCCCTCGTTCTCCCCCGGCGCGGGGTGGCCCGCGGTGCGGTGGGCGTCGTTGAGCGCCGACAGCCGCCGGGCGACGTACCGCGGGCTGTGCCCGCCGTCGGCCATCGCCGCCAGCCAGGCCGCGACGGTGAGCGGGTCCGCCGGCAGCGTGCCGGGCAGCGACCGGCGGGCGCACCAGGCGGTCCAGGCGGCGACGTCGCGGGCGTAGGCCCGGCGGGTGGAGTCGGCCTGGGCGGCGGCGACGTAGGAACCGACGGCGGTGAGGTCGGCGGGTGCGAGCGCCCGGTCGCCGGCCGGGGCGGCTGCGCCGGGCGCGTCGCGCCTGCGGGACGGCTCCGGGTGCACCTCCGCAGTCTCCCGGAGGGCCGACCGGACCGCATCCGATCACTTCGCAGAAGAAGTGCTTCTCGGAAGCAATTGCCGAACACATGGACGGACTGGATATGTGGCCCCATCCATCCATCTATCGTCGACCGCATGACCAGCCCGCCGGAACCGGCGTCACCCGAGGCCTGCGCCTTTCCCGGCTGCCCGGAGCCCCGGCGCCCCCGGACCCCCGGCCGCAGCGGTCCGTCGCCGAAGTTCTGCGCGGATCCCGCGCACAACCCGGAGAGCGCGCGCCAGGAGCGGGTGCGGGCCACCGGGCCGCGGGCCGCGCGGCTGGCCGCCACGGCGGCGCTGACCGAGGACCTCCCGCCGGAGGGCCGCGTGCGGCACCTGGTGCGGCAGTGGGCCGTGGCGGCCCGGGAGGCCGCCGCCGCGGCCGACGCGCAGGCCGCCCTGCTCACCGGCGCCGCCGACGCGCTGGCCGGGTACCGGGACGAGGCGGGCGTGGAGGCCCGCATCGCCGAGGCCCGCGCCGAGGTCGACGCCGCCCACGCCGCGCAGCTACGGGCCGAGGAGCGGGCCCTGCACGCTGAGCAGGCCGGCGCGCAGGCGCAGGAGGCGCGGCAGGCGGCCGAGCGGGCCGCCGACGCGGCGCGGACGGCCGCGGACCGGGCCGTCGCGCAGGCCCGCGCCGAGGCCGGGCACCGCACGGAGCTGGCCGAGGCGGCCCGCGCGGCCGCCGAGGCCGGCCGTGGCCAGGCGGAGGAGGACCGCGACCGGGCCGAGGCCGAGCGCGCCTCCGCCGAGGCGCGGGCCGCCGACGCGGACCTGCGCCGGCGGGCGGCCGAGCAGGACGCCGACCTGGCCCGCCGGGCCGAGGCGCAGGCGCGCGCGGACGCCGCCCGCGAGCACGACGACCTCGTCGAGGCCCGCGCCCAGGCCGCCGTCACCGAGCGCACCCTCGCCGAGACCGTCCGGACGCGGACCCGGGAGCGCGACGAGGCCCTCACCGCGCGGGACGACGCGCGCGCGGCCGCGGAGGCCGCGCGGGTGCAGGCCCGCGACGCCGAGCGGGACCGGGACCGCGCCCGGGAGGCCGAGCAGACCGCCCGCGCCGCCGCGCGGGAGGCCGACGAGCGGGCGGCGGCCGCCGAGCGGGCCCGCCAGGAGGCGCTGACCGCCGCGGCGCGGTCGGCTCAGCGCGCCGAGGACGCCACCGCCCGGGCGACCGCGGCCGAGGCGACCGCCCGCACCGCCAGCGAACGGGTGGGCGCGCTCACCGCCGAGGTCGAGGCCCTCCGCACGCAGCTGCGCGGGTGACCGGACGGCGCCGCCCGGGCACCGGTCCTCAGCGGCCCGCGGTCAGGCGACCGGCGTCGATCCGCCGCCGCGCGACGTAGTACAGCGTGGCCCCCGGCGGCACCGGCCGGTCCCACGGCGGGCTCACCACCAGCTCGTCGGCGCACCGGACGGCCAGCACCGTGGCCCCGAACTCGCGGCCGAAGCGGCTCTGCACCTCGCCGAAGGGCGCGGGCGGCGCACCGGCCGGGAGCCGCACCGAGTAGGTGTTCCCGGAGCCGCCCTCGGTCATCAGCTCGTTGTAGATCTCGGTGATGCCGGGGTCGTTGGCCTCCTCGGTGAGCAGGAACGGCATGTGCCACTGCACGACCTGCACGTCCGGGTTGACGTAGCGGAGGTTCTCCCGGCGCCGGAGGTCACGCACCGCGACCACCAGGTGCGCCCGCGGGTTGGCGTGGTCCGCGGCCACCGCCACGGCGAGGGCCTCGTTGTCGTCCCGGGCGTCGACGACGACGGTCCGCGCCCGGGCGACCCCGGCCCGGTGCATGACGTCGGCGCCGGTGAGGTCACCGCGGACGAAGTGCACGGCGGGCTGGTGGGGCACCGGGTTCTCGGTGACCTCGTCCCAGGCACACAGCGCCACCTGCTGGCGGCCCTCCGCCGTCAGCTCCGCCACGATCCGCTCGGTCCGCCCCGGGGAGTAGCCGAGGAGCACGACGTGGTCGTCCAGGTCCAGCGTCACCCCTCCTCTGAGCCGCCTGCCCCGGACCGACTGCAGCGCCTCGGCCAGCCGGGTGAACAGCAACGTCAACGTGACGATGCCACCCACGATGACGTACAGCCCCACCACCCGGCCGCCGGCCGACACGGGGAAGAGGTCGCCGTAGCCCACCGTGGCGGCCGTGACCACGAAGTACCACCAGTAGTCGCCCGGCCGGACGATCTCGCTGCCCGGGGGCTCGACGAGCGCCATGGCCAGCCAGCTGGTCAGGAACACCCCGACCGCCACGGCCAGCGGCAACCGCCACCCGCGCAGCCGCAGCCGCAGCAGCCGGGCCAGCCGACCGACGAAGAACAGCACGCGCCCTCCCGAGCCTCGCTGGCGGCACCGCAAGCTACCGCTCCCCGACGGGGGGACGGGCACCTCACCCCACCGGCGCGGGTCCTCCGCCGCTGGTGAGGGAGCCGTCGACCACCCCGGGCGGGTCGTCGCGATACGGTCGGCCACTCCCCGTCCCCGCAGGAAGGCGGCTCCGTGACCGAGGTCCTGCTCGTCCTCCTGGCGCTCGTGGTCGTCCTGGCCGTGGTGATCCTGGTCCTGCGCCGGCGGAACCTGGCCCGGCGTCCCGTACGGCGCCGGGTCGACCCGCTGGCCGACGAGCCCGACGTCTACGACCCGCACGCGATCGGCGTCGGCGACGTCATCACCTACGCCGGGATCGACCACGTCGTCCGCGGCACCATCGTGCTCGAGGAGGGCGGCACGACCTGGCGCGAGCACCTGCTCGACGGCTCCACCGGCAAGCGCTGGCTCACCGTGGAGGACGACGAGGGCGACCTGGAGATGACGCTGTGGATGCGCCGCGAGGGCACCGGGCTCACCCCTGACGGGGACGTCGTCCTGGACGACCGGGTCCACCACCAGATCGAGCGGGGCCGCGCCTCCTACACCGCCGAGGGCACCACCGGCACTCCCCCGAGCGGGACCGTCGACTACGCCGACTACGCGACCCGGGACCGCACCGGCCTCATCGCCTTCGAGCGCTGGGCGCCCACGCAGTCGTGGGAGGTCTCGACCGGGCGCGCGGTCTCCCGCGGCGAGCTGACCGTCTACCACCGGACACCCGAGGCATGACGCTGCTCGATCTCGACGTGCAGCCGCGGGACGTCAGCGCCGGTGCCCTCGGCCTGCTGCTGCACGCGCCCGCCCCACCGGCGCTGGCCGAGGTGCGGCTGCACGCCGAGGACGGCGGGACGCTCGTGCTCGGGGTGCTGGGCGCCTCGCACGTGGTCACCGCGACCGTCCCCGGGCACCGGCTCACCGAGCAGGTGTCCTGCGACGCGCTGGCGGCCGGCGGCAGCGCGCTCCCCCGGCACCTGCGGTCGGGTGGCTTCGAGATCGCCTCCGCGGTGTCGGCGGTGTCCCGGGGCGAGCTCGACGCCACCGCCGAGGACCTGCGGGCGCGCGCCACGGACGACCCCGCCTGGCTGTGCGGCCGGTTCCCCGGCTCCGGCAGTGCCCTCACCGCCGTGACCGGCGCACCCCTCGCCGGGGGCGGCTGGGCGTGGGAGACCTGGCACCTCTACCCGGACGGGGCCTCCGGCGAGATCGTCACGACCCGCAGCCGGTGGACGCCGTGAGCGCGCGCCGGTGGACCGCCGTCCTCGTCGCCGCGGCCCTGCTGCTGGCCGGGTGCGGCAGCGCCAACCGGGTCCGGGACTTCCTCCGCGACACCTACGACCTGCAGACCTCCCGCGGGGACACCGCCGTGTACTCCTCGCCCGACCCCGTCGGCACCACCACGACCGCGATCGTCGACGCGGTGCGACCCGCCGAGCGCGCGGCCGACGGCGGCAACGAGTACCTGCGCTACGACGACGACATCGTCATCGTGAGCCCGGCCGCGGGCGGCAGCACCGTGCAGGTCGAGGACACCGACGGCCGCTACAGCCGCGGGTTCTTCGTCTTCCTCGGCCCCGGGTTCCGGCCCGGCTCCCCCGCCGGGAGCGGCGCCGGGAGCGGCCCCGGCGACGGCAAGTGACGTCGCCTGCACCCCCTGCCCCGACCCCCATCCCCAGGAGTGACACGTGAGCGCGACAACCCATGCGCTGGAGTTCGGCTCGGTCGACGGCGAGCTGCTCGGCCAGGGCGTGGTGGCGACCCTGCTGTACTTCCTCATCGGGCTGGCCGTGCTGGCCCTGGGCTTCCTCGCCCTGGACCTGCTCACCCCCGGCAACCTGCGCACCCAGGTCTACGTCGACCACAACCCGAACGCGGCCATCCTGCTCGCCGGCAACCACCTCGCGCTGGCGGTCATCGTGGTGACGGCGATCATGACCAGCGCCGACAGCCTCGGCCAGGGCCTGGTCGACTCGGCGGTCTACGGGCTGCTCGGCGTCGTGCTCCAGGCGCTGGCCCTGCGGTTGCTCGACGTGTTCGTCCCGGGGCACCTGCGCGACGTCGTCAACACCCCGCACATGACCGGCACCGCGTGGGCGGTGGCGGTCAGCCTGGTCGCGATCGGCGCGGTGAACGCCGCCGCGCTGTCCTGAGCCGGTGACCGCGTCGACCGCCGGGCCCCGGGCCGGCACGGGCACCCCGCTCCCGCTGCGCGCCCGCCCGCTGCTGCTCGCCGCCGTGGCGGTGTGCGCGGCCTGCGGGCTGGTCTACGAGCTGGTGCTGCTGACGCTGTCGGCGAGCCTCGTCGGCGGCGGGATCACGCAGACGTCGCTGATCGTCGCCGGGTTCGTCGCCGCGCTCGGCGCCGGGGCGCTGCTGGTCAAGCCCCTCCTCGGGCACGCGGCGGCCACCTTCGTCGCGGTGGAGACCGCGCTCGGGGTCGCGGGCGGCCTCAGCGCCGTCACCCTCTACGTCGCCTTCTCCTACTACGGGACCAGCACCGCGGTGCTGCTGGTGGCCACGGCGGTCCTGGGGGTGCTGGTCGGGGCGGAGGTGCCGCTGCTCATGACCCTGCTGCAGTCGGGCCGCACCGGCATCGACGCGGAGGGCACCGGCAAGCTGCTGGCCGACCTCAACGCGGCGGACTACGCCGGGGCCCTGCTCGGCGGGCTGGTCTGGCCGTTCGTCCTGCTCCCCCTCGCCGGGCAGATCCGCGGCGCGGCCCTCACCGGGGTGGTCAACCTCGTGGCCGCGGCCGTGGTCGCCGGGTTCCTCCTGCGCCGGCAGCTCAGCCCGCGCGCCCGCCGGAGCGCCGCCGCGGCCCTGCTCGCGGCGGCCGCCGTGCTCGGCGTGCTGCTGGTGCGCGCGCAGGACGTCGAGGTGACGGCGCGCCAGCGGCTCTACTCCGACCCGATCGTCGCCGCCGTGCGCTCCGAGTACCAGGAGATCGTGGTGACCGAGCGGGCCGGCGACGTCCGGCTGTTCCTCGACGGCGACCTGCAGTTCGCCAGCCTCGACGAGCACCGCTACACCGAGGCCCTGGTCCACCCCGCGCTCGCCCGCGACCCGGCCCGCGTGCTCGTCCTGGGCGGTGGCGACGGGCTGGCCGCCCGGGAGGTGCTGCGTCACCCGTCGGTCCGCGAGGTCGTGCAGGTGGAGCTCGACCCCGCCGTGGTCGACCTGGCCCGCACCCGGCTGGCCGACCTCAACGACCGCGCGCTGGACGACCCGCGGGTGGACGTCGTCATCGACGACGCCTTCGGCTGGCTGCGCCGGACGCCCGGGCCGGACTTCGACGCCGTCGTCGTCGACATGCCCGACCCGGACACGCCCGTCCTCGGCCGGCTCTACTCGACGGAGTTCTACGGGCTCCTCACCGGGGTGCTGGCACCCGGCGCGCTCGTGACCGTGCAGGCCGGCAGCCCCTACTCCACACCGACCGCCTACTGGCGCACCGTCAGCACGCTGGAGTCCGCCGGGCTGCGCGCGACGCCGTACCACGTGCACGTGCCGAGCTTCGGCGACTGGGGCTTCGCGCTGGCGCAGGCCGGCGGAGCGGCACCCGGCCTGGACCTGTCACCGCGGGCACCGTCGCTGCGGTTCCTCGACCCGGCGGTGCTGCAGGCCGCCGGGGTGTTCTCCGCCGACCGCGGGCCGCAGACCCTCCCGCCGTCGACGCTGGACCAGCCGCGCATCGTCGAGGACATGCGCCAGGGCTACGCCGGCTAGCGGTCCGGCCTCGGGGTGTCCCGCACCGACGTGCGCCGGCCCGTCGGGGTCAGTACGGTCTGCCCGCCGATCCTCCCGGAGGTGCCCGTGCCGACGCCGTCCCCCGGAGCCGTAGGCGGCTCCTCCCGCCTGGTCGCCGCCGCCTTCCGCGCCAAGACGCGGCTGGACCGGGCCCTGTCCGAGCGCGCCCGCGGCCGCGGCTGGACCCTCGCCGCGCTCGGCTACCCCGGGTACGCCGCGCAGGGCCGGGCCCGGGTGCGCGGTCGGCTGCTGCTCGCGCCGGTGGGCACCGACCCGAACGCGCGCCGCGACATCCCCGGCTGGCGGCGGCTGCTGACCCTGGAGCAGGCGCACGGCGAGATCGACGTCAGCCTCGGCGGGACCCGGGTGCGGGCGCGGGCCGACGAGGCCGGGCTGATCGACCTCGCCGTCCCGGTCGACCTGCCGCCCGGGGAGGCCACCGCGCTGCTGCACGTGGAGGGCCGGCCCCCGGTCCCCGCCCCGGTGCACGTGGCCGCGCCCGACGCCGACCGCGGGGTCGTCTGCGACATCGACGACACCGTCTGGATCACCGGCATCCGGCACCCGCTGCGGGCGGCCTGGCGGACCTTCGCGGGCAACGGCTCCACCCGCCGTCCGGTGGCGGGCATGGCGGCGCTGCTCAACCGGCTCGTCGAACACGCGCCGGGCGCGCCGGTGGTCTACCTGAGCAACGGACCCTGGAACCTGGCCGGCCCGATCACCGACTTCCTCGCGCGGCACGGCTTCCCACCCGGCGCCGTCCTGCTCACCGACTGGGGCATCAGCCCGCGAGCCTGGTTCCGCAGCGGCCAGGCGCACAAGCGGGGCTCCCTGGAGCAGCTGGCCCGCGACCTGCCCGGCGTCCGCTGGGTGCTCGTCGGGGACGACGGCGAGCACGACCCCGAGATCTACCGCGGGTTCGCCGGCGCCCACCCCGGCCGGGTGGGTGCGATCGCGCTGCGCACCGTCGCCCCCCTCGGCACCGCCGCACCGGAGAGCGAGGAACGGGTCGGGGCGGTGCCCGTCGTCCGCGCCGGCGACGGCACGCTGCTGGCCGACCGGCTGGCCCGGTCCGGCGTCCTGCCCCTCGCCGGCGGCACGGGGACCGCCGTCCGGGCCTGAGGCGGGCCGGCCCTCACGCCGTGGGGACCCAGCTGCCGTGGAAGCCCAGCGGCACCCGCGCCGGCAGGTGCACCCGCGCGACGGGCGGCCCGGCGAAGTCCTGGGCGGCGAGCACCACCAGGTCGGTCGCGCCCCGGTCGGGGTCGTGCACGAAGGCCATCACGTAGCCGTCGTCCTCACCGGCGTCCGGGGACGACGGGGCGAACACCGCCTCCCCGACGGTGCGGCCCGGGAAGCGGTGGGTCTCCACCGTGCCGGTGGCCAGGTCGTGCTTGAGCAGCGCGTCGGCGAACGCGTCGTCCACGAACGTCCCGTCCATGCCCGCGGTCGCGCCCTCGGCCTGCGCGGTCGCCGCGCTGTACCCGTAGCGGTGCGGCCGGGAGACGACCCGCTCGTCGACCCGGGGGAACTCCTGCGGCCGGTCGTCGAGGCCCCGCTGGTCGACCCGGCCGGTCGCCGGGTCGACGGTCCACCGGTCCAGCGTCAGCCGCCCCTTCCCGGCCAGGTCCGCGAGGTCGTAGGGGCCGTCGTACCGGCACAGGTCGAGGACCACCCGGTCGCCGTCGTCGTAGGCGTTGAGCGTGTGGAAGACCCAGCACGGGTCCACCTCGGCCCACCGGACCGTCCGGTCGGTCCCCTCCCGGGGCAGCAGCCCGACCCGCGGCGGGTGCGCCGGGTTCCAGGCGTAGGGCAGCTGGGAGCCGGCGACGGCGGCGTCCATGCTGAAGGTGACCGGCAGGTCGAGCAGAACGGCGTAGCGGTTGGTGAGGGCGAAGTCGTGCATCATCGGCCCGTCCGGGACGGGGACGTCGGTGGTGCCGGTGACCCGCCCGTCGGGGCCGACGACGACGTGCTGCACGTGGTCCCAGGCCCAGAAGTAGGCGACGGCGTGCAGCTCCCCGGTCCGCCGGTCGAGCTTGGTGTGGGCCGCGTAGCCGCCGGGCAGCGTGCCGCCGAAGTCGCACGGGCCGACGGTGCCGAGCTCGTCGGTGAGCTCGTAGGGCAGCGGGCCGGACTCGACGGTGGCCAGCGTCCGCCCGGCGTGGGTGATGACGTGGGTGTTGGCCGCGAAGTCCGTGTCGGAGTGCACCGGGCCGCCGGGCCACGGCTCCCCCAGCGCCTCGGCCACCTGCCGGGAACGCACCCACCGGTTGCGGTACCACTCCGCGCGGCCGTCGCGCAGCCGCACGCCGTGCACCATGCCCGGGCCGAGGAACCAGTGCTGGACCGGCTCGTCCAGGCCCAGCGGGTTGGGCCCGTTGCGCAGGTACCGCCCGTCGAGCGCTCCCGGGAGGCGGCCGGTGACGGGCAGGTCGAACGCCGTGATCTCCTCGGTGACCGGCGCGAACGGGCCCCGCAGGAACCGGCTGGGGCCGGGGGTCGGGTGGTCGGGCATCGTGGTCTCCCGCCGGTCGTCGGCCTGGGTCCCCGTGTCCCCCGGAGTCTGTCCCGTTCCCGCCCCCACCGGAAGGGACCGGGGCGATCCTGCGGGCCGCGCCGGCCGGGGGTGCGCCGGCCGCCCCGGCGTGCCACCGTGGCGGCGGGGCTCCGCGCCGCCTCGCCGGCCCGGCGGGCGCCGCGGACGGGGAGGTCGCGTGCGACGGGTCCACCTGCTGGCGACCGGCGGCACCATCGCCAGCCGGGCGAGCCCCGAGGGGCTCGCGGCCACGACGCCGGCCGCCGACCTGCTCGCCGCGGCCGGCCGCCCGCCGGACGTCGAGGTCACCGTGCGCGACCTGAGCACGGTCGGCAGCTACGCCCTGACGCCCGCCGACCTCCGGCGGCTGGTGACGGAGGTGCGCCGCGACCTGTCCGGCGACGTGGACGGCGTCGTCGTCACGCACGGCACCGACACGATGGAGGAGTCGGCCTACCTCGCCGACCTGGTGCACGACGACCCGCGCCCGGTGGTCTTCACCGGCGCGCAGCGGCCGTTCGACTCCCCCGCCCCCGACGGGCCGGCCAACCTGGCCGCCGCCCTCGCGGTGGCCGCCTCGCCCCTGGCCCGGGAGCTGGGCGTGCTGCTGTGCTTCGACGGGCTGGTCTTCCCCGCACGCGGGGTGCGCAAGGTGGAGACGCTGCGCAGCGCCGCCTTCGCCGCGCCGGGCCGGGGCCCGGTGCTGCAGGTGGCCGACCGGTCCGTCGTCCCCCTGGCCCGCCCCGTGCGGCCGGGTCCGCTGCCGCTCGACCTGGACCGCGAGCTGCCGCGCGTGGACGTCGTCGCCTGCTACCTGGGCGCGGACGCCGCGCTGCTGCGCGCCGCCGTGGACGCCGGCGCGGCCGGGGTCGTGCTGGCCGCCTTCGGCGCGGGCAACGTCCCGCCCGCGGTCGCGGAGGAGGCCGCCCGGCTGGTCGCCCGCGGCATCCCGGTGCTGGTGTGCTCCCGGGTGCCGTCCGGGCCGGTCGCCCCGCTCTACGCCGGTGGCGGCGCGGGCCTGGCGCGGTCGGGGGCGCTGTTCGCCGGTGACCTGAGCCCGTGGCAGGGCCGGCTGCTGCTCGCCGCCGCGCTCGCCCTCGACGCCCGGGAACCGCACCGGGTGCTGGCCGGCCGGCTCCCCGGCTGACCCGTCCACCACGACCGGGCGGCGTGCGACCGCCCGGGGAGGAGCTGATCGCGATGACCAAGGAGATCCTCGTGGCCTTCGGCGTGGACATCGACGCCGTCGCCGGGTGGCTGGGCTCCTACGGCGGGCAGGACTCCCCCGACGACATCTCCCGGGGTCTGTTCGCCGGTGAGGTGGGCGTGCCCCGCGTGCAGGAGCTGTTCCGCCGGCACGGGCTGACCCAGACCTTCTTCTGGCCGGGCCACTCGATCGAGACCTTCCCCGAGCAGTTCGACGCCTGCGTCGCGGCCGGGCACGAGATCGGGCTGCACGGCTACAGCCACGAGAACCCGATCGCGATGAGCCGGGAGCAGGAGGAGGCGGTGCTGGACCGGTGCATCGAGCTGGTCGAGAAGCGCAGCGGACGCCGCCCCACCGGCTACGTCGCCCCGTGGTGGGAGTTCAGCACCGTGACCAACGAGCTGCTGCTGGAGCGCGGCATCACCTACGACCACTCGCTGATGCACCGGGACTTCGAGCCCTACTACGTCCGCGTCGGCGACAGCTGGACGGCGATCGACTACTCCCGGCCGGCCGACACGTGGATGGCGCCGCTGGTGCGGGGCCGGGAGACCGACCTCGTCGAGATCCCGGCGAACTGGTACCTCGACGACCTGCCGCCCATGATGTTCGTCAAGACCAGCCCCAACAGCCACGGGTTCGTCAGCCCCCGCGACATCGAGCAGTCCTGGCGCGACCAGTTCGACTGGGTGTACCGCGAGCAGGACTACGCCGTGTTCACCATGACCATCCACCCCGACGTCTCCGGGCGGCCCCAGGTGCTGCTCGCGCTGGAGCGGCTGATCGGGCACATCAACGGGCACGCGGGCGTCACCTGGGCGACCTTCGACGAGATCGCCGCCGACTTCCTGCGTCGCCGTCCCCGCGAGCGGGGCTGACCGGCCGCGGAGAACGCCGTTGCGCCGCCCGGTAGGACGGGGAGGTGCACATCTCCGAGATCGGCCCGGACGACGGGCGGTTCCCCGACTGGTGCCGGGTCTGGGCCGACGGCCAGCGCCTGGACCGCCCCGGCGACCCGCCCCGGCCGGCCGGTGACCACGCAGCGCTCGCCCGCCGGCTCCTCGCGCCGGGCGGCTCCCTGACCGGCACCCACCGGGCGGCGCTGGCCGGCGGCACGGTCGTCGGAGCCCTGCGGCTGCTGCTCCCGCTGCGGGACAACCCGACCGTCGCCCACGTCGACCTCGCGGTCCACCCCGCGCACCGCCGCCGGGGCGTCGGCGGCCGGCTGCTCCGGGAGGCGGTGCGGGTGGCACGGGACGCCGGCCGCACCGAGCTGGTCACCGAGGTCGACGAGCCGACCCCGGACGTCGCCGGGCGCGCCTTCGCACTGCGCACCGGCTGGCGCTGCGACCTGCTGGAGAGCCGCCGCGACCTGCTGCTCCCGGCCGACGAGGCGCGGCTGGCGGCGCTGGAGGAGCAGGCGCGGGCGGCCGGCCGCGGCTACGAGGTGGTCACCTGGCGGGACCGGACGCCGGACGGGCTGGTCGACGACCGGGCGCTCCTGGAGCAGCGCATGACCACCGACGCCCCGCACGGGGACCTCCCCGTCGAGGAGGAGCACTGGGACGCCGCGCGCGTGCGCGAGTACGAGGACGCACACGTCGCCCGCGGCCGGACGGTGCTCTCGGCCGGGGCGGTGACCGGGGGCCGGCTGGTGGCCTTCACCGACCTGCAGGTCCCCCTGTCCCGGCCCGAGCGCGCCCAGCAGGGCGGCACGCTGGTCCTGCGGGAGCACCGCGGCCGGCGCCTCGGGACCCTGGTCAAGACGGCGGTGCTCCGGGAGCTCGCCGCGACGCTGCCCGCCGTCCGCCGGATCAGCACCTACAACGCGGAGTCCAACCGGCCCATGGTCGCGGTCAACGAGGCCCTGGGCTTCCGGTGGGCCGGGCAGCTGTCCACCTGGTCCCTCCGGCCCTGACCCGCGGTGGTCCGGGCGGCCCGTTCCCCCCGCGGCGTCGGTAGCGTCCGCGGGGTGCCGGAGGCCACGCGTCAGCGGGACGTCACGCGGCGGCGTCTGGACGCCCTCACCTTCGGGCTGTTCACCGTCGCGCTCGGCACCAACATCCCGACCCCACTGCTGCTGGTGTACCGGCGCACCCTGGGGCTGTCCGAGGCCGACCTCACCGCCGTCTTCGGCTGCTACGCCCTCGGCCTGATCGCCGCCCTCAGCGTGTCCGGCGCGGCGTCGGACCGGTTCGGACGGCGGACCCTCGTGCTGCCGTTCGCGGTCCTCGCCGGCCTGGCCTCGCTGGTGTTCCTGCCCGCCGTGGACCACCTGCCGCTGCTCTACGCCGGCCGGCTCCTGCAGGGCGTGGTGTCCGGGGTGGTGTTCTCGGTGGCCAACGCCTGGCTGCAGGAGCTGGCCGGGCCCGGGGGACAGCAGTCGGCGGCCACCCGCGGGGCGGTGTCGACGTCCCTGGGCTTCGCGGTGGCGCCGGCGATGAGCGGGGTGCTGGCCCAGTACGGCCCGGCCCCGACGACCCTGCCCTACCTCGTGCACGTCGCCGTCCTGGTCGCCGGGCTCGCCGCGCTGGCGACGGTGCCCGAGACCGTGCAGGTGCGCCGCGCCGGTCGGCTGATGACGCTGGGCCTGCCGCCGGAGGCGCGGCGGCCGTTCTGGGCGGTGCTGGCGCCCACCGCCGTCGGGGTCTTCGCGTTCCCGGCCGTCGCGGCGACGCTGCTGCCCCTGCTCGTCGTCCCGGACGGGGTCGGCGTCGCCTACGCCGGGCTGATCGGTGGGCTGGCCCTGGCCGCCAGCGCGGTCGCCGCCCGCGTGGGACGCCGCGCCGACCGCGGCGCCGCGCCGCTCGGCATGGCGCTGGGCGCCCTCGGCCACGGTCTCGGCGTGGCCGCGGTCGTGGCCGGGACGCAGGCGCTGCTGCTGCCCTCCGCGCTGCTGCTGGGCGCCGGCGGCGGGCTCTGCCTCACCGCCGGGCTGACCCTCACCGCGCGGCTCGCGCCCGCACCCACCCGCGGCGCCATGAACAGCGCGTTCTACGCCTTCGCCTACACCGGGTTCGGCACCCCGCTGCTGCTGGCCTGGCTGGGTTCGCTGGTGGGCAACGTCGTGGCGCTGGCCGGGTTCGTGGCCGTGCCGGTCGCGCTGGCGGCCTGGCTGTGGCTGGAGCTGCGCCCCCGCGGGCCGGGCTGAGCGCACCGCCCGGCCCGCGGGGCCCGGGTCAGGCGCCGACGTAGGCCGCCAGGTGCTCGCCGGTGAGGGTGGAGCGGGCGGCGACCAGGTCGGCGGGCGTGCCCTCGAAGACCACCCGGCCGCCGTCGTGGCCGGCGCCGGGGCCGAGGTCGATGATCCAGTCACCGTGCGCCATGACCGCCTGGTGGTGCTCGATGACGACCACCGACCGCCCGGAGTCGACGAGCCGGTCCAGCAGGCCCAGCAGCTGCTCGACGTCGGCCAGGTGCAGGCCCGTGGTCGGCTCGTCGAGGACGTAGACGTCACCCTTCTCGGCCATCTGGGTGGCCAGCTTGAGCCGCTGCCGCTCGCCACCGGACAGCGTGGTCAGCGGCTGGCCGAGCGTGAGGTAGCCGAGCCCGACGTCGGCCAGCCGCTCGAGGACCTTGTGCGCGGCCGGGGTGCGCGCCTCGCCGTCGCCGCCGAAGAACTCCCCGGCCTCGACCACCGACATCGCGAGGACGTCGGCGATGTTCCGGCCGCCCAGCGTGTACTCCAGCACCGACGCCTGGAACCGCCGGCCCTCGCACTCCTCGCAGGTGGACTCGACGGTGGCCATGACGCCCAGGTCGGTGTAGATGACACCGGCGCCGTTGCAGGTGGGGCAGGCGCCCTCGGAGTTGGAGCTGAACAGCGCCGGCTTCACGCCGTTGGCTTTCGCGAAGGCCTTGCGGATCGGCTCGAGCAGGCCGGTGTAGGTCGCCGGGTTGCTCCGCCGCGACCCCCGGATCGCGCTCTGGTCGACCACCACCACGCCCTCGCGGCCGGCGACCGAGCCGTGGACCAGCGAGCTCTTGCCCGACCCGGCCACGCCGGTCACCACCACCAGCACGCCGAGCGGGATGTCGACGTCGACGTCGCGCAGGTTGTGGGTGCCGGCGCCGCGGACCTCCAGCACCCCCGACGGCGTCCGCACCGACGGCTTGAGGGCGGCCCGGTCGTCCAGGTGCCGGCCGGTGAGCGTGTCGCTGGCCCGCAGCCCCTCGACGGTGCCCTCGAACACCACCTGGCCGCCGGCGGTCCCGGCGCCGGGGCCGAGGTCGACGACGTGGTCGGCGATCGCGATCGTCTCCGGCTTGTGCTCGACGACGAGCACGGTGTTGCCCTTGTCCCGCAGCTGCAGCAGCAGCCCGTTCATCCGCTCGATGTCGTGCGGGTGCAGGCCGATCGTCGGCTCGTCGAAGACGTAGGTGACGTCGGTGAGCGAGGAGCCGAGGTGGCGGATCATCTTGGTGCGCTGGGCCTCCCCGCCGGACAGCGTGCCGGCGGGCCGGTCGAGCGAGAGGTAGCCCAGCCCGATCCGGGCGAAGGAGTCGAGCAGGTGCTGCAGCCCGGTCAGCAGCGGGGCCACCGAGGGCTCGTCGAGGTCGCGGACCCAGTCGGCGAGGTCGCTGATCTGCATCGCGCACAGGTCGGCGATGTTCTTCCCCCGGATCCTCGACGAGCGGGCCTCCGGGGCCAGCCGGGTGCCGTCGCACTCGGGGCAGGTGGTGAAGGTGATCGCCCGCTCGACGAAGGCGCGGACGTGCGGCTGCATGGCCTCGACGTCCTTGGACAGCATGGACTTCTGGATCTTGGGGATCACGCCCTCGTAGGTGAGGTTGACCCCCTCCACCTTGATCTTCGTCGGCTCCCCGTAGAGCAGCGTGTGCAGCTCCTTCTTCGAGAAGTCCCGGATCGGCTTGTCCATGGGCAGCCCGGCGCCGCTGAAGATGCGGCCGTACCAGCCGTCCATGCTGTAGCCCGGGACGGTCAGCGCGCCCTCGGCCAGCGACCTGCTGTCGTCGTACAGCGCGGTCAGGTCGAAGTCGGTCACCGAGCCCATGCCCTCGCAGCGGGGGCACATGCCGCCCAGGCGGGTGAAGGTCGCCTTCTCCGCCTTGGTCCTCGCGCCCCGCTCGACGGTGATCGCACCGCTGGCCCGCACCGTGGGGATGTTGAACGAGAACGCGTTCGGCGAGCCGATGTGCGGCTGGCCGAGCCGGCTGAACAGGATCCGCAGCATCGCGTTGGCGTCGGTGGCGGTGCCGACCGTCGAGCGCGGGTTGGCGCCCATCCGCTCCTGGTCGACGATGATCGCCGTCGTCAGCCCGTCGAGCAGGTCGACCTCCGGCCGGGACAGCGTCGGCATGAAGCCCTGCACGAAGGCGCTGTAGGTCTCGTTGATCAGCCGCTGCGACTCCGCGGCGATCGTGCCGAACACCAGCGAGCTCTTGCCCGAACCGGAGACGCCGGTGAAGACGGTCAGCCGGCGCTTGGGCAGCTCGACGCTGACGTCCTTGAGGTTGTTCTCGCGCGCGCCGTGCACACGGATCAGGTCGTGGCTGTCGGCGGCGTGCCGCGCCGTCGACCGCGGGTCCGTGCTCGTGGCCGTGCTCATCGTGTCTCCGTCCCGTCGGGGGGACCGCGGCGCGGTCCCGTCGGCGTCCCCTGGCGCGACCGGGCCGGCGTCGGGCGGCACGCGGTCGCGGCGCCCCCGCTGTCTACCGGATGGGCGGGGTCCACCGGGAGGGGCGGCACGCCGCTGCCGTCCGTTCCGGGGAACGGCTGCGCCCGGCCGCGCTCAGCCCTCCTCGAGCACCCGCTCGGCGACGTACTCGCCGATGGCCAGCGCCGAGGTGGCCGCGGGGGACGGCGCGTTGCGGACCGTGACGACCGGGCCCAGCCGGTTGACCCGGAAGTCGTCGACCAGGGTGCCGTCGCGGTCCACCGCCTGGGCCCGGACGCCGGCCGGCGCCCGACGGACGTCGGCGGCGGTCACGGCCGGCACGTACTCCCGGGCCGCCGCGAGGAACACCGAGCGCGACAGCGAGCCGCGGATCTCGGCGACGCCCGTGCGCCAGTGCCGCCGCGCCAGGGGACGCATGCCCGGCCAGGCCAGCGTGCCCAGGAGCTCCCCCGGCCGGACGTCGCGCCAGCGGTAGCCCTCCCGGGCCAGGGCGAGCACCGCGTTGGGCCCGATGTCGACACCCCCGTCCACGCGGCGGGTGAAGTGGACGCCGAGGAACGGGTAGCGCGGGTCGGGCACCGGGTAGACCAGCCCGCGCACCAGCCAGCTGCGCTCGGGCACCAGGCGGAGGTACTCGCCGCGGAAGGGCACGATCGCCGGCCCCTCCTCGTCACCGGCCAGCCGCGACACCCGGTCGGTCTGCAGGCCGGCGCAGACGACCAGCCGGTCGACGGCCAGCTCCTCCGCGCCGGAGGTGACCACCACTCCCCCGCCGGGAGGCCGCCGCACGCCGGTGACCCGGAAGCCGAGCCGGACCTCGTGGCCCTCCTGCCGGAGGTCCTCGGCCATGGCCCGGGCGACGGCGCGGAAGTCCACGATGGCGGTGTGCGGGGAGTGCAGGGCCGCCGCCCCGACCACCTCGGGCTCGACGTCCCGCAGCTGGCCGCGGGCCAGCCGGCGCAGGCCGGGGACGCCGTTGGCGGTGGCCCGCCGCTCGATCTCCCGCAGCGCCGGAAGCTCGCCGTCGTCCCGGGCGACGACGAGCTTGCCGCACTCGTCGTAGACCAGGCCGTGGTCGGCGCAGAACTCCCGGAGCAGCTCCCGGCCGCGGGTGCACAGCCGCGCCTTCAGCGACCCCGGCGGGTAGTAGAGGCCCGCGTGCACCACGCCGCTGTTGTGGCCGGTCTGGTGGACGCCGACCTCGGCCTCCTTGTCCACCACGGTGATGCGCGCGTCCGGCCGGAGGACGGCGAGGCGGCGGGCCACGGCCAGGCCGACGATGCCGGCGCCGACCACGCCGATGCGGCCCGGGCCGCTCGCGGTCACCGGCTCCCCCTTCCCGACCGTCCGACACAATCCACCAACAGGACGAGACCGTTTCGTTCGATCTGTGCCTGTGCACCCCGATGGGGGGATACGTAACGTCACGGACAGCAGCCAGTTCGTACCGGTCCGTCACGTCGGTGCGATCCAGACCCGTCCGAGGAGCTTCCCGTGTCGTCCTTCTCCCGCCCGTCCCTCACCCTCCTGACCGACTGGTCCGCCGGGGTGGACGAGCCGCTGCCGGCGTGGCCCGCCCCCGCCGCCTCCGACGAGGCGTGGCGGCTCGACGCGCTGTGCGCCGAGACCGACCCCGAGGCGTTCTTCCCGGAGAAGGGCGGCTCCACCCGCGAGGCCAAGCGCGTGTGCACCGGGTGCGCGGTCCGGGCCGAGTGCCTGGAGTTCGCCCTGGCCAACGACGAGCGCTTCGGCATCTGGGGTGGCCTGTCCGAGCGGGAGCGCCGTCGCCTGCGCCTGCAGCGGCGCGACGCGCTCAGCGCCTGACCGTCCCCGCACGGACACGCTCCTGTCGGCCGGTCAGACGCGGCGCCCCAGCAGGGCCAGCACGCGCGTGAGCCGGTCGGCGTCCGGACCCGTCGGCACGGCCGGCGCGCAGATGCCCTCCATGTGCAGCGCCTCGCCGAAGCCCTCCGCGCCGCTCTCGATGCGGTCCAGCTCGGCGTCGGTCAGGCCGGCGTCGATCCCGGCCGCCCGGGCGACGTCCCAGCGGTGCACGACCATGTCCCACACGTAGAACTGCTCGAAGGTCGCCCCCACCGTCGTGGGACCGAAGAAGCCGTCGAACGGGGCGCTGACGACGTCGTCGGCGGCGATCAGCGCGAGGACCCGCTTGGCGTGGTCCCGGAAGGCGGCGGCCGGGTCGACGGCGACGTCGGGCGCCGGCCCCAGGTCCAGGCCGCGGGCGGTGAGGAACTCCCGCTGGGTGTCGACCAGGTGGCCGACGACGTCCCGGGCCGTCCAGCCCTCGCACGGCGAGGGGTTGGTCCAGGCCTCGGCGGGAACGGCGTCGAGGACGTCGAGCAGGGGCTGGGCGGCGGACTCGTACCGGTCCGCGGTGCTGGTCATGGTCCAAGCGTGCCGGGTGCGGCACCCTGCGTCTTGATGAAACCCGACAGCGCGCCGACCCGGCTGGACGTGATCGAGCGGGCCCACCTCAAGGAGCCCGGCGACGCGTCGCACGTCATGTACCGCTACGCCGCCGGCGCGGGGTTCGCCGGCCTCGTCCAGCGGTTCTGGATCCCCGTCTGGTCGGTGCCCCCGGGGCGCGAGGCCCCGCAGCGCGTCCTGCAGTACCCCGGCTCCCTGCTGGTCGTCTCCACCGAGTACGCCCGCTTCTACGGCGTGGTCTCGGGACTGTCGACGACCACGCTCAGCGGCGAGGGCTGGGCCGTCGGGGTCATGCTCGCCCCGGCCGCGGGCGCCCTGGTCGCCGGGGCCCCGATGACCGCCTACACCGACGGCTCGGTCGACGTCACCGAGGTGCTGGGGGCCCGGGGTGGGCAGCTGGTCGCCGAGGTGCGGGCGGCCATGGCCCCGGATCCGCACGCGTCCGCGGCGCACCGGCGGGCGGTGTCGGCGTACGAGGGGGTGCTGCGGGCGTTCCTGCCCGTCGACCCCGAGGGCGAGCTGGTCAACCGGCTCGTCGCGTTCGTCGAGTCCCGCACCGACGTCACCCGGGTAGCCCAGGTCTGCGCGGAGTTCGACCTGTCCGAGCGCGGCCTGCAGCGGCTGGTCTCCCGCCGGCTGGGCCTGACGCCGAAGTGGCTGATCCAGCGCCGGCGCCTGCAGGAGGCCGCCGAGCGGCTGCGGACCGGCACCACGACGCTCGGCGAGGCCGCGGCGGCGCTCGGCTACGCCGACCAGCCGCACTTCACCCGGGACTTCTCCCGGGTCACGTCGATGACGCCGGGCGAGTTCGCGGCCCGCTACGTCTGACCGGCCCGCCGGTCGACGCGCGGGAGCCGGGCCACCCGTCGTTCAATGACCCGGGTGGAGAGCGCGACGCCCCTGCCCCGGATGAGCGGCCACCGCCAGGGCAGCGGGGCACCGCTGCTGCTGCTCCCGGGTCTGGGCAGCACCCGGGCGGAGTTCCGGTCGGTGCTGCCCGACCTGACCCGGCGCTACGACGTCCTCGCCCTGGACCTGCCCGGCCACGGCGACTCACCCCCGCTGCCCGCCGGCGTCCGGCCCGACGTCGCGACGCTGACCGACGCCGTGGAGCAGGAGCTCGACCGGCGGGGCGTCGGCCTCCCGCACGTGCTCGGCGTCTCCCTCGGCGGCCGCCTCGGCCTTGAGCTGGCCCGGCGGCAGCGGGCGCGCTCCGTGGTCGCCATCGCACCCACCGGTCCGCTCACCCCCGGGGAGCGCGTCGTCCAGACCGCCCTGCTCGGCGCCGCCCGCCTCGGCTTCCGCGCCCTCGCCCCCGCCGCCGACCCGGTGCTGCGGGCGGCCGTGCCGCGCACCGCGGCGCTGGCCCTGCTGCGCGCGCGGGGGTGGCGCACGCCGCCCGACGAGGCGGTGGCGCTGGTGCGCGCGTTCGCCGGCGCGCAGGACTTCTGGCGGCTGGTCCGCTCCGCCGTCGTCCGCGAGGCGACGATCGACTACTGGTCGGTCGACTGCCCGGTGGTCGTCGCGCAGGGCACCCACGACGTCATGACGCTCAGCCAGGCCGCGTGGCTGGCGCTGCTGGTGCCCTCCGCCCGGTTCCGCCTGCTGCCCTTCGCCGGCCACAGCGCGGTCTCCGACGTCCCGCGGCGAGTGGTCGGCCTCGTGGACCGGACCGCGGCCGCCGCCGGCTCCCGACGGTGACTACCGGATCAGCGGCCGGAGGACCGAGCCCGCCGCCGCCAGCGCCTCCGGCGCCAGCGGGATCCGGCCCAGCACCGGGTGGCGCTGCAGCGCGGTGTACAGGCTGCGCTCCCGCGCCTGCCCGTCGAACCCGTCGCGGGCGGTGTCGAACCGGTCCAGCGGGGCGAAGAGGTTGTCCGGCGCGTCGGCCGGCTTGGGCTGACCGGTGTCGTGGGCCTCGAACCCGAAACGGGTCATGAGCGCGTCGACCAGGCGGGGGGCGAGCTTCTCGCCGACGATCAGCGCCTTCGCCGACCCGCCGGCGACGAGGTCGCGGACCGGGTGCGCCGCGGCGTACAGGACGGCGTCCACGACGACGTCGGGCTGGTAGATCGGCGGCGGCGCGACGGGCTTGACGCCGATCTTGGTCCGCGCCTGGTCGAACAGCGGGGTGTTGATGGTCGCCGGCAGGACCTGGGTGACGCTGACCGGTGAGCCGGCGCGGCGCACCTCGGTCCGCAGCGTCTCGAGGAACCCGTCGATGCCGTGCTTGGACGCGCAGTAGGCGGTCTGCAGGGGCACCCCGCGCTTGGCGCCCATCGACGAGATGGAGATGAACGCACCCCCGTCCCGCTCCAGGTGCGGGAGGGCGGCCATGGCGCCGTGCACCTGGCCCATCAGGTTGACGTCGACGACCCGCTGGAACTCCTCCGGCGTCGTCTCCGCGAACGGGGCGACGAGCAGGACGGCGGCGGCGTGCACCCAGGTGTCCAGCCGGCCGTACTCGTCGACCGCGCGCTGGGCCACCCGCCGGACCTGCGCCGGGTCGGTCACGTCCGCCACCTCGGCGCTGGCCTCGCCGCCGGCCGCGCGGATCTCCTCGACCAGGGACCGCAGCCCCGCCTCGCCCCTCGCCGCGACGACCACCTGCGCGCCCTCGGCGGCGAACCGGGCGGCGGTGGCGCGGCCGATGCCGCTCGACGCGCCCATCACGACGACGACCTGCTCGCCCACCGGCTTCAACCGTGTCTGTGCCATGGCGGTGCCCTACCCGCGGCGGGCGGGCCGCTCGGCGTGTCGGCCGGATGTGTCCAGCGCGACACCGGCGGCGGGCCGGCCCGGCCGTGGACGCGCCACGGCCCCGGCGCGGGGGTTCGACGGCCACGCCGGGGCCGGTCGACGCACGGGTGCCCTCGGACGGGACCACGCAAACACGCGCGTCACACGCTGGCGGGCGGGGCGCACCCGAGGGACGCCCCAGGGCCCCGCCCGCTGACCAGCATGCGGGCGCCGGGCCCGCGCCGCAACAGATGTCTAGGACGTCTGGCGACGGGGCGCGGTGGCCGACCCCTAGGGTCGGGTCGTGGAGGTCTGGTTCAACCCGTCGTGTTCCAAGTGCCGCACCGCGCGCGACCACCTGGAGGAGGCCGGCGTGGAGTACACGCTGCGCCGCTACCTCGACGACCCGCCGAGCGAGGCGGAGCTGCGCGCCGCGCTGGACGCGCTCGGCCTGCAGCCGTGGGACGTCACCCGGCTGTCCGAGCCGCTCGCCGGCGAGCTGGGGCTGCGGGACCTGCCGCGGGACGCCGACGCGTGGATCCGGCTGCTGGTGGCGCACCCGCGCCTGATCCAGCGGCCCATCGTGCTGACCGACGACGGCCGCGCGTGGGTGGCCCGGGACGACCGGGCGCTGACCGAGGTGGTCGCGGCCGCCCGTGACGCGCACGGGCGTCCGTGACCGGTGGGCCACCCAGGCCCGGGGACGGCGGCCGGGGTGCGTCGAGGGAGGTGGCCTGACGGGCTTTCCGGTCGGTGGCGTTCCGGTGTCCACCCGGCCCCGAGGGTCACGACCCACCACACCGCGGCCGGCGACTCCGTCTCCGACCGTCGACCCACCTCCGGCCTCGGCGAGGCTGTGCCAGGGTCCGCTCGTCCCGCCCGGCGGGGGCGGGCAACGGAGGAGACGGTCATGCAACTCCCATCCGACGTTCTCGTCGTCGGCGGCAGCCTCAGCGGCTGTACGACAGCGGTCCTCCTCGCCCGGCAGGGACTGCGGGTCACGGTGCTCGAGGAGCACCGGGACCCGGACCACTACAAGCGGGCCTGCACCCACTACATCCAGCCGAGCGCCACCGCCGTGTTCGAGCGACTCGGACTGGTCCCGCAGATGGAGGCCGCCGGGGCGATCCGCAACAGCATCGACCTCTGGACCCGGTACGGATGGGTCCGGGCACCCGGCGGAGGCCCGCACGGCTACAACATCCGGCGCAGCGTGCTGGATCCGATGCTGCGGAACCTCGCCGCCACCACGCCAGGGGTCGACCTCCTCCTGGGGGTCAAGGCCACGCAGGTGATCGCACAGGACGGCCGGGTGCAGGGCGTCCGAGCCACCACGCGCGCCGGCGACGACCAGGAGTTCCGCGCCAGGGTCGTCGTCGCCGCCGACGGGCGGTACTCCCTCGTCGCCTCCTCCGCCGCAGTGCCCGCCAAGGAGAAGAAGCACGGGCGCTTCATCTACTTCGCCTCGTTCGAGGACCTTCCCCTCGCCAGCGGCGAGCGCTCCCAGATGTGGCTGACCGATCCCGACGTGGCCTACGCCTTCCCCAACGACAGCGGCGTCACCGTCCTCGCCGTCATGCTCACCCACGACAAGCTCACCGAGTTCCGCCGCGACATCGACACCAGCTTCCGGCAGGTCATCGAGGCCCTCCCCGACGGCCCCGACCTCACCTCCGCGCGACGGGTCTCCGACTACGTCGGGGTGCCCCACTACCCGGACGTGAGCAGGGCACCGGCGGTTCCCGGCATGGCCCTCGTCGGCGACGCCGCCCTGACCACCGACTACCTGTGGGGGGTCGGCTGCGGCTGGGCACTGGAGTCCGCGGCGTGGCTGGCCGACGAGGTCGGTCCGGTCCTGGCACGCCCGAGGGCCGACGACGCCGAGATCGACACAGCCCTCCAGCGGTACGGGCGGCAGCACCACCACCGCCTGGCCGCACACCACTTCTTCATCGCCGACCTCGCCAACGGTCGGAAGCTCAACCCCGTCGAGCGTCTGATGTTCGCCGGCGCCGCGCACGACGACCGACTGGCCTCGAACCTGGCCAGCTACGGAGGCCGGCTGATCACGCCGTGGCAGTTCCTGAGTCCGGCGAAGGTCGGCCGGAGCCTGCGCGTGCAGATGGCGGCCGCCACGAGGGGGCGAGCGGTCGCCGGACAGACCTCGTAGCCGATGTCCCGGCCTGCGGTGTCGCCGGACACGCAACGGCTCCCACCCGTCGACGGGTGGGAGCCGTTGCCTCGTGCAGGTGCGGGGCGCGATGCCCCGCGGGGATCAGCCCCGGTAGTTCACGTGGACGTGGTCCATGTGGTTGGCCGTCGGGCTGCCGCGGTCGGCCATCGGCTTCCAGGAGCCGTTGGGTGAGCTCAGCATCCGCTGCTTCCAGATGACGTACTCCACGCCGAGCTCGTTCCAGTGGGCGATGTGGTACTGGGCGATCGCGTCGCCGAGCGAGGAGCTGGTCATGTAGTCCAGCGCCAGGCCCGAGGGGTGGCCGCCCGGGTCGGCGGCGCTGGCGCGGGTGCCGCCGATGGTGATGCCGGCGGCACCGGGCACGTTGCTGACCACGGCGTTCGCGGCCGCCTGCGCGGCGGGCTTGGTGGCGCCTGCGGTGTTGGTGATGCGCGCGATCGTGGTCGCCGCGACGCTGCCGGACGCGGCGGCGGCCGCGGGGGCGGATCCCCCCGACCGCTGCGGGGCGGCCTCGGCGGCACGCGCGGCCTCGGCGGCCTCGGCGGCCTCCGCGACCCTCGCCGCCTCGGCAGCCCGCGCGGCCTCGGCGGCCCGGGCGGCCTCGGCGGCCCGGGCGGCCTCGGCGGCGCGGGCAGCGGCCTCCGCCTCGGCCCTCTGGCGGTCCAACTCGGCCTGGTCGGCGGCGGCCTGGGCCTGCTGCGCCGCGGTCTGCTCGGCCTCGCGGCTGCTGCGGCTGGCGGTCAGCTGCTCCAGGGACTGGAGGTCCGGCGTCGCCGCTGCCGGGGCGGAGTCGGCGGTCAGCCCGAGCTCGCGAGCGACGCTGACCGACTCCGACGTCCCGGCCTCGGCCTGCGCGGCCGGGTCCGAGCCGACCAGGACGTTGACCATGAGGGCGCCGGCGGTGGCCACGCCGAGGTACAGCGCGGGGCGGCGGACGCTCGCCGGCGGGCGGCGGCGTGCGCGGCCGCGGCGGTCGGCAGCGCGGCCGGTGGTGGTGCGGGGGTCCATGAGGGGATGTGCTCCGGGGTCTACGGGCGCAGCGGCACGCCGGAGGCGGCGGGCTGCGGGGTGAGCGGGCAGCAGGGGGCTGCGGACGTCCGGGCGCTGCGCGGGACACCGGGGAGACGGCGGGAGGCCGGTCGAGCGGGGGTGCTCGGGAGTGGCCCGCGGGCGGTGCGCGGCAGGACGGCCGCGGGCGATCAGGTGCGCGGGCGCACCCGGCTCCGGTGGTACCGGGTCGGGCGGGGTCGTGCAGCAGGGCAGGGGCGCGCCATCCGGCCGCTCTCCGTTCTTCCGATGGCCGCCTACCGAGTTAGCTGACGGGTTCGGGCGGGAAGCAGCCCTACCCGTCCCGGACCAACGGCCCGGGAACGGGATTCACCCCAGTACTGCGATGGGTCCCCGGCTCGCCCCGGAGGGCGACTCGGCGGCGTCCGTTCGGGTTCCCCGGGCGGGGACGTGACGATCGACCGGACCCACCCACGGTAACCGGCGTTATGCAGTTGTGACAATCGAGCGCCGTCGATTCGTCGGGTGACCCGCGTCGCGCGGCACCCGATCGACGGCCCGAGGGTGTATGGGCACAGGCGTCCGGGGACGCGGGTGGGCGGCGGGGGCAGCCGCGTCCCGGCGTCCTCAGCCGACGGGGACCGCCACGGCGCGCTCGACCGCGGCCGCGGCGTCGAACCCCGCCGGGACGGGGACCAGCGGCGGGCGCACGGTGCCCATCGGGTGCCCGTGCCGCTGCTCGGCGATGCGCTTGAGCATCCCGGGCGCGACGAACTCCTTGGTCATCGCCCGCACCTGCTGCAGGTGGGCCGACAGCGCCGCGGCGTCGTCGGTCCGTCCGCCACGGACGTGCCGGTACAGCGCGACGACCTGCTCGGGGACGATGTTGGCCAGCGCGGAGATGGAGCCGGTGGCGGTCAGCAGGCGGGCCGGCAGGTCGTCCTCGGTGCCGACGAGCACCCCCTTGCCCGCCGCGTGCACGGTCTCGGCGTAGCCGGCCTCGCCACCGGAGTCCTTCACCCCCCACACCGGCAGGTCGGCCACCAGCTCGGCCGGGACGGGCACCGCGTACTTGGGGATGTGGTAGACGACCACCGGGTGCCGGGTGGCGGCCAGCACGCGCTCGTAGAACACGCGCAGCCCCTCGGCCGCCGCCGGCCGGAAGTAGTAGGGCGGCAGCACCATCACCGCCCGCACCGGCAGGTCCTGCAGCTGCTCGAGCAGGTCCAGGGTGTCCGGCAGGTTGCCCTCCGCGACGGTGGGGACGACGTGCAGCGCCCCCACCTCGGGCAGCAGGGCCTCCAGCACGGCCCGCTTCTCCCGGACCGACACCGACGGGCCCTCGCCGTTGGTGCCGAACGGGACGACGCCGGTGACCCCCTGCCCGGCCAGCCAGCGGACGTGGCCGAGGTAGGAGTCGACGTCGACGCTGAAGCGCTCGTCGTCGCGGAAGGGCGTCACGTTGGCGACGTAGACACCCTCGAGCACGCCGGCGGGGTCGTCGGAGTGCATCGTCACCTCCCGAGGTCGACGGTCTGGTCGAGGAACGCGGTCAGTTCACGGCGGCTGGGCAGGCCCTCGTAGTCACCCAGGCCCTGGACGCAGAAGGCACCCATGGCGTTGGCGGTGCGCAGCCGCCCGGCCGGCTCGGCCCCCCAGAGGGAGGCGGCGAGGTAGCCGGCGGCGAACGCGTCGCCGGCGCCCACGGGGTCGACCTGGCGGGCGGGGAAGCCCGGCGAGGTCAACCGCTCGCCGTCCACCAGTGCCGTGCAGCCGCGGGCGCCCTGCTTGAGCACGACCTCCCCGGGCCCGGCGTCGGCGAGCCGCTCCAGGCCGGTGTCGTCGTCCCAGCCCCACAGGGCGCGGGCCTCGTCGTCGCCCACGAGCAGGACGTCGACGTGCGGGAACAGGGCCTCGCTGGCGGCGCGGGCCGCGGCCGGCTCCCACAGCCGGCTGCGGTAGTTGACGTCGTAGCTCACCCGCACGCCCGCCGCCCGCGCCGTGCGCGCCGCCCACGGCAGGAACTCCACCGCCTCCGGGGACAGCGCTCCGGTGATCCCGGTGAGGTGCAGGAAGGCCGCCCCCTCGAGGACGGCCGGGTCGAAGGCGCCCGGCGCGAGGGTCGAGGCCGCCGAGCCGCGGCGGTAGTAGTAGACCCGCAGCGCCCCGGCCACCTCCTCGCGCAGGTACAGGCCGGTGGGCCGGTCGGGGTCCCGGCGCACCGCGCGGGTGTCCACCCCCTCCGCGCGCACCCGGTGCAGCACCAGCTCGCCGGGCTCGTCGTCCCCCAGCGCGCTCACCCAGGCGGCGGGGACGCCGAGCCGGGACAGCCCGATCGCCACGTTGCTCTCCGCGCCGCCGATCGACAGCGTGACCGCGCCGGCGTGGCGGAGCCGGCCCGGCGCGGTGGGGACGACCAGCACCATCGTCTCCCCCGCGGTGACCACCCGCGGGACCGCTCCCTCGCCCGCCGCCGACCCCTGCGGCTCAGCCACCGAACAGGGTCCGCAACTGCTCGTTGAAGGTCAGCACGGTCAGGAAGCCGAAGAGCAGGAAGGCCCAGACCAGGGCGGCGACCCGGACGCCGCCCGGGCGGATCTCCCTCGGCAGCGTCCGCCGGTTCACCAGGAGCAGCAGCGCGGAGTAGATGAACATCATCAACCCGCCGGTGACCGCCGAGATGACCAGCAGGATCAGCGGCTGGGACAGCCCGGACAGCAGCACGATGATGCCGATCCCGACCAGGCCCCACACCAGCGCGAAGTAGATCTTGCTCTCGTTCGCGTCGCGCAGGTACGCGGTCTTGAGGACGTCGGCACCGAGCCGGCTGGTGTAGTCGACGATGCCGAGCGCGGCGGCGAACAGCGAGATCGCGCCGATGATCCAGAAGAAGGTGCCGAACCAGCCGCCGACGGTCTCGTTGAGCACCTCGCCCTCCGCCTGCAGGAACGAGATGTCGCTGGCCAGCCCTTCCCGGCCGAACACGGTGGCGTAGGCCAGCAGCGAGGTGAACAGGATGGTGAGGAAGCTGATCAGCACGAACGTGGTCAGCTGCTCGGTGTTGGCGAACTTCCACCAGCGCCGCCACCGGCCCAGGTTCTCCGGGGTGGGTTCGAACACGAAGCCGGTGGAGGGGGCCGCCTCCGGGTGACCGGTGATCGGGCTGACGATCCGCGGGACGTAGGCGCCCATGCCGAAGCGCTTGTCGCGGATCCAGTTGCTCTGGCACAGGTTCTGCCCGCCGCCGGCCCCGGCGAACGCCAGCGCGCCCATCAGCAGCGCGAAGCCGAGCTCCTCGGCGGGCAGCCCGGCCTCGGTGACGATCTGCGGCACGTCCGCCCAGGTCGAGGCGCCGATCACGGCGATCGAGGCGACGACGATGAGCAGCAGGACCGCGGCGACCTTGACCATCTGGATCTTCTCGAGGGCCTGGTACACCACCGGTGCCATGGTGAGGATGACGCCGATCAGCAGGAGGAAGCCGATCGCGATCGGCACCACGCTGCCGCCGACCAGGTAGGTGACCAGCGTCGCCGAGCTCGTCGCCCACCCGGGCCAGATGTTGGCGAAGTAGGCCAGGATCGCGAACACCAGGCCCCAGTGCCGCCAGTAGCGGCTGAAGCCGGTGAGCGCGGTCTCCCCGGTGGCCAGGGTGTAGCGCTCGATCTCCATGTTGAGGAAGTACTGGGTGGCCAGGCCGACGAACGCCGCCCAGACGAAGACCAGGCCGACCTGGGAGGCGATGTAGGGGTAGAGGATGAACTCACCGCTGGCCATGCCGACGCCGGCGGCGATGATCCCCGGGCCGATGACGTGCCGGAAACTGGACGGCGGCTCGGGCAGGTCCCGCACCGACGGCGCCGCCAGGTGCTTGGTCGGGAAGAGGTCCACCACCGAGGAGGGCCGACCTCCGGGACGCGTCGAGACCATGGTGCCCCCTGTGTGAGCTGCGTCACTTCCTCAGGCGGTCCCCATTCCTGCACGTCCCGCGCGCGACGGCAACCCCGGGGTGCACTCCTGTGGTCAGACCGAGACGTTCGGGTAGTCCCCGCTGCCGTGCGGCGTGAAGGCGACGTGCCGCTCGGAGAGGTCCGCGCTGCGGCGCACGCCCAGCAGCTGCATCGAGCGCAGGTACTCCTGGGCGAGGATCTCGTAGGTCCGGGCCACCCCCTGCTGGCCGCCGGCCATGAGCCCGTACAGGTAGGCCCGGCCGATCATCACCGCGTCCGCGCCGAGCGCGCGGGCGGCCACGACGTCCTGCCCGTGCAGGACCCCGCCGTCGATGAGCACGGTGGCCCGCGGGCCCACCTCCGCGCGGATCGCCGGGAGGACGTCCAGCGTCGCCGCGGAGCGGTCCAGCTGGCGGCCGCCGTGGTTGGAGACCACCACGCCGTCGGCCCCGTGCTCCACCGCCTCGCGCGCCGAGGCGGGCGTCGTCACCCCCTTGACCAGCAGCGGGCCCCGCCAGCGCGCGCGCAACCAGTCCAGCGAGGTGAGGTCCAGGCGCGGGTCGAACATCATGCCGGCCACCTCGCCCGGGGTCGGGTTGCCGGGGACGCCGGTGAGCGAGGCGAAGGTCATCCCCCCGGTGGTCAGCTTGTCGAACCACCACCGGGGGAACCGGGACATGTTGAGGACGGTCCGGGCGGTGAGCGTGGGCGGGATGGTCAGGCCGTTGACGACGTCGCGGTAGCGCATGCCCGACACCGTGGTGTCGACGGTGAGCAGCAGCGTCGAGTAGCCCGCCGCCTCCGCCCGGGCCAGCAGGTCCGCGTTGAGCTCGCGGTTCGCGGTGAAGAACAGCTGGAACCACAGGTCGGCTCCCGGCGCCGCCGCCCGCACGTCCTCGATCGAGGTGGAGCCCACCGTGGACAGGGCGTAGGGCACGCCCACGTGCGCGGCCACGGAGGCGACGCCGGCCTCCCCGTGGTGGTGCATCATCCGCGTGTAGCCGGTGGGCGCGAACACCAGCGGCATCGCGATCCGCCGACCGAGCACCTCCACGCCGGGGTCCGGGTCGGCCACCGACCGCAGGGCGTCCGGCAGGAAGGTGACCCGCCGGTAGGCCGCGACGTTGCGGGCCGCGGTGATCTCCTCCTCCGCCGCGCCGTCGACGTAGTCGAAGACCGCGCGGGGTGTGGTGCGGCGGGCCGCCGCGCGCAGGTCCCGCACGGTCAGCGCCCGCTCCAGGCGGCGCGCGGTGCGGCCGGCACGCGGCCGGCGGAACCGCACGACCTCGCGGAGCTCCGACCACCGCGGCACCTGGCGGGCCGTGCGGAGCGGCGGCAGCGGCACCTCGTCGGTCATGTCCCCTCGCTCCCCGTGCACGGTGACGGCCGGCCAGGACGTGGCGCGCTCCAGGGTCGCAGGGCCGCCGTCGGTCCGCTCGTCGTCCGCCGTCGCCGGGCGGCCCGCCGTGTCACGATCGCGCCGGCAGGGCCGGGCCCCCCGACGGCGGCCCCGGCCGGCGGGAGGAGGCGGCGGTGGACGACGCGACACCGGGACGGCGACTGCGCAGCCAGGCGTGGTTCGACGACCCGCGGGACCCCGGGATGACGGCGCTCTACGTCGAGCGCTACCTCAACTGGGGGCTCACCCGCGAGGAGCTCCAGTCCGGGCGGCCGGTGGTCGGGATCGCGCAGACCGGCTCGGACCTCGCCCCGTGCAACCGCCACCACCTGCAGTTGGCGCAGCGGGTGCGCGAGGGCATCCGCGACGCCGGCGGGCTGGCGCTGGAGTTCCCGGTGCACCCCATCCAGGAGACCGGACGGCGCCCCACGGCGGCGCTGGACCGCAACCTCGCCTACCTCGGCCTGGTCGAGGTGCTGCACGGCTACCCGCTCGACGGGGTCGTGCTGACCACCGGCTGCGACAAGACGACGCCGGCCTGCCTGATGGCCGCGGCCACGGTCGACCTGCCGGCGATCGTGCTGTCCGGCGGCCCGATGCTCGACGGCTGGTACGACGGCGTGCGGACCGGGTCGGGGACCATCGTGTGGCGGGCCCGCGAGCTGCTGGCCGCCGGCGAGATCGACGAGGCCGGGTTCGTCGACCTGGTCGCCTCCGCGGCGCCCTCCCCCGGCCACTGCAACACGATGGGCACGGCGTCGACCATGAACGCCGTCGCCGAGGCCCTCGGCATGAGCCTGCCCGGCTGCGCGGCGATCCCCGCCCCGCACCGGGACCGCGCCCGGATGGCCTACCTGACCGGCCGGCGGATCGTGGAGATGGTGCGGGAGGACCTCCGCCCCTCCCACGTCCTGACGCGGGAGGCGTTCGAGAACGCCGTCGTGGTCACCTCCGCGATCGGCGGGTCGACCAACGCGCCGATCCACGTCAACGCGATCGCCCGGCACGCGGGGGTGCCGCTGGACGTGGCCGACTGGCAGGAGCTGGGCCTGGGCGTGCCGCTGATCGTGGACCTGCAGCCGGCCGGCCGGTTCCTCGGCGAGGAGTTCCACCGGGCCGGTGGCGTGCCGGCCGTCGTCCACGAGCTGATGGCGCACGGGCTGGTCCACGAGGACGCCCTCACCGTCACCGGCCGGTCGATCGGCGAGAACTGCCGGGCGACCTCGGCGACCGACCGGGAGGTCATCCGCACCTTCGACACCGCGCTGCTGCCCGACGCCGGCTTCCTGGTGCTGCGGGGCAACCTGTTCGACAGCGCGATCATGAAGACCAGCGTCATCTCCCCGGAGTTCCGGGAGCGCTACCTGTCCGACCCCGAGCACCCGGGGGTGTTCCAGGTGCGCGCCGTCGTCTTCGACGGTCCGGAGGACTACCACGCCCGCATCGACGACCCCGCGCTGGCGGTCGACGAGACCTGCCTGCTGGTCATCCGCGGCGTCGGCCCGCTGGGCTACCCGGGCTCGGCCGAGGTGGTGAACATGCAGCCGCCCGCCGCGTTGATCCGGGCCGGGGTGCACGCGCTGCCGTGCATGGGCGACGGCCGCCAGTCGGGCACGTCGGGCTCGCCGTCGATCCTCAACGCCTCCCCGGAGGCGGCCGCCGGCGGGGGGCTGGCACTGCTGCGCACGGGGGACGTCGTCCGCATCGACGTCGGGTCCGGGCGGGCCGACGTGCTGCTGCCCGACGAGGAGCTGGCGGCGCGGCGCCGGGCGCTGGAGGAGGCCGGCGGCTACCCGGTGCCGGAGTCGCAGACGCCGTGGCAGGAGATCCAGCGCGGGATGGTCAGCCAGCTCGACGAGGGGATGGTGCTGCGTCCCGCGGTGGGCTACCGGCGCGTGGCGCAGACCGCGGGCATCCCGCGCGACAACCACTGAGCGGCCTCACCCCGGGCCCGCGTCGCGCTGCACCAGCGCCACCGCCTCGGCGGTCAGCCGGCGGACCGTCGCGACGTCGCCGGCCGCGACGCGGTCGCGGGGCACCATCCACGAGCCGCCGACCGCCAGCACCGCGTCGACCGCGAGGTAGTCGGCCACGTCCGCCGGCCCGATGCCGCCGGTGGGGACGAAGCGGACGCCACCGAACGGTGCGGCGAGCGCCCGGATCGCCGCGGGGCCCCCCGACGTGCCGGCGGGGAAGAACTTGACCGCCGTGAGACCGAGCTCCAGGGCGGCTTGCACCTCGGTGGCGGTCACCGCACCGGGCAGGGCCAGGACGCCGTGCTCGGCGCACCGCTCGACGACCGCGCGGCCGAGGCCGGGCGAGACGACGTAGGACGCGCCGGCGGCCACGGCCTGGTCGACCTGGGCCGGGGTGAGCACGGTGCCGGCCCCGAGCAGGACGTCGCCCCGCTCGGCCATCACCCGCAGGGCGTCGGCCGCGGCCGGGGTGCGGAAGGTGACCTCGGCGACCGGCAGCCCGCCGTCCACCAGCGCGCCGGCCAGCGGCGCGGCGTCGGCCGCCTCGTCCAGCACGACGACCGGGACCAGCCGGGCCCGGCCCAGGGCGGCGAGCACCTCCTCCGGCGGAGGCGGGCTCACCGCTCCACCACGTTGCGCAGCTGCCCGCCGTCGAGCAGCGCGGTGACGTTGTGCGCGATCAGCTCGTCGGCGCCGACCGGCCGGCCGCCCGCGGCGTGCGGGGTCAGCAGGAGGCCTGGCGCGTCCCACAGGGGCGAGTCGGCCGGCAGCGGCTCGACCGCGGTGACGTCGAGGGCCGCCGCGGCGATGCGCCCCTCCCGGAGTGCGGCGAGCAGGGCGTCCTCGTCGACGGTGGAGCCGCGGCCGACGTTGACCACGAGCGCGTGCGGCGGCAGCGCGGCCAGCCGGGCAGCGTCCAGTGCCCTGTCGGTGGCGGCGGTCGCGGGCAGGATCATCAGCAGCACGTCGGTCCGGCCGAGCTCGGCCTCCAGGTCGTCCTCGGCGACCACGGGGAAGCCGGCCCGCTCCCCCGCGCTGCGCGCCACCCCGCGGACGTCGGCCCCGAGCGCGGACAGCAGCGGCGCGAGGTGCTGCCCGATGGCGCCGAACCCCCAGATCAGGACGCGGGCGTCGATCAGGGTGGTCACCGCGCCCTCCGGGTGCAGCGGCTGCAGCCCGCCGAGCTCGTCGGCCCAGCGGTGCCCGGCCTGCGCCCGCGCGGCGGCCGGCAGCCGGCGGACCAGCGCGAGGGTCAGGGCCAGGGCGTGCTCGGTGACCGTGCGGCTGTGCAGGCCGGCCCCCCCGGTGATGACGACGTCGTCGGGGAACCCCGCGCCGAGGACGGCGTCCGGCCCGGCCGCCAGCGTCTGCACCCAGCGCAGGCGCGGCATCCGGCCGGCCACCGCGGCGAGGTCGGCCCCCGAGTTGCCCCACACCACCAGCGCCTCGGCGTCCAGGTGCTCGTCCGGGACGGGGGCCGAGACGGCGTAGGTCACCGCGTCGACCCCCTCGGGCAGGTCCGGGGCCAGCGGGAGGGAGTCGGGCAGCAGCAGCTTCACCGGGGACGACCGCCTTCGTCGGGGACCGGGGTCGGTCAGGGTCTAGCACGCCCGCGCGGGGCCCGCAGGACCGTCGCCGGGACGCGCGGTCAGGTCCCGGCGGGGAGCCGGTCCGGCAGCTGCCCGGGCGCTGCGGGCCGGGCCAGCAGGAAACCGCTCGCGGAGTCCGCCCCGAGGGTCCGCAGCGACGCCAGCTGCTCCGGTGTCTCGACGCCCTCGGCGATGACGTGCGCCCCGATGGCGTGGGCGAGGGTGACGATCCCCGCCAGCACCGCCTCCCCGCGGGCCGAGCCGAGGTCCGCGACGAAGGACCGGTCGATCTTGATGACGTCGACCGGGAACGCGCCCAGGCGCGCCAGGGAGCTGTAGCCGGTGCCGAAGTCGTCGATGGCGATCGCCACGCCGAGCGCCCGCACCGCCGCCAGCGCCTCCAGCAGGCGGGCGCGGTCGCCCAGCGTGGACTCGGTGACCTCGATGCCGAAGCGGTCCGCGGGCAGCCCGGCCCGCCGCAGGTGCCCGGTGAGCTGCGGGACGAACCCCGCGTCGGCCAGCTGCCGCGGGGACACGTTGACCCACACCCGTGTGCCCGGCGGGTGCGCCCACGCCGCCGCCTGTCCGACGGCGCGGGCGAGGACCCACTCCCCCACCCGGTCGATGAGCCCGCTCTCCTCGGCGACGGGGATGAAGTCGCCGGGGGCGACCCGGCCGCGGACGGGGTGCTGCCAGCGGACGAGGGCCTCCACGTGCGCGATCTGCCCGGACGCGAGGTCGAAGGCGGGCTGGTACTCCACGAACAGCTCGTCGCGGTCCAGCCCCTGGCGGAGGTCCTGCTCGAGGCGGACCCGCTGCACCGAGCGGGTGTGCAGCTGCTCGTCGAACCAGGCCACCCGCTCCCGGCCGGCGTCCTTGGCGGCGTAGAGGGCGGCGTCGGCGTCCCGCAGCAGCCGGGGCAGGTCGGCGCGGTCGGCCGCGGCGGCCAGCCCCACGCTCGCGGTGACCAGCAGCCGGGCGCCGACGTGCACGGGCTCCCGGCTGGCGGCGACGACCGCCTCGGCGAGCCGGCCGGCCGCCTCGCAGCCGGCGTCCACCAGGGCCACCACGAACTCGTCGCCGCCGAAGCGGGCCACCAGGTCCCCCGGCCCGGCCAGGTCCGCCAGGCGCCGGCCGAAGGCCACCAGCAGCCGGTCGCCGAGCGCGTGGCCCAGGCTGTCGTTGACCAGCTTGAAGCGGTCCAGGTCGATGAACAGGACCGTCACGCCGACCCCCGGGCGGGCGGCGAGCACCCGGTCGACCTCCTGCACCAGTCCGGCCCGGTTGAGCAGCCCGGTCAGCTCGTCGTGGGTGGCCCGGTGGGCGAGGTGCCGCTGCGCCGCCTCCGCCTCCGCCCGGGCGGCCCGCTCCGCGGCCAACAGGCGCTCCCGCTCCAGTTCCATCTCCCGCCGGTCGGCGGTGTCGCGGAAGTAGATGCCGATCCCGCCCCGGCGCAGCGGGTAGGCCCGCGCCTCGCACCACAGGTCGGCCGCCGGGTAGTGGCCCTCCACCGTCGTGGGACGCCCCGTGCGCGCGGCCCGCCGGTAGGCCTCCTCGAAAGCGGTGCCGACCAGGGCGGGGAACTCCTCCCACAGGTCCCCGCCGACGACGTCCCGGCGGGAGACGCCGAGGCGCAGCTCGGCCTGGGCGTTGATGTAGGTGACCCGCCAGTCCGCGTCGGTCCCCACGTACATGTCGCTGAAGGACTCGAGGCTGTCGACGACCTCGGCGGCGGCGCGTCGGCTCTCCGCCGTCCGGGCCGCCTCGCTCTCGGCCGCGGTCGTGTCCCGGAAGGCCACGTACGCCCGTGGGGCGTTCCCGTCGCGGAAGAGCGCCGTGGTGATCTCGGCCGGGAACGTCGTCCCGTCCGACCGGCGCATCGGGACCACGCCACGGAAGGAGCCCTCGCGGGCACGGGTCTGCACCGCGTGGGCCCACCGGCCGTCTCTGGTGTCGACGACGCCGTCCCGGCCGGCTCGGACCAGGTCCAGCTCGCCGGCGCCGAGCAGCTCGCAGGCGCGGGTGTTGGCCCCGAGGGTCCGGCCGTCGGCGGAGGTGATGAGCACGCCGTCGACGCCGTGGGTGAACAGCGCCTCGTAGACGCTGCTGCCCAGGGTCGTCCCGGTCGGGGACAGCACCACGTCCACGTACCGGGCCGCGCCCGTGCCGGCTCCGTGGTCCTGGCCGGGCCAGGGGTCGCGCCGACCAGTCATCGGCGCGGCGCTCGGCGAGGGGGGATCACGGTCTCCGGGACGGGCGGGGCGGACGGGGGCGGCTCCCGGAGTATCGGCAGCCGGGCCGCGGGGTGCAGCCGGAACGGCGTCCTCCGCGTTCCCCCCGTCGCCCGCGGCGGTCACCGCCGCAGGGCGCGCACCACCGCCCGGACGCCGAGGGCGGCACCGCCGGCCGCGGCCACCCACGGCCCCGCCACGAGGACCGGGTCCAGGAGCTGGTGGCGGGCGTCGCTGCGCCCGCGTCGCGAGCGCAGCCCGCCGCGGGTGAGCTCCGCGCGCACGCCCGTCTCGGTCACCGGGTTGTCCGGCCGCAGGCTGGCGAACGAGCGCAGGTGGCTGCCCCAGGCGTCGACGCGGTCGCCGAGCAGCAGCAGCAGCCAGTGCGCCAGGCGGCCCTCGCTGAACCGCCGGTAGGCCAGCTTCCGGATGGCGCCGGACAGGCCCCGCGGGGGCTGGGCGGTGCCGAAGACCGGGGTGACGAAGGCGTGCTCGATCGACCGCTCCCGCGGCCACTGCTCCGGCTGCCGCTCCGGGAAGTGCCAGTGCGCGCCGGTGGTCTCCGGCGCGTACACCAGCTTGGGGTGCGACGGCCGGTCGGCGGGGTCCAGGTCGGCGCCCCAGCCGGGGATGCGGGCGCGCAGCTGCTCGACGGTCTCGCCGGGTGCGCGCTTGTCCCGGACGTAGGCGCTCGGGATGTCGGCCTCGGTCACGTCGGCTCCTCCTCAGGCCGCGGTGGGCAGGATCAGCGGCTTGATGCAGCCGTCGAGCTTGGCGGAGAACACGTGGTAGGCCTCGGCGATGTCCTCCAGCGGGAACCGGTGGGTGACCATCTCCCGGGGCGTCAGGTGGCCGTTGCGCACGTGCTCGAACATCCGGGGCCACTGCCGCTTCACCGGCGTCTGGTTCATCCGCAGCGTGAGCCCCTTGTTCAGCGCGTCACCGAACTTGACCGCGTTGGGCACCGGTCCGTAGGCGCCGACGACCGAGACCGTCCCGCCCTTGCGCACCGCGTCGATCGCCCAGTTCAGCGCCACCGGTGAGCCGCCCTGCAGCTTGAGCTTGGTCCCGGTCACCTGCTGCAGCAGGTTGCCGTCGGCCTCCGCCCCCACCGCCTCGATGACGACGTCGGCGCCGAGGAAGTCGGTCTGCTTCTTCAGCTCGACCACGATGTCGTCGTACTCGTCGTAGTCCAGCGTCTCGGCGTAGGCCATGGTGCGCGCCTTCTCCAGACGCTCCTGCAGGTGGTCGACGACGATCACCCGCCCGGCGCCCATCAGCCACGACGACTGGGCGGCGATCAGCCCGACCGGGCCGGCACCGAGGACGACGACGGTGTCGCCCTGCGCGATCTCGCCCAGCTGCGCGCCGAAGTAGCCGGTCGCGGCGGCGTCGGTCAGCAGGACGGCGTCCTCGTCGTGCATCCAGTCCGGGATCTTCACCGGGCCGACGTCGGCGAACGGCACGCGGACGTACTGCGACTGGCCGCCGTCGTAGCCGCCGGTGGTGTGCGAGTAGCCGTAGATGCCGCCGACCGCCGTGGCGTTCGGGTTGACGTTGTGGCAGTTGGAGTACAGGCCCCGCGCGCAGAACCAGCAGGAGCCGCAGAAGATGTTGAACGGCACCATCACCCGGTCGCCGACCTGCAGGTTCTGCACCGACGGGCCGACCTGGTCCACGATGCCGATGAACTCGTGACCGAACGTGTGCCCGATCCGGGTGTCCGGCATCAGCCCGTGGTAGAGGTGCAGGTCCGAGCCGCAGATGGCGGCCAGGGTGACCCGGACGATCGCGTCGTTGGGGTGCTCGATCCGCGGGACGTCCTTCTCCTCCACCCGGATCTTGTACGGCCCCCGGTACACCATCGCCCGCATCGCGTCTCCCCTCGTCGCCACCGGTGACTCCGCCACCGCACGGTGCGCAGTGCCCAGCCCGGCCGCGGGCGAACCCGCCACTCGGGGCCGGACCCTCGCTGCCGTGCTCCCGGGGCCGTCAGCCGGCGATGACACCGGCCGACTTCCGCGCCCCGGTCCGCTCCTCGCTCGCTGGCGCTCGCTGCGATGCTCCCGGGGCCGTCAGCCGGCGTCGGCCCAGGAGCGGACGACCGCGACGTCCAACGGGAAGTCCACCGGGAACGCGCCGAACAGCAGCCGGCCCGCCGTGGCCGCCGCCCGGTGCACCTCCCCGACGACCGCCGCGGCGAGGGGCTCGGGGGTGTGGACGACGACCTCGTCGTGGAGGAAGAACGCCAGGTGCGGCCGCTCGCCCCCGCCGCCGAGCCGCCACAGCCGGTTGCGCAGGTCGGCCAGCCAGCACAGCGTCCACTCCGCGCCCGTGCCCTGGACGACGAAGTTGCGGGTGAACCGCCCCCAGGCGCGCCGGGCCCGCTCCCGCTCCTCCTGGGGGCCACCGCCCTCGGGCGGCTCCCCCAGGTCGGCGGGGCGCTCGGCCCAGGCACCGGTGGGCGGCGGGGACCCGCGGCCGAGCAGCGTGTGCACGACCTCACCCCGCTCGCCGGCGCGGGCGGCCTCCTCCACCAGGCCGATCGCCCGCGGGTAGCGGCGTGCCAGCCGGGGCATCATGCGGCCGCTCTCACCGCGGGTGCCCCCGTACATCGCCGCGAGCATGCCGACCTTGGCCTCGGCGCGGGTCGCCACGGCGCCGTCGGCGACCATGCCCTGGTAGAGGTCGGCCGACCGCGCCGCCTCGGCCATCGCCGCGTCGCCGCTCATGCCCGCCAGCACGCGGGGCTCCAGCTGCGCGACGTCCGCGACCACCAGCGCCCACCCGTCGTCGGCGACCGCCGCCGGGCGGACCTGCACCGGCACCGACAGCGCTCCCCCGCCGGTGGACGCCCACCGCCCGGTCACGACCCCGCCGGGCAGGAACCACGACCGGAACCGGCCGCCGCGCACCCAGGTCTCCAGCCAGCTCCAGCCGTTGGCCTGCAGCAGCCGCGACAGCTTCTTGTACTCCAGCAGCGGGAGGACCGCGGGGTGGTCGACCGACTCGAGCGTCCACGACCGGGTGTCGTCCACCGCCACGCCCGCCGCCTGCAGGGCGCGCAGCACCGCGGCCGGGGAGTCCGGGTTCAGCTCGGGGGCGCGCAGGGCGGCGCGGACCTCCCCCGCCAGTCGCTCCAGCACGGCCGGGCGCTGCCCCGGCGCCGGTCGTGGCCCCAGCAGGTCGGTGAGGATGCGCTCGTGCACGTCGGCCCGCCACGGCAGCCCCGCGGCGGTCATCTCGGCGGCCACCAGGGCCCCGGAGGACTCGGCGGCCAGCAGCAGCTCCAGGCTGCTCCGCCGCGCCGACGCGGCGAGGGCCGCCTGCTGACGGGCGTCCTCGGCGAGCGGGTCCAGCCGGTCGGCGGGGTCCGCGAGCGGGAAGAGGGCGGCGTCCGTGGCGGTCACCGGCTGCAGCGCGTCCCAGCCGGGGGTGTCGGGGCCGGCGAGGACGGACCGGTCGACGAACGGCGACCGGCGGAGGAGGGCGTGGCTCAGCCGCAGGTCGGTGCAGCGCTCGACCCGGACGCCGGCGTCCAGCAGCGCGGGGTACCAGCGGGTCGTGTCGTCCCAGACCCAGCGGACCGGCGTGGCCTCCCGCTCGCGGACGAACCGGGGCAGCTCGGCGGCCGGCAGCCGGGTGACCGCTCCCGGCGTCCCGTCGTCGGGCAGCTCGCGCGCCTCGACGGTGCCCTCGCCGCACCGCAGGAGGACGACGCGATCCACCCGACCAGTGTCGCCGGGGGGTCCGACGGTCGGGCGGCTACGCCGCGCCGAGCAGCCGGCGCACGCAGCGGACCGGCCACCCCGCCACCCGCAGGGGCACGCCGGCGGCGGCGCGCACCGCGCGGCCTCCGAACCGCAACAGGTCGGCGTACTCCGCCGGCCGCGGCCCACCGGGCGTCGCCGGCCGCGCGGCGGCGGGGGCGGCGGCCGGCGGAGCGGGGTCCGGCGGCGGGGTGGCCGGCACGAGCAGGTCGACCGCCGTGCGACGCCGCGGCCCCCGCAGCGACTCGAACGACGGGATGGCCGGCGTCGCCGGCGACTCCTCCTCCGGGTCCGGGTCCGGCCCCCGCCGGTGCAGGTCGTGGACCGTGCCCACGGACTCGTCCCCCCGCGACCTGGTCGGCATGGCCCCGACCCTAGCCGCGTCCCCCGGACGCCGTCGGGCGGTCGGTGGCCGGCTCCCGCGGCGCGGGCCGGCGGGAGAGGACGACGACGGCGAGGACGGCGGGGACGACGGGCACCGCGAGCAGCAGCAGCGCGGCGGGCCGCTCGCCGCCCGCCGCGGCGACGGTCCCGGCGAGCACCGGGGCCAGGAGACCGGCGCAGCCCCACGCGGTGAACACCCGGCCGTAGACCGTGGGGAAGGCGCGGGCGCCGACCCGGTCCGCCGTCGCCGCCGGGACCAGCGCCGACACCGCCCCGTAGGCCAGCCCGACGGCGGTGAGGGCCGCCAGCACGGCGGCGGGGGCGGCCGAGGCGGCCAGCACCGCGACGGCCGCGGCCGTGACGGCCAACGCGGTCGCCAGCGCGGGCAGGCGCCCGACGGCGTCGGACCACCACCCGGCGGTCAGCCGCCCGGCGAGGTTGCCGGCCGCGAGGAGCGCGACGGCCGCACCCGTCGCGCCGGGGCCCAGGCCCCGCGCCGCCGCGAGCGGTGCGGCGGTGGCGAACAGGACCAGGCCGGGCGCGGCGCCGCCGGCGAAGAGCACCCACAGCGCGACCAGGGTCCCGCCCGGGACGGCACCCTCGCCGGGCCCGCGGGGGCTCCCGGGCGCCCGGTCGGCCGGGGCCAGCACGGCGGCGACGGCGAGCAGGGCGGCCGTCGTCCCGGCCAGGACCGCCAGGCAGGTCCGCCACCCGACGGCGGGCAGCGCGGCGGGGGCGACCAGTCCGAGCAGCACCGGCCCGGCCGCGTACGCCCCGACCACCACGCCGCTGGCGGTGCCGCGCCGCCGCTCGGGGACGCGGGCGGCCAGCGACACGGCCACGCCGTAGGCCAGGCCGTTGGCGGCCCCGAACAGCAGCCCGATCCCCAGCCACGGCAGCTCCGGCCGCTGCGCCGCGGCGGTCAGCCCCAGCCCGGCACCGGCGAGGACGGCGGCGGTGGTGAGCAGCGCCCGCGGTCCGTGGCGGCGCAGGGCGGCGCCCACGCCCAGCAGGCTGACGGTGAAGACCACGAGCGCGGCGGCGAACACCCCCGGGCCGCTGCCCGGTGGGGCACCGGTGTCGGCCCCCACCTGCGGCGCGACCAGGCTCCAGGCGAACAGCGTCCCGACCGCGAGGTCCGCGAGGACTCCGGCCGCGACCAGGCGGACCGTCGGCGTGCGGCCCGGCGGTCGGTGACCGGTCGCGCGCCGGTCGGGACGGAACGGCCACCTGTCCACGGTCCTCCCGCTCCGGTCCCGGACGGACGAGGTGGCCAGGATGGGTCGCCGGCTGCTGCGGGGCCACCCCGCGGACGACGCCGGGACGACTCCCGGCGGGGCCGCCACCGTGCTCGGCTCCCGGCACGGTCTGCGAGGGGTCCCGGTGCCCCTCCAGCTGGACCACCCCATCGTCGCGGCTCACGACCGGGACGCGTCGGCGCGCTTCCCGACCGACGTCCCGGGCCCGGCACCGCCCACCCCCTCCGGGCCGTTCGCCGTCGTCACCCTGACCAACGGCGTGTCGCCGGACCCCCTGGCGAGGACCCGGTCACGCCGCGGCACCACCCGTTCCTGGACACCCAGGACAGGGGGCGCGGCGTCGACTGGCCCGACCCGGACGGCCACCTGCTGGAGGCCATCACCCGCCGTACGGCGGCTGGGCGCGCCACGACCTGAGCCCGCCGCGCGGCGCACCGCGGGGACGACTCGCGCTCTGCCGGTGCTGCAGCCCCGGTGGTGCACGGGGAACACCGGCACCGCGCACCGCCGGGACGGCGACACGCCGTCCCGGGCCGTGAGCCGACTCACCGACCCGGTCCGCCGCCCGCCGCGCGACCTGCCCGTTCGCCGAGGACGCCGGGATCGTGACCGGCGTTACGGCGACAGTGCACATGACAGCCCGTAGCGTTTTGGCTGCGTTCAGCAAAGAGAACGTGGCACCGGTCCGCCCAACCCTGCCCACCGGCTGTCATCCAGATCCCTCAGGGCAGGGGTGGGGGACCCGACGTTCCCGGCGCGTCCGACGCGCCTCGGGGTGAAGCCGCGCACCGCGGCCGGGCACCGATCGCCCGAACCCGACAGCTCACCTCGCCGGCGGTGATCGGAGACCACATCCCCATGGCAAAGCACCGCGCGCCCCGTTACCTCCGCACCAAGAAGGCGCTCTCGAACGTCCCCGTCGCAGCCGGCGCCACCGTCGTCGGGCTCGGCGTCCTCAGCACCCCGGCCAGCGCCGCGACCACCCACGACTGGACCGGCGTGGCCCAGTGCGAGTCCGGCGGCGACTGGACCATCAACACCGGCAACGGCCACTACGGCGGCCTGCAGTTCACCCCCTCGACCTGGGCCGGCTACGGCGGCACCACCCTCGCCCCCCGCGCGGACCTCGCGACCCCCGCCCAGCAGGTCGAGATCGCCGAGCGCGTGCTCGCCGGCCAGGGCATCGGCGCCTGGCCGACCTGCGGGGAGCTCCTGACCGGCGGCACCACCGCCGCCGCGACCCCCGCCGCCGCACCCGCGCCCGCCCCCGCACCGGCGCCGGCGGCGGCGGCGGCGGCTCCCCCCGCGCCCCCCCCCGCCCCGGCCCCCCCCAGCCCGTCGGTGGAGGCGCTGGTGTCAGGCCTTGACGATCGCGGCCACCGGGCCGCCACCC
>NZ_JBJGZS010000016.1:0-106405 GCF_054050635.1 Geodermatophilus sp. SYSU D00079 | reverse complement strand
GGGTGGTCCGGGGGGGGGGGGGCGCGCAGCGGGGCCCCCCCCCCCCCCCCCCGCCCCCCAACACCCCCCCCCCCCCCCCCGGCGCGGGGGGCCGCCCCCCCCCCCCCCCCCCCCCCACGGCTCGGGCGTGACCAACGGCAACCTGGCCACCGCCGTCGCGGCCCTGGAGGTGGTCACCTCCGACGGCGAGCTGGTCCGGGCCGCCCGCGGCGACGCGGACTTCGACGGCATGGTGGTCGGGCTCGGCGCCCTGGGCGCGGTCACCGGCCTGACGCTCGACGTCCAGCCCGCCTTCGAGGTGGAGCAGCGGGTGTTCGAGGGGCTGTCGTGGGACGCCGTCTCGGCGCACTTCGACGAGATCGCCGCGGCCGGCTACAGCGTCAGCCTCTTCACCCTGTGGGGCGAGGACGTGGAGATGGTGTGGGTCAAGACCCGGACCGACGGCACGCCCGCACCCGACGGCGACCTGTTCGGCGCCGCCCCGGCCACCGTCGACCGCAACCCCGTCATCGGCCTGGACCCCACACCGTGCACCCCGCAGCTGGGCCGGCCCGGCCCCTGGTCGGAGCGGCTGCCGCACTTCCGCACCGGCTTCACCCCGAGCGTCGGCGACGAGCTCCAGTCGGAGTACCTGCTGCCGTCGCGCTGCGCCGTCGAGGCGATCGCGGCGATCCGGACCCTCGCGGCACGGGTCCGGCCGCTGCTGATGACCTGCGAGATCCGCACCGTCGCCGCGGACCGGCTGTGGCTGAGCACCGCCCACGGTGAGGACGCCGTCGCGTTCCACTTCACCTGGCGACGGGACCCGGCCGGCGTCGCCGCGGTGGTGGTCGACCTGGAGCGGGTGCTGGCGCCGTTCTCGGCCCGGCCGCACTGGGGCAAGGTCTTCGCCGCGGGGGCCGCCACGATCGCCCCGCTGTACGAGCGGCACGCCGACTTCGTCGAGCTGGTCCAGCGCCTGGACCCGCGCGGCGCCTTCCGCAACGACTGGCTGGAGGAGAAGGTGCTGGGCGGCTGAGGTGGCTCACCCGCCCACGGAACCGCTCCCCTCGACCCGCGCCGGCTGGGCCACCGCACCGGAGAACCGGGCCCGCAGCACGACGACCGCCACCGCCAGCGCGACCACCGCGGCCAGGAGCCCGACGCCGGTGTTCCCCGTGAGGCCGGAGGCGACGTACCCGACCGCCGACGCCGCGGCGGCGACGAGGGCGTACGGCAGCTGGGTGTTGACGTGATCGATCAGGTGCACGCCCGACCCGATCGAGGACAGGATCGTGGTGTCCGACAGCGGTGAGGTGTGGTCCCCGAAGATCGCGCCGGCCAGGACCGCCCCGAAGACCGGGATGAGCAGGCCCGGGTCGAGGGCCAGGGCGATCTGCCCGGCGACCGGCAGCAGCAGCCCGAAGGTGCCGAAGGTGCTGCCCATCGAGAACGAGATGAAGGACGCCAGCAGGAACAGGACGACGGGCAGCAGCGCGAGGGGCAGCGCCTCGTCGACCACGCCCGCCAGGTACTCGCCGATGCCGAGCTCGGAGATGATCTCTGCGGTCATCCACGCGAGGAACAGCACGGCCGCCGCCATGAGCATCGACCGGACGCCCGCCACAGCGGCCCGGCCCAGCACGCCACCGGAGGTCCTCCGCGCCACGAGGATGGCGGCGGAGACCAGGACGGCGGCCACCGTCCCGTAGAACAGCGCCAGGATCACGTCGGTGTTGGCCAGCACGTCCATGGGGGTGATCGGCCCCTCGGTGCCCGCGATGCCGAACCACAGCGCGCAGACCACGGTGACCCCGAGCAGGGTCGCGATCGGCCACAGCAGGTCACCGACCCTGCCGTCACGGCGCGCCGGCAGGTCCCGGCTGGTCTCCCCGGGCACGGGCCCGCGGGAGTCGTCGAAGAGCACCCCGGTCTCGATCGCCGTCCGTTCGTGCCGGCGCATCGGCCCGAAGTCGATGCTCCAGTACGCCACCGCGACGACGAGCAGGAGGGCCGTGATCGGGTAGAGCATCGCCGGGATCGACCGGAGGAAGGCCTCGTAGCCGTTCATCTCCGTGACGCCGTTCTCGTCGAGGATCCCCGTCATCGTCGCGGCGATGAAGGCGGCCCACCCGGAGATCGGCACGAGGACGATGACCGGCGCCGCCGTGGAGTCCACGAGGTAGGACAGCTTCGCCCGGGAGATGCGGTGCTGGTCGGTGATCGACCGGCTCACGGTGCCGCCGACGAGGCTGCTGAACGCGTCGTCGAAGAAGATCACGACGCCCACGACGATCGGGACGAACTGGGCCTGGGCCCGAGTCCGGACCTTGGTGACCGCCCAGGAGGCGAAGGCGAGCAGACCGCCGGAGACGTAGATGAACGACGTCAGGACGCCGATCAGCACGACGACGGCCAGGATGTACACCTCCTCCGCCACCTCGCCGTCGGCGACGACGAGGCCGCCGGCCACGTCCAGCACCAGCCGCCCGGCGGCCACGACGTCCCACTCGGCGTGGAGCAGCGCGCCGAGGACGATGCCGACCCCCAGCGAGACCAGGATCCGCCGGGTCGTGATGGCCAGGACGATCGTCACCAGCGGTGGGAGCAGGGACAGCAGCGACGGTTCCACGGGATCTCCTCGTCGATGGGAGTGGTGCGGGGCCGGCCGCGGCCACCCGATCCCGGGGGGACGCTCCGGTGCGCGGAGCTGGGTCAGGTCGCGTCGGCGACCAGGGGCGTGACCAGGCGTCCCAGGCCCTGGACCTCGCAGACGACCTCGTCGCCCGGCTGCAGCCACACGGGGTCGGCCATGCCGAGGACCACGCCCTCGGGGGTCCCGGTGTAGACCACGTCGCCGGGCTCGAGCGTCATGACCTGGGACAGGTCGCTGACCAGCTGGGCGACGGAGAACACCATGTCCCGGGTGTTGGAGTCCTGGCGCAGGTCACCGTTGACCCAGCACCGGAGGTCCAGCGCCTGCGGGTCGGGGACCTCGTCGGCCGTCACCAGGTACGGCCCGAGGGGCGCGAAGCCGTCGATCGCCTTGCCGTAGGTCCACTGGCTGCTGCGGGTCTGCAGCTCGCGGGCGGAGAGGTCGTTGCCGGTGGCGTAGCCGAAGACGTGGTCCAGCGCGGCGTCCGTGGTCACCTTCCGTGCCCGCCGCCCGATCACGGCCACCAGCTCGACCTCGTAGTCGGCCTTCCGCGTCGCCGCCGGGATGACGACCTGCTCGCCGGACCCGGCGAGACTGTTGGCGAACTTGGCGAAGTAGATGGGCTGCTCCGGGACCGGCATGCCGCCTTCGGCCGCGTGCTTCTGGTAGTTCAGCCCGACGCAGATGATCTTCCCGGGGTCCGGCACGGCGGCGGCCAGGCGGAGTTGCTCGACCGGGACGGCCTCGGTGGCGGACTCGGCGGCCTGCCGCACCCGGTCCAGCGCCCCGGGGCCGGCAGCGATGAGTTCCCGGGCGGTGGCCGGGGCGTCGGGTGCGACCGCGCGGACGTCGACCACGCCGGCACCGGTCTCGACGCCCAGTCGCACCCCGTCGTCCCCGTGGAAGGACACGAGCCTCACCGGGAGACCTCCGGCGTCCGGGCGGCGGGGCGGCGGGGCGGCGGACAGACGGCTGCGATGGTGATCTGGGTCACCTCGCGCATCGTGTCCAGCCATGCCGGCACGGTCAAGGTCATGGGTCCGGGCCGCGGGCGGACCCACCCGTTCGTGCGACGGTGCGGTGCATGATCGGCCCAGACCACGGCCGCGCCGGCAGCGACGCGGGCGGACGCGAGGGAGGACGCATGGAGGGCTGGCCGGGGGACCTCGATCGGCACGTCGCGCCGGAGCTCGGCCGCTCCGCACTCGTGGTCATCGACACCCAGGTGGACTTCGCCGACGGCGGCGCCAGCCCGATCCCGGGCACCAGCGCGGTCGTCCCGGTCATCGCCCGGCTGCTGCAGGCCTACCGGGACGCCGGCCGCCCGATCGTGCACGTGGTCCGGCTCTACGCCGGAGCGGACGTCGACCTGCCCCGGCGGACGCTCATCGCCTCGGGCGCCCCGGTGGTGCGGCCGGGATCGGCGGGCTCCCAGATCGTCCCGGAGCTGCTGCCTCCCGGGGCGCCTCCCCTCGACCCCGAGCGCCTGCTCGCCGGCGCCCTGCAACCGCTCGCCGACCGCGAGTGGGCGATGTGGAAGCCGCGGTGGGGCGCCTTCCACCGCACCGCCCTCGACGAGCACCTGCGCGGGCAGGCCGTCACCACGGTCGTGCTGGCCGGGTGCAACTACCCCAACTGCCCCCGGGCCGCCGCCTACGGCGCCAGCGAACGTGACTACCGGGTGCTGCTCGCCTCCGACGCCATCTCCGGGGTCCGCCCCCACCACCTGGAGGAGGCCGGACTCATGGGGGTCGTGCACACGCCCGCCGAGGAGGTCCTCCGGCGCCTGGGCAGCGGGGAACGGGGGGTGCACGCCGGCGCCGGGGCGCCGACACGGGCGGACGGACGGTCCGCCGTGGCCGCAGCGGGGGGCGGAGGGGCCGCCCCCGGTGGTCCGCCCGTGCCACTCCGTTAGGTTCCACTCCCAGCAGGCCCCCACCGCGCCCGTCACGGGTGGTGCGGTGGCGGGAGTACCGGGTGAGGGAGAAGGTGGGTCGTGGCCGCCATTGATGCCGTGCTGGACGAGGCAGGACTGAAGAACGCCCGCGTGCGCGAGTTCGTGCACCGGTACGCGGAGCTGACCGGGGCCGAGCGGATCGAGGTGGTCAACGCCTCCGACGACGCGCGCCTGATCCAGGAGTCCCTGGACGCCGGGGAGCTGCTCCCCGCAGGTGAGGGGCGCTACTACTCGCGCAGCCACCCCAAGGACACCGCCCGCTCCGAGGAGCGCACGGTCGTCGCCACGAACGACCCGGCCGACGCCGGCGTCTACAACAACTGGCGCCCCGCCTCGGAGATGCGTCCGCTGCTCGAGGAGCGGATGCGGGGGGCCTCGGCGGGCAAGACCATGTACGTCGTCCCCTACCTGATGGCCCCGCCCGGCTCACCGCTGGAGCCCTACGCCGCCGGCGTCGAGCTGACCGACACCCGCACGGTCGTGCTGCACATGATCCGCATGGCGCGCGTCGGGGTGGACCACATCAACGACCTCGCCGACCAGGACAGCTTCGTCCGGGCCGTGCACGTCACCGGAGACCTGGAGAGCCTCGGCCACGGCACCGAGGACGACCAGCGCTACTTCGTCACCGTCGCCGACGAGCGGACGATCCTGCACTACGGGTCCTCCTACGGCGGCAACGCCCTGCTGGGCAAGATCGCGCACGGCCTGCGGCAGGCGGCCTACGACGGCTGGGCCTCCGGTGAGTTCCTCGCCGAGCAGTTCATGCTGCTGGGCATCACCGACAAGCAGACCGGCCGCACCTACCACATCTGCGGCGGCTTCCCGAGCGCCTCGGGCAAGACCAACCTGGCGATGATGCTGGCGCCCGACGCCCTGGGCGACCGCTACCACGTGTCCTTCTACGGCGACGACATCGCCTGGCTGCGCGTGGACCCCGAGGACGGGCGCGTCTACGGGATCAACCCCGAGTTCGGCGTCTTCGGCGTCGCCAAGGACACCAACGAGAAGACCAACCCCACCGCCGTCGACTCGATCGCCGAGGGCACCGGGACGATCTTCACCAACGTCGCCTACAACGAGACCACCGGCGAGGTGTGGTGGGAGGGCAAGACCCCCCAGCCGCCGGCCGACCCGACCGGCTGGCGCGACTGGGCCGGCCAGCTGATCTCGGAGCGGCCGGCCGACGCCAAGGACGCCCCGTGGGCGCACCCGAACAGCCGCTTCACCACCACCCTGGCCAACGTGCCCAACGTGGCCGAGGACTTCGAGAACCCCAAGGGCGTGCCGATCGACGGCATCATCTTCGGCGGCCGCACCCGCGACCGGGAGCCGCTGATCCGCGCGATCACCGACCTCGCCGAGGGCGTCTACGACGGTCTGACCCTGGGCGCGGAGGCCACCTTCGCCGCCGAGGGCACCGAGGGCGTGCTGCGCTACGACCCGATGTCGATGCGCCCGTTCATGTCCTACCCCGAGGGCCCCTACGCCGCGCACTGGCTGAAGGTGATCGGCGCGGCCACCAACCAGCCGATCTTCGCCCACGTGAACTGGTTCCAGCGGGGTGAGGACGGCCGCTTCCTGTGGCCGGGCTACCGGGACAACCTGCGCCCGCTGCTGTGGCTCATGCGGCTGCGTGACGGCGAGGTCACCGGCACCCGGACGCCGGTCGGGATCGTGCCGACCAAGGAGGAGCTGGAGCTCGAGGGCGTGGACATCACCCCCGAGGACCTCGACACGATCCTCACCATCGACACCGCCCGGTGGCGGCAGGAGATGGCGCACCGCGAGGAGCACCTGTCGGCGTTCCCGGGGCTGCCGGAGGAGATCTGGGAGGCCCACCGCCGGGTCGCGGCCGCCCTCGACGCGCAGGACTGACCACACCCGCACCGCACGACAGCGACGCCCCGCCAGGTCTCCTGGCGGGGCGTCGCTGCGTGTCGGGGCGGCGGGTCGGTCGCCGGCCGGCTCCGCCGGCGGGGTCGGCGGGGTCTGCGTCCGGTCCCGGGGGTGGGCGGGGACCTCAGCGGCCCCGGGCGGCCAGGGCGGCGTCCAGCCGCGGGTAGACCCGGCGGACGTTGCCCTCGAACACCTTCGCGCGGTCCTCCGGCGTCAGGTCCAGCGCCTCGACGTAGCGGCGGGTGTCGTCGAAGTAGTTGCCGGTCCGCGGGTCGATCCCCCGGACGGCGCCGACCATCTCCGAGCCGAACAGGATGTTGTCGATGTCGATGACGTCGAACAGCAGGTCGATGCCCGGCTGGTGGTAGACGCAGGTGTCGAAGAAGACGTTGCCCATCACCGCCTCCTCCACGGCCGGCCGCCCCAACATGTCGGCCAACCCGCGGAAGCGGCCCCAGTGGTAGGGCACGGCCCCGCCGCCGTGGGGGATGACGAAGCGCAGCCCGGGGAAGTCGGTGAACAGGTCGGCCTGCACGAACTGCATGAACGCGGTGGTGTCGGCGTTGAGGTAGTGCGACCCGGTGGCGTGGAAGTTCCCGTTGGTCACCGCGGACACGTGCACCATCGCCGGCACGTCCAGCTCGACCATCGCCTCGTAGAACGGGTACCAGCTGCGGTCGGTCAGCGGCGGCGACGTCCAGTGCCCGCCGCTGGGGTCGGGGTTGAGGTTGCAGCCGACGAAGCCGAGCTCCTCGACGCAGCGCCGCAGCTCGGCCACGGACCGCTCGATCGGGACGCCGGGGAACTGGGGCAGCTGGCACACCCCGATGAAGGAGTCGGGGTACAGCTGGACCACCCGGGCGATGAGGTCGTTGTTGACCTGCGTCCAGCGGGTGCTCACGGCCTCGTCGCCGACGTGGTGGCCCATCGCCGAGGCGCGCGGGGAGAACACGGTCAGGTCGATGCCCCGCTCGGTCATCAGGCGCAGCTGGCTGCCCTCGATGGTCTCGCGGATGACGTCGTCGGGGATGTCGGGGTAGGCCGGGGGCTGCTGGCCGGCGTCGAACGCCGCCCGCTGCTCCTCGCGCCAGGCGGTGTGCGGCTGCGGTGCGGTCGTGTAGTGGCCGTGGCAGTCGATGATCATGCAGGGGTCTCCTCGCGTGGTGGTCCGGGCGCCCGGGCGCCGGTCAGGTGTCCTGGCGGTCGCGCAGCTCCACGAGCAGGTCCCGGGCCGCGGCGGCGATCCGCGGCGGGACGCCGAGCTCGGTGAGCTGGTCGGTGGCGGCGGTCATCTCGTCGGCGCGGCGCCGGGCGTGCCGGTGGGTGCCGTCGACCAGCCGGTCGATGGTCCGCTCGTCGAAGCCGGTCAGCTCGGCGCTGATGTTGTCCCGCAGCCAGTCGGCACAGCCGGCGGCCTCGGCCGCCGCGAGCGCCTCGACCACCGCGGCGGCCAGCCCCTTGTAGAAGACGCTGCGCAGCAGCTTGCGGGAGATGGCCTCCCCGGCGGGGCCGGGCTGGATCGTCACCTGCACGCCGAACCCGGCGAGGACCTCGGCGTAGCGGGCCGCGCCCTCACCGGAGACCAGCATCGGGGTGCGCAGCCCCTTGCCGGGCACCGGCGACATGAGCGCCACGTCGACGACGGGGACGTCGCGGCCGGCCAGCTGCTCGACGAGAGCGACCTTCACCCCGGGCGAGGCGGTGTTCAGGTCGGCCCACACGGTGCCCGGCCGCAGCCCGGGCAGCGCGTTGACCAGCGCGGGAACGGCGTCGTGCGAGCTGTTGGCGCTGAGCACGAGGTCGGCGTCGGCGACCGCCTCGGCCTCGCTGCCGCGCGGCTGCACGCCGTCGACGACGATGCCCTTGGGGTCGTAGCCGCGGACGTCGGCGCCGGCCGCCACCAGGTCGCGGGCGATCTCCGAGCCCGCCTCCCCCAGCCCGAGCACGGCGATGCGGGCGGTCACGCGGCACCGGCCCGGGCGCGCGGGAACGCCGTCCCGTCGAACAGCTTGCGGGCGGTGCGCACCACCCCGGAGCGCAGCACCCGCGGCGGGCCGGCCGAGGCGTCGACGACGACGTCCACCAGCAGGTGGCCGGTGGGGTGCTCGACGTCGACCTGCGACCGTCCCTCGGGCCAGTCGGCGGTGAGCTCGTGCCCGACCGCGCCGGGCAGCAGCATCCCGGTGACCACGCTGACGGCGGCGAGGACGCCGATCGCGGTGTGCGGCTGCACCGGGATGAACGACCGGGTGCCCACCTGCCCGCCGTCCCGGGCCGGGGCCAGCAGCACGGTCTTGGGCACCGAGGACCGGGTGACGTCGCCGAGGCCCATGAGCTGGCCGGCCTCGGTGCGCAGGGCGTCGACCCGCTCGAGCAGGGCCGGGTCGGCGGCCAGCTGCTCGGGCGACTCGGCGCCGGTCAGCCCCAGGGACGCAGCGAGCGCGACGACCACCGGCATGCCGTTGTCGACGCAGGTGACCTCGACCCCGTCGATCGTGTCCCGCAGGTGGCCGGTGGGCAGCAGGCTGCCGGTCGCCGACCCCTCGGTGTCGGTGAAGGCGAGGACCACGGGGGCGGCCGTGCCCGGCACGCCGGCGATCGCCGCGTCGCCGCGGTACTCGACCCGTCCGCCCGGCGTGGGGAACGTGGCGACGGCGGTGCTGTCGGAGTTGACCATCCGGATGCGCACGGTGGTCTCCTCGGCGCCGGCGGGCACCAGGCCGCGCTCGACCGCGAACGGCCCGACGCCGGCGAGGATGTTGCCGCAGTTCTGCTGCTCGCTGACGGTGGCCTCGTCCACGCCGAGCTGCAGGAACAGGTAGTCGACGTCGGCGTCCGCGTGCTCCGACGGCCCGACGACGGCCACCTTGCTGGTCAGCGAGGTGGCGCCGCCGAGGCCGTCGACCTGCCGCGGGTCGGGCGTGCCCATGAGCCGCAGCAGGAGGTCGTCGCGGGCCGCGGGGTCGGCCGGCAGGTCCCGCGCCTCCAGGTACAGCCCGCGGGAGGTGCCGCCGCGCAGCATCGTGCAGCGGATCCCGGTGTCGTCGTAGCCGGGGGCCTCACTCACCGCCGGCCCCCTTCCGGTACTCCTCGTAGGAGACGTACTCGATGCCGAACTCGGGCAGCCGCGCGCGCAGGCCGTAGCGGTCCAGCCCCAGCTCGCCCTGCTGGAAGGCGGCGCGGGCGGCGGCCTCCTTGTCCAGTCGGGCCTGCGAGGCGGTCAGCGCCCGCGCGACGTCGGCGCGGGGCACCACCATCACGCCGTCGTCGTCGCCGAGCACGACGTCGCCGGGGTGGATCGTCTGGCCGCCCAGGACGACGGGCACGTTGATCGCCCCGGCGGTCGCCTTGACCGACCCCTGCGCGCTGACCGCCCGCGACCAGGCCGGGAAGCCCATCTCGCGCAGCTCGGCGACGTCACGCACGCCGCTGGCGAGGACCACGCCCCGCACGCCGCGGTGCGCGAGCGCGGTGGCGAACAGCTCGCCGAACAGCCCGTCGGTGGACGGCGAGTTGGTGGCGACCACCAGGACGTCGCCGGGCCGGCACTGCTCGACCGCGACGTGGATCATCAGGTTGTCACCGGGCCAGCACACGACCGTGACGGCGGTGCCGCCGATCCGCGCACCGGGCCACGCCGGCCGGTACTCCGGGCCGAGGTAGCCGACCCGGCCGAGCGCCTCGTGCACGGTGGCCACGCCGTAGGTGCCCAGGGTCTCGGCCTCGCCGACGTCGGCGCGGGGCGGGTCGGTGACGACGACGGTCCTCATGCCGTCACCGCCTCGGGGGTGGCGCGCACGGGGGTGCAGGTGTGGGACACGGACGGCTCCTCGGTGTGGGGGGCGGGGATCTCAGTCGACGGACTCGGTCAGGGCGACGACGACGCTCTCGAAGTGGCTGCGCGCCGCCGCCTCGGCCGCCTGCGGATCGCGGGCCACGACGGCCTCGACGACCTGCCGGAGCTCGGCGAGGGACTGCTGGGCGCGGCCGGGCCGCAGGGAGAGCTGGAACTGGTGGCGCACGATCTGGGCCTGCAACCGCTCGATCATCCGGCCGGCGGTGGCCTGCCGCGCGGCGGCGCGGATGAGGGAGTGCAGCTCGGCGACGAGCGCGGAGTACCCGAGCAGGTCGCCGTCGGCCACGGCCTGCTGCATGCGGTCGCACTGGCCGCGCAACCGGTCGGCCTCCGGCTCGGTGACCCGCTGCGCGGCCCTGGCGGCCAGCAGGCCCTCGAGCACCATGCGGCACTCGGTGATCTCGACCGCCTCGGCGACGGAGACGGTGCGCACCCGGGCACCGCGGTGGGGGATCCGCTCGACCAGGCCCTCGGCGATCAGCACGTCGACGGCCAACCGCGCGGCGTTGCGGCTGACGCCGAACGCCTCGGCGAGGTCGGCCTCGACCAGCCGGTGCCCGGGGGGCAGGTCCCCGCGGGTGATGGCCTCGCGCAGGCGGCGCTCGGGAGCGTCCCGCCCCTGCGGACCGACGTCCATGGCACCTCCCGTCACCGTCCCCCGGCACCGTACACCAACTGTCGGAAATATTGTCGACAATCCTGCCGACGACGAGACTCGGACCTCCGGCACACTGTCCCCACCCCGAGGAACGCCCGCGAGCGGAGACGACGATGGACCTGCGGCAACTGGAGTACGTGGTCGCCGTGGCCGAGGAGCGCAGCTTCACCCGGGCCGCCGCGCGGTGCCACGTCGTCCAGTCCGCGCTGAGCGCGCAGGTCGCGCGGCTCGAGCGGGAGCTCGGGGTGACCCTGTTCCACCGCACCAGCCGCTCGGTGCGGCCGGCTCCGGCCGGGGAGCTGCTCCTCCCCCACGCCCGGGCGCTCCTGCGGGGCGCGGAGGTCGCCCGGGCCGTGCTCGACGAGTTCGCCGGGGTGGTCACCGGACGGCTGCGGCTGGGCATGGTCGGCACCGCCGGCAGCGGCGTCCCGCTGCTCGAGCAGGCCCTCCTCGCCTTCCACCAGCAGCACCCCGCCGTGGAGATCGCCGTCCAGGACTCCGGCAGCCGGCACATGGCCGAGCAGGTGCGCACCGGCGACCTCGACCTCGCCTTCGTCGGCCTGGCCGCCGACCAGGTGCCGCCCGGCGTCGTCCACCACCTGCTCGCCGACGAACCGCTCGTGGTCGTCGTCCCCCGCACCCACCCGCTGGCCGGTGCCGGCCACCCCGAGCTCGCCGCCCTCGCCGCCGCGGGGCCGTTCGTCGAGATGCGCGCCGAGTCCGGGCTGCGGCTGCAGGTCGACGCCGCGTTCGCCCGGGCCGGGGTCGAGCGGACCGTCGCCTTCGAGCTCGGCAGCTCCGACGCCGTCGTCCGCTTCGCCGGCCTCGGGTTCGGCGCCGCGCTGGTGCCCGCCTCGGCGGCCGCCGGCGTCGCCGACGTCGCCGTCCTGCCCGTCGGCGACCCCGCCGCCCGGCACCCGATCGGCCTCGTGCACCGCGCCCCGGAGCCGTCGGCGCCCAGCGCCCGCGCCTTCCTCGCCCTGCTGCGGGACGGCGCGGGAGGGGTCGGCGCGACCCGGGCCGGGTAGGGGGGGCGGGTCATCCCCCACCAGTGAGGAGCACGACATGGACGTCGGAGGACTCGGCGACAAGGCGAAGCAGGCCCTCGACGGCGAGAAGGGCGAGAAGCTGAGCGACCAGGGGCTGGACAAGGCCGAGCAGTTCGCCGACGACAGGACCGGCGGCAAGTTCGACTCCCAGTCGGACAAGGTCGGCGACATGGCCGACCAGCGCATCGGCCAGCAGGACGCCGGCGGCGCCTGACCGCCACCGACGGCGGGCACCCCGGGGCGGACGGCTGCCGGGGTGCCCGCCGTCGTCGCGTCCACCCCGTCCGGTCCCTTTGTGGGGCGGACTCCATTGACCCTCGAGAACGATGCATCCTACTTTGTGGCGGCGATCACACCCCATCGGGTGACAGACAGCCGGCCCCGATGGTCAGAGCCCCACTTGACGTCGAGGGACCGCGGATGGCACTGGACGAGGCGACGACGGCATTCCTGACCCAGATGGCCGCCGGCGGCGGACCGCCGCTGCACGAGATGACGCCCGAGGAGGCCCGCGGACTCACCGCGGCGCTGCGCGAGCTCTACGGACCGGGGCCGGAGGTGCACGAGGTCCGCGACGAGCGCGTCCCGGTGGCCGGCGGCGACATCCTCGTGCGGGTCCTCACCCCCACCGCGACGCCGCGGGGCGTGCTCGTCTACCTCCACGGCGGCGGCTGGGTCATCGGCACCGTGCCCGAGTTCGACACCCTCGGCCGCGTGCTCGCCGACCGCACCGGGATGACCACGGTGCTCGTCGACTACCGGCTGGCCCCGGAGCACCGGTACCCGACCGCGGTCGAGGACTCGTGGACGGCGCTGCAGTGGGTCGCCGAGCGGCGGGAGTCCCTCGGCGGCGGCCCCCTCGTCGTCTGCGGCGACAGCGCCGGCGGCAACCTCGCCGCCGTCCTCACCCAGCGCGCCCGGGCGGCCGGTGGACCGGACATCGACCTGCAGGTGCTGGTGTACCCCGTCACCGACGCCGCCATGGACACCGAGTCCTACGTCGACCCCGCCAACCAGCTGATGCTCTCGCGCGACAGCATGGCCTGGTTCTGGGACCACTACGCGCCCGACCCGGACTCCCGCCTCCAGCCGGACGCCGCCCCGCTGCGGGCCGCCGACCTCTCCGGGCTGCCGCCGGCGGTGGTCGTCACCGCCGAGCACGACGTCCTGCGCGACGAGGGCGAGGCGTACGCCCGCCGGCTGGCCTGGGCCGGTGTGCCGGTGGACCTGCGCCGCTTCGACGGCCAGATGCACGGCTTCTTCACCATGGTCGGCCTGCTCCCCGGCTCCGCGGCCGCCATCGACCACGTCACCGCCGCGATCGCCGCGCGGACCACCCCGCAGCCCGCCTGAGCCCGCTCCCCGCCCCCACGACGGCTGCCCCGGCCGGCGTGTCCGCTCCCTCCCCACCCATCCCGCACCGGCTCCGCCCAGGAGGACCCATGTCCGCACCAGCAGCCGACCCCCAGGCCGCGACCCCGTCCGTCCCGGCCGCCGTCGACGCCGTCGTCGTCGGCGCCGGCTTCTCCGGCATGTACCTGCTGCACAAGCTGCGAGGCATGGGGCTGACCGCGGTGGTCTTCGAGGCCGGCACCGACGTCGGCGGCACCTGGTACTGGAACCGCTACCCGGGCGCGCGGGTGGACATCGAGAGCCTGGCCTACTCCTACTCCTTCGACCCGGACCTCGAGCAGCGCTTCGAGTGGCAGGAGCGCTACCCGACCCAGCCGGAGATCCTCCGGTACGCCCAGTACGTCGCCGACGAGTTCGACCTGCGCCGGGACATCGTGTTCCGCACCCGGGTGACCGCTGCCCACTTCGACGAGGACGACGGCACCTGGCAGGTCCGCACCGAGCACGGGGACGCGGTGACCGCCCGGTACCTGGTCATGGCCACCGGGTGCCTGTCGGCGTCCAAGCACCCGGAGATCCCGGGCCTGGAGACGTTCAAGGGCGCCAGCTACCACACCGCGCACTGGCCGCACGAGGGCGTGGACTTCACCGGCCTGCGCGTCGGCGTCATCGGCACCGGCTCCTCCGGCGTCCAGTCGATCCCGGTCATCGCCGCCCAGGCCGCCGACCTGACGGTCTTCCAGCGCACCCCCGCGTACTCGCTGCCCGCCCGCAACCGGAAGCTGCGGCCCGACGAGATCGCGGAGATGAAGGAGAACTACCGGTCCTACCGGCAGGCGCAGAAGGAGTCCGCGTTCGGCGTCCCGATCGCGCCGGCGACGAAGTCGGCGCTGGAGGTCACCGCGGAGGAGCGCGAGGCCCGGTTCGAGGAGGCCTGGGAGAGCGGCAGCCTGGTCAACCTGCTGACCACCTACACCGACCTCACGCTCACCCAGGAGGCCAACGACCTCGCCAGGGAGTTCGTCCACCGCAAGGTCAAGCAGATCGTCCAGGACCCGCAGACCGCCGCGGACCTGTGCCCGGAGTACCCGATCGGCACCAAGCGCCCCTGCCTGGACACGGGGTACTTCGAGACCTACAACCGCCCGAACGTGCACCTGGTCAACCTCCAGCGCGAGCCGCTGGTGGAGGTCACCGAGAAGGGCATCCGGACGGCGGCCGAGGAGTACGTGTTCGACGCGATCGTCTACGCCACCGGTTTCGACGCCATGACCGGCTCGCTGACCAACGTCGACGTCCGCGGCCGGGGAGGTGCCTCGCTCAAGGAGACGTGGAGCGCCGGGCCGCGCACCTACCTGGGCATCGGCTCGGCCGGCTTCCCCAACCTCTTCATGATCACCGGGCCGGGCAGCCCGTCGGTGCTGTCGAACATGATCGTGTCGATCGAGCAGCACGTGGACTGGGTGTGCGACGCCATCGCCCACCTGCGCGACCAGGGGCTGCGCACGATCGAGGCCAGCCAGGAGGCCCAGGACGCGTGGGTCGACCACGTCAACCTCATCGCCTCCTACACGCTCTACCCCAAGGCGAACTCCTGGTACATGGGTGCGAACGTCCCCGGCAAGCCCCGGGTGTTCATGCCCTACGCCGGCGGCGTCGGGGAGTACCGGAAGCGGTGCGACGAGGTCGCCGCCAAGGGCTACGAGGGCTTCCTCCTCGGCGCGTGACCACCACCGGCCGGCACGCCCGGGTCGCGGACGACGACGTCCGCGGCCCGGGCCCGGCGCGCCGAACGTCAGGCGTGCCCGGTCTCCCCGGGCCACAGGGAGCGCTCCACGGCGGCGCGGAACTCGACGTAGATCTGCCGGTAGCGGGCCACGGCGCCGGCGCGGTCGCCGCGCTCCAGCAGCTCCAGCACCGCGCCGTAGCCCTCGACCCACGGCCGCCAGGAGTCGCTGTGGGAGTCCATGGCCAGCATGCGCAGCACCCGCACCACCACCAGGTCCAGCATCGACTGGAGCTCCCGGTTGCCGTTCGCCATCACGACGATCGTGCTGAAGTCCGCCCCGGCCGCCGACGCCGTGGTGACGTCGCCGCGGGCGAGCGCACCGGTGTACTCCGTGTAGCGCGTGCGCAGCCGGGCCAGGTGCTCGTCGGTCAGGTTGTCCACGCCCCCGGCGAACCCGGCGCAGGCGAGCAGCTCCATGACGTCGACGAGCTCGAGCGCCGACTTCTGGGTGAGCCCGGCGACCTTCCGGGTGCGGTTGGGCGAGACGTCGACCAGCCCCTCGGCGGCCAGCTGGGTGATGGCCTCGCGCACGGGGGTGATGCTCACGCCCAGCCGCGCCGCGAGCTCGGCGTCCTTCAGCACGGTGCCCGTCGGCAGCTGGCCGGTGGTGATCTCCTGCCGCAGCCGCCGGACGACCGCCTCCCGCCGCGTGAGCGGGACCTCGAAGGACGACGTCACCGGACCCCCTCTCCCGGTCATCGTGCCAGCCGGGCGCCGCACCCGCCCGCCGCCGCACCCCCGTCCCCCGGCCGAACCGCCGCCGGTCCCGCACACCCCGGAGCACCCGACCCGTTGGAGGAGACATGTCCCGCCGGACCCTGATCGACCCCGAGTGCCGCGTTCCGCTCGACGGGCTGCTGGAGGCCCTGCCCGGGGGGTTCAACTCGATCCCCGACATCGTGGCCCGGCGGGCCGCGGTGCAGCAGATCCTCGCGTCCATGGAGGTCCCGGAGAACCCGGACGTCACCAAGGAGGACCGCGTCGTCCCCGGGCCGGAGGGCGAGCCGGACATCTCCGTGCGGATCTACCGTCCGGCCCGCGCGACCGGCACGCTGCCGGGCGTCTACTACATCCACGGCGGCGGGATGGTCCTCGGGGACGTGGCCGGGGAGGACGTCGCCGCCACGACGCTGTGCGAGCAGGTCGGCGCCGTCGTCGTCTCCGTGGAGTACCGCCTGGCTCCCGAGCACCCCCACCCCGCCCCGGTCGAGGACTGCTACGCCGGGCTGGTGTGGCTGGCGGGCAACGCCACCGACCTCGGCGTGGACGCCGACCGGATCGCCGTCTACGGCGCCAGCGCGGGCGGCGGCCTGACCATCGCCACCGCGCTGCTGGCCCGCGACCGCGGCGGCCCCGCCATCCGCTTCATGATGCCGATCTACCCGATGATCGACGACCGCAACGAGACGGCGTCGAGCCAGGAGATCACCGACATCGGCATCTGGGACCGCGCCGGCAACATCGAGGCCTGGGCCTGGTACCTCGGCGGCAAGCCGGCCGACGAGTACGCCGCCCCTGCCCGGGCGGTGGACGTCTCCGGGCTGCCGCCGGCGTTCATCGACGTCGGCACCGTGGACCTGTTCCGCGACGAGGACATCGCCTTCGCCCAGCGCCTGATGGCCGCCGGCGTGCCGTGCGAGCTGCACGTCCACCCCGGCAGCTACCACGCGGCGGAGACCTTCGCGCCCGAGGCGGCGCTGTCCCGGCGGATCTGGGCCGCGCGCCTGGACGCCCTGCGCCGCGCGCTCACCTGATCGCGGTACCCGGGGGCGCCGGGACCGTGCGGTGTCGGCGCCCCCTGCCACGATCCCCCGGTGCTGTTCTCCGACGTGGTCGCCGCCTCCGCCGCCGTGGCGGCCACCCGCTCGCGCACGGCCAAGGCGACGGTGATCGCCGACCTGCTGCGCCGGGCCACGGACGACGAGGTGGGGCCGGTCACCGCGTGGCTGGCCGGTGAGCCGCTGCAGCGCCGGCTCGGCGTCGGCTGGCGCACGCTCGCCCCGCTGACCGGGGACGCCGCCGCCCGGTCGACCCTGACCGTCGCCACGGTCGACGCGGCGCTCGGGGAGCTGGCCACGACCGCCGGCGCGGGCTCCACCGCACGCCGGGAGTCCCTGCTGCGCACCCTGCTGGCGGCGGCCACCGACGTCGAGCAGCAGTTCCTCGTCCGCCTGCTCACCGGCGAGCTGCGCCAGGGCGCGCTGGAGGGCGTCGTCCTCGACGCGGTGGCCACGGCGGCCGGCGTCCCGGCGGGCAGCGTCCGCCGGGCGTTCATGCTGTCGGGCAGCCTGCCGGAGACCGCGGCCACCGCCCTGGCCGGGGGCACGGCCGCCCTCGACGCGGTCTCCCTGCGCGTCGGGCGGCCGGTGCGGCCCATGCTGGCCAGCCCCGGCTCCTCGCTCGACGCGGCCCTGGACGACCTCGGCTCCGCCGTCACCGTCGAGTACAAGCTGGACGGCGCGCGCATCCAGGTGCACCGCGACGGCGAGGACGTCCGGGTGTGGACCCGCACGCTGCGCGAGGTGACCGACGGGGTGCCGGAGTTGGTCGAGCGCGTCCGCGCGCTGCCGTGCACGACTGCCGTCCTCGACGGCGAGACCCTCGCGCTGGACGACGACGGCCGGCCGCGGGCCTTCCAGGAGACGATGAGCCGCTTCGGCAGCGAGACCGCCGACGCGGGCGTGCTGCTCAGCCCGTTCTTCTTCGACCTGCTGCACCTCGACGGCCGCGACCTGCTCGACGAGCCGCTCGCGGTGCGCCTCGACGCGCTGGCCGGGTTGCTGGCCGGCGACGAGCACGCCCCGCTGCGCATGCCCGGCGTCCGCTCCCCCGACCCCGCCCGGGCCGCCGAGGTGCTCGACGGTGCCCTGGCGGCCGGGCACGAGGGCGTCGTCGTCAAGGCCCTGGACGCGCCCTACGCCGCCGGCCGCCGCGGGCGGGCGTGGCAGAAGGTCAAGCCGGTGCACACGCTGGACCTCGTCGTGCTCGGCGCGGAGTGGGGGTACGGCCGCCGGTCGGGGAAGCTGTCGAACATCCACCTGGGCGCCCGCGACCCCGACGGGGGCGCGCCGGTCATGGTCGGCAAGACCTTCAAGGGCATGACCGACGAGCTGCTGGACTGGCAGACGGCCACGTTCCCCGGGCTGGCCCGCGAGCGCCCGGAGTGGGGGGTGCTGCTGCGGCCGGAGCTGGTCGTGGAGATCGCCCTGGACGGTGCCCAGCGCAGCCCGCGCTACCCCGGCGGCGTCGCGCTGCGCTTCGCCCGCGTGCTGCGCTACCGGCCGGACAGGACGCCCGCGGAGGCCGACACGATCGACGCGGTGCGCGCGCTGCTGGCCGGGGGCTGACCGCGCCGCGGGCGGTTCCTCAGTGGTCGGCGCTCGAGTGGAGCGCGGCTCCCCCGACCTCCCGCAGCGCCGACACCGCGAGCACGCGGCCGATGGGGTAGAGCTCCACGTCGGCGTCCTCGGTCAGGTGGTCCACGACGGTCAGCCACCCCGGCGGGCCGAACCGGAGGATCCGCGGCGGCAGGTCGACCACGCCCGTCGGGTCCCCGGCGTCGCGGAGGACGACCCGCCCCTCGTAGAGGTGCCGGTCGTTCACGGTGGTGATGTCCATGGGGACAGCGTCCACGCCGCGGCGTCGTCCCGGGGTGTCCGGGACGACGCCGCGGCGACCGCGCCTCAGGCCGGGGGCTCCCCGCACCACGCCCGGTCGAGCAGGGCGGCCACCGAGGCGACGTCCAGCGGACGCGGGTTGGGATAGGGCGCGGCCACGACCCGCTCGGCGACCGCCGGCAGCCCGTCGCGCGGCACGCCGAGGTCGCGCAGGGTCGTCGGGCCGTCGTGGGCGCGGGCCAGCGCGGAGACCGCCGCCACCGGGTCCGGTCCGGCGACGCGCCGCAGCCGGGCCGCCGCCGCCGGGGCGGCCGGCAGGTCGAAGGCCATGACGTGCGCCAGCAGCAGCGCGTGCAGCTCCGCGTGGGGCAGGTCGAACGCCCCGCCGAGGGCGTGCGCGAGCTGGTGGTGCAGGCCCATCCGGGTCTGCGCCAGGCAGATGCCGGCCAGCCAGCCGGCCGCCTGCAGCCGGCTGCGCCCGGGCAACCCCGCCGGGTCGGCCAGCACCTCCGGCAGCGCACCGAGCAGACCGTCGACGGCCTCGGTGGCCAGCGCGTCGGTGACCGGCGACGCGTCCGGCGCCCACAGCGCCTCGACCGCGTGGGCCAGCGCGTTCATCGCGCTGGTGCGGGTGAGGCCGGCCGGCATTCCGACGGTGAGCTCCGGGTCGTAGACGACGGTGCCCGGGGCGAGCGCCGGGTCCCGCCGCGTGGTCTTGACGCCGTTCTCGGTCTCGCCGAGCACCGGGGTCACCTCCGACCCGGCGTACGTCGTCGGGACGGCGACCTGCGGCACGCCCGTCCGCGCCGACACGGCCTTGGCCAGGCCGATCGCCGAGCCGCCGCCGATCGCGACGACGCCGTCCACGCCGGCCGCGGAGACCAGTGCCATCGCCTCGGCGGTGACCGTCACCGGGGTGTGCACCGCGGGCCGGTCGAAGCGGGCGGCCAGCCGTGGGCCGAGCCCGGCGGCGACCGCGTCGGCGGCCGCGCCGGCCGAGCGGGTCGCCACCAGCAGCACGCGGCCGGCGCCCAGGCGCCCGACCTCCTCGGGGACCTGGCCGCGCGCGCCGGGGCCGATGAGCACCCGGGTCGCCAGTGTCTCGTGCACGGTGACCGGGGTCGCCGTCGTCGTCATGGCCGCCACCTCCGGCAGTCGTCTGCTGCGCTCAGGACCGGTCCCGCCCCACGGTCAGGTCGAAGCGGGCCCGGTGGAACGGGTTGGGCAGGCCCACCTCCGCGGCCCGGGCGGCGTCGTCGACCGGGGCGAAGTCGACCACCAGGCTCTCCTTGACGCCGAAGACGGCGTCGGACTCCAGGTAGGGCGACCCGGCCACGAACAGGTGGGTGGTCAGGGTACGCATGCCGGGGGCGGAGACCTCGACGTGGATGTGGGCCGGGCGGTTGGGGTGGCGCCCGGTCGTGCGCAGCAGCCGGCCCACCGGGCCGTCGTCGGGGATCGGGTAGTAGCGCGGCACGATGGTGCGGAACCAGAAGCCGCCGTCGGCGTCGGTGGTGAACAGCCCGCGCAGGTTGCACGCCGGCACCTCGTCGGGCCGCTGCACGTCGTAGAAGCCCTCGGCGTCGGCGTGCCAGACGTCGACGCTCGCCCCGGCGACCGGGTTCCCGTCGGTGTCAAGGACGCGGCCGGTGACCAGGCACGGCTCGCCGTCGCCGACCTCGGCGATGTCGTCCCCCAGCTCCCGCGGCGGGGAGGTCAGCACGTGGAAGGGGCCCTCGACGGTGGACTCGGTGATGCCGCCGCCGGTGGGGTTGTTGATGGCGTCGACGAGCATCGAGACCCCCAGGACGTCGGACAGCAGGATGAACTCCTGGCGCGTGTCGTCGCACATCTGGCCGGTCTCGGTGAGGAAGCGGATGGCGTCCACCCACTCGTCCTGGGTGAGCGCGACGTCCTTGACGAAGGCGTGCAGGTGGGAGACGAGCGAGGTGAGGACCGCACGCAGCCGCGGGTCGGCGGTCCCGGCGAAGCTCGCGGCGACGATCTCCGCCGAGTGCTCCTCGGTGAACAGGGCGGGCGGCGCGGCGTCGAGGGACGCGGTCATGGTCGGGCCTCCTGGGACGGTCCGGGTGGGGTACGGGGTGCTCAGTCCACCTGCCCGACACGCTCCGGCGCCAGTGCCGCGCTGGTCGCACGGGGTGTCGCCCGCGCGGGCGGGCCGTCGGGCACGGCCCTGCCGGGGCGCGGACGGGCGGGTAGCGTGGGGGTGCGGGCCCGGTCCGGTGCCCGCACGGGGACGCCCGACGGATGCGCGACGCGCGCCGGGCCCCTGCGCCGACCAGGCGCCCACCCGCGGAGCGGCGTCCCGCCCTCCGCCCGCTGACGAACCGAAGGACCGCATGGCTGCACCTGTGCTCACGTTCCTGGCCCCGCCGTCGTCCACCACCGACGGCAGCGCCCCCGACCCCACCGCCGCCGCCCCGGCGCGTTCTGCCGGGCGGCCGCCGAAGGGCGGCGCCGCGCCGGCCGGCGGGCTGCGGATGACCCGCGGTGCGCGGGAGGCCGCGACCGGCATGAAGCTCGCCGACGCCGAGATCCAGCGCTGCCTGGACGCCCCCGACGACGTCACCCCCGACCCCAACGCACCCTCGCGGACCCGCTTCCGCCGCGGCGGGCTGACCGTGCTCGCCGGTGCGGACGGCATGGTGCTGCGGGTCAGCCGCCGCAAGCGCTGACCCCACCGCGCGGCGGGGCCCGGTTGCCCGTCCGGCCGCCGCAACGGGGGTAGCGTCGCCTCCGAGCAGAGGGGAACCCCATCACCACACGCCACGGACGCTGCGCCGAAGCCCATCTCGGGTGCCCCTGCCGGGGCGACGAGACCATCCACGAGGAGCGGTCCCGGGAGATCAGCGACGCCCGGGCGCGGGCCGGTGAGCCGGTGGAGTGCCCGGAGTGCGGTGCCCCGACGACGCCGCTGGCCATCGTCACCTGGGGCAACTGCCGGGCGTGCCGGACGGCCCACTCGCGCGTCATCGACCCCCTGCGCTGGTGACCACCGGCAGCCGGCATCCCACGGCTCCGTGCACCCCCGACGGGTGGGTGTGACCGGATCGGCCGCGGCGGAGGCGCCCGGACCCGTACAGTGGGCTGCGGTCGCTGTTGTGCCTCTGCCTCGTTCTCGGACGTCCGCAGTCGTCTCTGCCTGACGTTCCTCTCGGTCCTGCCGGTCGGTGCGGCGACCCCGCACCGGCACACGTCGGCACGGACACCCCCAGCACGGAAACGAGAGACACATGGCCCAGGGCACTGTGAAGTGGTTCAACGCGGAGAAGGGCTTCGGCTTCATCGCGCAGGACGGCGGCGGCGCCGACGTCTTCTGCCACTACTCCGCCATCGTCAGCGACGGCTACCGCTCGCTGGACGAGGGCCAGCAGGTCGAGTTCGACGTCACGCAGGGCCAGAAGGGCCCGCAGGCGGAGAACGTCCGCCCCGTCTGACCTCCGCTCGACGAGGGCCCCGGCGCACCGCGCCGGGGCCTTCGTCGTCCCCGGGCGGCGCGGCTCACCAGCTGCCGCCGCCACCGCCGCCGGCACCGCTGCCGACCGACGTACCGCCCGCGCCCCCGCCGGTGACCGGCGGGGAGAGCGCCGGGTTGCCCGGCGAGGAGAACGCGACCAGCGCCGGCCACACCGCGACGCCGCTGTGCCGGGGGCCGGGGGTGTACCAGTCCGGCACCGCGTCCAGGCCCGCCTCGGTCAGGTGGCGTGACCACTCGTCGGGCACCCCCAGCGCCACCGCGTACGGCAGGTGGCGCACGGCGAGGTCGGTGCGGGCCGCCGTGGCGAGGTCGGGCGCCGGACCGCCGGGCCGGCGCCGGTCGGCCGCGGCGAGGGTGTCGCGGAACGCCGCCGCGGCCCGGCGCAGCTGCTCGCCGGCCGGCGTGCGCCGCGGCATCCGCCCGGCCAGGCCGAGCAGGACCAGGCCGGCGAGGACCGGCCCCACGCCGGCCAGCGCCCAGGTCGTGGTCACGGCGAGGACGACGGTCGCGGCGACCCCGGCCGCCAGCACGAGCGCCCCGCGGGCGTACCAGCGTCGCCGGACCGCCGCGGGGTCGGCGGGGAACCAGCCGCGCTCGACGACGTCCTCGTACAGCGCCGTGCGGACCCGGGCCTCCAGCGCGCCGAACGCCGGCTGCAGCTCCGACAGGGCCCGCACCTCGCCGTCGGCGAACAGGCCCTCCAGCAGCAGCCGCTCGTAGCCGCGCAGGTCCCCGACGTCACCGGCGGTGCGCACCAGCCGCCAGTCCGCCGGCAGGTCCCCGGCGTCGGCGTCGTCGACCTCCTCGATGCGCAGCAGGCCGCGGACGGCGAGGTCCAGCAGCGTGGCGGTCACCTCGTGCCGCTGGGCGTGGCCGTCGAGGACGGTGCCCAGCTGCCCTGGCGTCGCGTCCTCCGGCGGCGTCAGCTGCGGCCCACCCGGGCCGGGGCCGCCCGCCGGCCGGCCGCGCCGCGCCACGGCCAGCGCGGGCAGGACGAGGGCCAGCAGGCCCGCCAGCGCGACACCCAGGGTGGCCGGGGTGGCCCGGAACGCCTGCGCCGGGCTGAAGGTGTCCTCGTAGAGGGGGCGCGCGCCGGGCAGGGTGCCGGCGGGGAACGTCGCGGCGACGGTCACGCCCTCGCCCGCGTCGAGCCCGGAGGCAGTGGCGCGCAGCTCGCCGGTGGGAGTGACCTCGGCCGCGCAGGCGGTCCGGTCGCCCTGGCCGCCGACGGCGCAGTCGGCGCGCACCGGCGCGGCGGGCCCGGAGAGCCGGACCTCCACCTCGTCGATCGGCACCTCCCAGCCGGTGCCGACCGCGTTCCAGGTCACCCGGTCGCCGTCCTCACCGGGGTCGGCCACCCCGGCCACCCGGTAGCTCAGGACGTAGGTGTGCCGCCCGGTGACCTCGGTGTCCTCGTCGCCGACCCGGATGCCCAGTCCGCCGTCCTCGTCGGTCACCTCGGTGTCCGTCGGCGCCCCGGTGGGGCTCTCGACGGCCACGTCGGTGACCGGGTACACGCGGTCCCGGGTCTGCGCGAAGGGCGCCCGGTCGGGCAGCAGCCGGACGATGCCGTGCCGCTCCTCGCCGGCGAAGTCGTAGTCGATGGTCTCCTCGACGGCCAGCGAGCCGTCGGCCGCGGCCGCCACCCGCACGTCGTAGGAGCGGATGCCCTCGGCCGCCCCGTCGCCGCTGCACCCGGCGAGGACCGGCGCCGCGACCGACAGCAGGAGGCCGACGGCCCACCCGCGGGAGTACACCGACACGTGCTGCACCTCCGGACCCGGCCCCGGGCACCCGCGGCTGCGGGGGCGGCGAGCCGGGCCGATCCTGACACCCGGAGCCGGCGGCCGTCCGCGACCCGCCCGTCCGGCCGCGCCGGTGCGGGTGGCGCGGGAGCGCCCGACCGGAGCAGGCTGGCGCGGCCGGTAGCGACGACGACGCCAGGAGGCCGCGCATGTCCCCGTACGGCAGCCCCGACGACCTCGACGGCGAGAACGACCCCGGCGTCCTCGACGCCGGGGACACGCTGGACGACCGCGGCACCGACCCCCTCGACGAGGGCTGGTCCCCCGCCGAGCGCCCCTGGGCGGTCGACGACTGGGGCACCACCGGCGAGGAGGAGGAGCGCGGCGAGAGCCTCGACGGCCGGCTCGCCCGCGAGCTGGCCGACCTCGCCGCCGACGACGGCGACGGCCTCGGCGACACCTCCGACACCGACGGCGAGCTGCTCGACGACGAGGTCGGCGGGCGGCGGGCCGGCCGGCTCGCCGAGGACGACGACGGCACGGGCGCCGACACCGAGGCCGAGCTGGTCGCCTTCGACCGCGGCATCGACGGCGGGGCGGCGTCCGCGGAGGAGGCGGCGGTCCACCTGGTGGCCGACCGCGAGCCCGGCGACCGGTAGCGGGCGGCCCTCAGCGCAGCCGCTGGGGGATCCCGGCGGTGAGCAGCCAGACGCGGTCGGCGGCGGCGGCCACCCGGGCGTTGAGGGCGCCGAGCTCGTCGCGGAAGCGCCGGCCCGACGGCGTCGCGGGCACCACGCCGCCACCCACCTCGTTGCTCACCGCCGTCACCGCGCGACGCGTCCCCGTCCAGGCCGCCACGAGACCGTCCACGGCCGCCCCGAGCCGGGCGTCCGCATCCGGCTCGGCGGACCACACCCCGCAGGCGTCCATCGTCCCGGCCAGCCACGTGGTCAGGCAGTCCACCAGCACCGGCGGACCGGAGCGGTCCAGGACGGCGGCCAGGTCGAGGGTCTCGACGGTGCGCCAGGTCGCCGGGCGGCGGGCGCGGTGCCGCGCGACGCGCCCGGCCCACTCCGGGTCGCCCGGCTCCGGCACCGGGCCGCAGGCGACGTAGTCGACCGCCCGCACGCGGTGCAGCCGCTGCTCGGCGAAGGTGGACTTGCCCGACCGGGCACCGCCGAGCACGAGGACCCGCCGCGGCCGGCGGCCCCCCAACCAGGCGCGGACGTCGGCTGCGGGCACGCCCGAACCGTACGGTGCGGTGGCGTCAACGCGGAGTTGACGCTCGCCGGTCGTCAACCTAAGGTTGACGGCATGACGCAGACCCCCGCGGCCGGCACCGTCCGGCTCGACGACCTCATCGCCGCGGTCACCCGGGCGCACGAGACGCCCCTGGACCAGCTCTCCGGCGCGGTGCTGCTGGGCGAGCACCTCGGGGAGGTGGCCGACCACCTCATCGGGCACTTCGTCGACCAGGCCCGCCGGGCCGGGGCCTCGTGGTCCGACATCGGCGGCAGCATGGGCGTCTCCAAGCAGGCGGCCCAGAAGCGCTTCGTGACCAAGCCGGGCGACGCCCCCCTGGACCCCAGCCAGGGCTTCAGCCGGTTCACCGACGAGGCCCGGGCCGCCGTGGTCCGCGCCCAGCAGGAGGCCCGCGACGCCCGCAGCGCCACCATCGCCGTGTCCCACCTGGTGCTGGCGCTCGTGGCCGACCCCGACAGCGAGGCGGCCCGCGCCGTCGTCGCGGCGGGCGCGTCGCTCGACGCCGTCCGGCGGACCGCGACCGCGACGCTGCCGCCGGCCGCCGCCGACGTCCCCGAGCTGATCCCGTTCGACGCGCACGCCCGCCGGACGCTGGAGCTCACCTTCCGGGAGGCCCTGCGCCGCGGGGACGACGCCGTCACCGGCGGGCACCTCCTGCTGGCGGTGCTGGAGGCCGAGGACGGCACCGGCGTGCTCGCCGCGCTCGGCGTCACCCGGGCCGCCGTCGAGGAGCACCTCGACCGGGGCTGACCCGGCGGGCCGGGGCCCGGTCAGGCGCGGTCGGGCGGGGCCTCGTACGGGTCGGCCGGTGCCTCGCTGCGCGGCGTCTCCTCGGCCGGGACGTCGGTGTCGCCGCGGGTGGGCACCCCCCGCGCCACGGGCGGGTCCGGCGGCACCGCCTCGGCCGGCGTCGTGGGGGTGCGGGGCCCGTCGGCCGGGCGGCCCGCGGCCGCGTACTCGTCGTCCCGATCCGTCATCGCCGGACCTCCTCGTCCCTGGGGCTGGTCAGGGGCCCGTACCCGCCCGGCCGCGGAGCAGGCACGGCCCGTGGGCCGGCGCGCGCGGCATCGGCGATGATCACCGCATGCCCGTCCCCTCGGTCCCGCTGCAGAAGCTGGGCTTCCTGACCATCGGCTCGTTCGACGGCACCGACCCCGGCCCGGGCCACGAGACGACGCTGCAGGTGGTCGAGCTGGGTGAGCGGCTGGGCTTCGACAGCGCGTGGGTGCGCAACCGCCACCTGCAGTACGGCATCTCCTCACCGGTCGCCGTCCTGGCCGCCGCCACGCAGCGCACCCGGCGCATCGAGCTGGGCACCGCCGTCATCCCGCTGGCGTGGGAGAACCCGCTGCGGCTGGCCGAGGACCTCGCCACCGTCGACGTGCTCTCCGGCGGCCGGCTCAACCCCGGGGTGAGCGTCGGCCCGCCCATGCACTGGGACGACGTGAAGGCGGCGCTCTACCCGGACACCGCCGACGCCGAGGACTTCTCCTACGAGCGGGTGTCCCGGCTGCTGCGCCTGGTCCGGGGGGAGCGGGCCAGCACCTTCGCCGGGCGGGAGGGCGTGGTCGAGGAGTGGTCGGACCGGGTGCAGCCGCACTCCCCCGGCCTGGCCCGGCGGCTCTGGTACGGCGGCGGGAGCCTGCGCTCGGCGCAGTGGGCCGGCGAGCAGGGGCTGAACTTCCTGACCAGCAGCGTGGTCAAGGCCGAGGAGTCCGAGGACTTCGCCGAGATCCAGCGCGCGCACATCCGGGCCTTCCGCGCCGCGCACCCCGACGGCGCGGCGGCGCGGGTCTCCCAGGGGCTGGTGGTGATCCCGACCGACAGCGCCACCGCCGGCCAGCGCGAGCGGTACGCCGCCTACGCCGCCGCCCGCACCCCGCGGACGGCGACGCCGCAGGGGCCGGCCCGGCTGCTGTTCGCCCGCGACCTGGTCGGCACCTCGGAGCAGATCGCCGAGCAGCTCTACGCCCACGCCGGCTTCCAGGAGGTCGCCGAGGTGGTGTTCGCGCTGCCGTTCAGCTTCACCGACGCCGACTACGAGCAGATCCTCACCGACATCGCCACGCGGCTGGGCCCGGCGCTGGGGTGGCGCCCGGCCGGCTGACCGGCCACGCGAGGTCAGGGCGGCCCCCCTTCCGGTGACGGCTCGCGAGGGCCGTTCCGGAACCGGCGGAGAACACAACCCCGGACCCGTGACGGCGACCCGCGGGCTCGGTTGACTGCACGCGACCGAGCCAGCGGGCACGCGCCGGTCGTGCCCCCTTCCCGGAGGGCCGGTGTCCCCATGACGACTCGTCGCACCGCCGTCGTCGGCGGTCTGGTCGCGGTGCTGGTCGGTGCGAGCCCCGCCGTCGCGCACGCCCAGCCCACGGGAGCCGCGGAGGCCACGGTGCCCACGCTGACGTGGGCGGCCTGCGGCACCACGCCCGAGGCCACCGCGGCCGGCGTGGAGTGCGCGCGGGCGGTGCTGCCCATGGACCACGACGACCCCGGCGGGGCGCAGGTCGACATCGCCGTCGCCCGGGTCCCGGCCACCGACCCGGCCGCCCGGATCGGGTCGCTGTTCATCAACTTCGGTGGCCCCGGCGGCCCCGCCGTCGACTACCTGCAGGTCCTGGGCCCGGGCATGTTCGCCCTGCTCAACCAGCGCTTCGACATCGTCGGGTTCGACCCCCGCGGCGTGGGACAGAGCACCCCGGCCGTCGCGTGCGGCCTCCCGCCGGACCCCGACCCGCCGTCGACCTGGCCCGCGCCGAGCCCGCCGGAGATCGACGAGGCCGCGCTCGTGGCCGAGCACCAGGAGTACGTGGACGCCTGCCTGGCCAACAACGGCGAGATCCTCGCGCACCTGTCCACGGCCAACGTCGCGCGGGACATGGACCTCCTGCGGGCCGCCCTGGGCGAGGAGCAGCTGAGCTACCTCGGCTTCTCCTACGGCACCTTCCTCGGCGCCACGTACGCCAGCCTCTTCCCCGACCGGTACCGCGCCCTGGTCCTCGACGCCGCGCTCGACCCCACGATGTGGATCAACGACCCGCCGGCCGACACGGCCGTGACCCTGGCCGGCTTCGAGGACGCCCTCGACCGCTTCCTCGACGCCTGCGCCGCCGACCAGGCAGCCTGCTCCGGCTTCGGTGGCGCGGACCCCTCCGCCGCCTTCGACACCCTGCTGGCCACCGCGGCCACGACCCCGCTGCCGGCGCCCGGCTTCCCCGAGGACCCGCGGCCGGTCACCGCGGACGAGATCCGGGGGGTCACCGGCTCGCTGCTCTACGCCAAGCAGAACTGGGGCCTGCTCGCCGCCGCGCTGGCCGCGGCCGAGGACGGCGACGCGTCGGTCATCCGCGCCATCGTCAGCCTCCTCACCGCCGCCCAGGGCGACCTGGGTGACCGGCTGTTCACCATCAACGCCTCCGAGCAGCGCTGGCCCACCGACGTCGAGTCCTACCTGCGGCGCGGCGCGGAGGAGTGGGCGACCTACCCCCACTTCTGGAACAGCGGCGCCTACCTGCAGATCCGCTACGCGCTGTGGCCCGTCTCCGACGCCGACGCCTTCGCCGGCCCGTTCGTCGCCGACCCGTCGGCCCCGCCGGTCCTCGTCGTCGGCAACACCCACGACCCGGCGACCCCCCTGTCGGGAGCCGTCGCGCTGACCGAGCAGCTCGGCAACGCGCGGCTGCTCACCATGGACGGCGACGGGCACGGCGCCTACGGCGCGAACTCGTCGTGCATCAACAGCGCGACCGACAGCTACCTGATCGCCGGGGTGCTGCCGGCCGAGGGCACGGTCTGCCCGCAGGAGGTTCCCTTCACCGCCCCCGAGCCCGCCCCGGTCTCCGAGACCGCCGCCCCGGTCCTCCCGCTGGCGGTGCCTGCGCTGCCCGGCATCCGCTGACCCCGGACGCCGCTACCCGGCGGCCCCCTCGGGGAGGACGTCGCGGACGACGCCGGCGCTGCCGCCACCGCGCCGCTCGGGCTCGGCCGCGGCCAGCAGCAGCCCGCCGGGCAGGAACTCGACGCCGGTCGCGGCGCCGATCTCGGCCACCTCCGCGAAGGCGTGCCCGCGCGCGGTGAGGTCCGCGCCATGGGCGGCGAGGAAGGCCGGCTCGGCGTCGGTCGTGGCGCCGTTGCGGGAGCTGGCGCGGGGCGCGGCGATCGCCTCGGCCAGGTCGGCGTTGCGGTCCAGCCGGTCGACCAGTGTCTGCAGGACCGTGGTGATGATCGTGGCGCCGCCGGGTGAGCCGAGGGCGAGCACCGGCGCCCCGTCGTCGAGCACGATCGTCGGCGCCATGCTGCTGCGCGGCCGCTTGCCCGGCCCGGGCAGGTTCGGCTCGGGCCGCGCGGGGTCCGACGCGGCGAAGGTGAAGTCGGTCAGCTCGTTGTTCAGCAGGAACCCGCGGCCGGGCACGGTGATCCCGCTGCCGCCGGTCTGCTCGATGGTGAGGGTGTAGCTGGCCACGTTGCCCTGGGCGTCGGCGACGGTGAGGTGGGTCGTCGACGGGCCCTCGGCGCCACCGGCGACGCTCGCCCCCACCGGTGCCGGGCAGGGCCCGTAGGCGCCGTCGGGCACGCCCGCGGTCACCGGCCGGGGCGCTGCCCGGGCCGGGTCGAGCGCGCAGGCCCGCTCGGCGGCGAAGCCGTCGGACAGCAGCTCGGCCAGCGGCACGTCGGTGGTCGCCGGGTCACCGACGTACGCGTTGCGGTCGGCGAAGGCGAGCGCCGAGGCCTCCAGGTACAGGTGCAGGGCCTCGGCCTCGGACAGCGAGGCCAGCGGGAAGCGCTCCAGCACGTTGAGCGCCTCCCCGACCGTCGAGCCCCCGCTGGACGGCGGCGCCATCCCGACGACCTCGAGGCCGCGGTAGCCCACCCGGGTCGGCTCCCGCAGAGGCGCGTCGTAGGCGGCGAGGTCGGCCGCGGTGAGCAGGCCGCCCCGCACCGCGGCGGCCCCGGCGGCCTCCGGCGGGTTCTGGGCGGTGCGGACGACGTCGGCGGCGAGGTCCCCGGTGGCGAAGGCGCGGGCGCCCTCGGCGGCGAGCACCTCGTAGGTGCGCGCCAGGTCGGGGTTGCGGAAGACCGAGCCCACCTCGGGCAGCGCGCCGCCCGGGAGCCACAGCTGCGCGGAGGCGGCGAACCGGCGGAACTTCTCCTCGTTGTCCGCGGTCTGCTGCCGGAAGGTCTCGTCGACGACGAACCCGTCCTCGGCCAGCCGGGTCGCCCCCTCCAGCGCCTCGGCCAGCGACAGCGTGCCGAACTCCGCCAGCGCGCGCTCCCACGTCAGCGGCGTGCCCGGGGTGCCGACCGACAGGCCGCTCTGCACCGCCTCCTGCAGCGGCAGCGGGGTACCGGCGGCGTCGAGGAAGGCGTCGGGCCCCATGGCCTGCGGCGCGGTCTCCCGGCCGTCGATCGAGGACACCGCACCGGTCGAGGCGTCGTGGTAGAGGAAGAAGCCGCCGCCCCCGACGCCGGCCGAGTACGGCTCGCTCACCCCGAGCGCGGCGGCCGCGGCGACCGCCGCGTCGGCGGCGTTGCCGCCGGCCGCGAGGACCTCCAGGCCGATGCGCGTGGCGTCGGGGTCCACGGTGGCGACCGCGCCGCCGGTGCCGATCGCGACCGGCTGCCTGCCGGGGTCCGGGCCCGCCGCGGCGGCCGGTGGGGCGCCCGCGACGGCGCCGGCGGCGAGCACGGCGAGGGCGACCAGGGTGGGGGCACGGCGGGGCATGGCGACTCCCGGGAGCATCGACGGCGCCGTCCCATCGCACACCCGCCCGGGTGCCGCCGCATCCGGGACGGCGGCCCGGGATCAGTCGCGCAGCGCCGCGTACACCTGCGCGGCGTGGTCGAAGACGAAGAAGTGGCCCTCGCCGGGGACCCAGTGCACCGTGCTGCGCGGCAGCAGCGCGGCGAGCACCCGGGCCAGCGCCACCGGCACCTGCCAGTCCTGCGTGCCGTGCCAGACGTGGACGTGCTGGCGCACCGCCGAGAGGGGGAAGCCCCACGGCCGCAGCAGCAGCGCGCGGTCCTCGGCGACCGCGCCGGGCCCGGAGCGCAGTCCCTCGGTGAAGGTGGCGACCAGTACCCGCCGGACGGCCGGGCGCCCGACGACGCGCCGGTCGGCCGGGTTCAGCCGCGCCTGCAGGTAGCGCGGGATCAGCGCCGGGCGGCGGGCGGCCGGCACGAACAGCGGCTTGAGCAGCGCGGCCACCGGCGACGTGCTGCGGGCCGCCGAGCGCAGCTGGTGCGGGAGCCAGTCCGGCCACGCCCACGGCCACGGCACGTCCGGGGGCGGCGCCCCGCCCAGCACCCCGACGCCCCGCACCCGGTCCCCGAAGGCGGCGGCGCAGGCCAGGGCGTAGGCCGCACCGCCGGAGAGGCTCAGCACGTCGAACGGCCCCACCCCGAGGGCGTCGAGCAGCTGGCGGACGTCGTCGGGCCAGTCGGGGATCCGGCGCCCGGGCCGGGGGTCGGAGCGGCCGAAGCCGGGCCGGTCGGGCACCACGAACCGCACGCCCCAGCGCCGGTAGTCCTCCGGGTCCTCGACGTGCCGCTCCAGCCGGGAGCTCGGCGAGCCGTGGCAGCCGAGCACGACCCGCCCGTCCGGGTCGCCGTACTCCGCGTAGGCGAGCACCCGGCCGTCGTGCAGCCGGATCGTGCCCTCCCGGGGTCCCGCGCCGCCGTCCACGCCGCTGCGGTACCCGCGCCCCGCCGGTCGACCCGCCCGTGCGGCTCAGTCCACCGGCCCGGGCCCGGCGGCGACGGGCACGTCCAGGGCCACCTCCCCGGCGGTCTGGAAGGTGAAGGTGACCCGCACGGTGTCGGTGGGGGCGATCGGGTCCGTCACGCCCTCCAGCTGCATCCGCACCGGGCCGGTGACGGCCTCCACCTGCCCGGCGGCCGGCACGTCGATGCCGTCCGGGCTGGCTTGACCGGACTCGTCGAGCAGCTGGACCGACTGCGCCGCCGGGGTGGTGACCCCGACGAGCCGGTCGGCCGCCTCGGCGTCGTTGGTGAGCACGCCGCGCAGGGGCACCGAGTCCCCTGCCGCGACGGTGCCCTCGGCGTCGAGGAAGACGTCGTCCAGGGAGACCTGGCCCACCGTGCCGTCGACACCGGCGGTGTCCGGGGTCTCCTGGAGCGTCTCGGCGTCGTTGCCGGCGTCGCACCCGGCCAGCGCCAGGAGGCCGGCGACCCCGGCGGCCGCCCAGCGGGCGCCACGAGGGGGACGAGGCGGTGGGGGCTGACGCACGGGAGCTCTCCCTCCGTGGGGTCCGGCTGTCGGCCGGACCGTCCCGCCTCCGGGGGCCGGGCACCAGGGGCGGCGGTCCCTCGGACGACCGCCTCTGGTCCCGCACCGTGCTCCCCCGGCACCATCGGGGCCTCGGGAAGGGCGGTGGCGCGGTGGGCATCGAGCTGGAGCTGCTCCCGGCGCTGACCGGCCGCCGGGTCGTCGTCGCCTGGATGCTCGGCGCGTTCCTGGTGACCTTCCTGGCCACGCGGTTCGTCACGCGCGCCATCCGCACCGGCCGCGGGCCCTTCCGGGACGCCAGCGTCGGCGGCGTCCACGTGCACCACGAGGTGTACGGGATCTTCCTGCTGCTCGGCACCGGCCTGGTCGAGCTGACCTACCGGCCCGACGGCGCCTGGCGCAACGTGCTCGCCGTCCTGTTCGGGATCGGCGCGGCGCTCACCCTCGACGAGTTCGCCCTGTGGCTGCACCTGGAGGACGTCTACTGGTCGCGGGAGGGCCGCAGCTCCATCGACGCCGTCCTCATCGCCGTCGTCGTCGGCGCCCTGCTGCTGGTCGGCGCCAACCCGTTCGACGCCCAGCAGCTCACCGGGGAGCTGCCGGTCGCGCTGACGGTCGCGGTCAACCTCGCCTTCGCCCTCGTCGCGATCCTCAAGGGGCGGGCGGTGCTCGGCGTGGTGGGGGTCTTCGTGCCGCTCGTCGCGGCGGTCGCGGCGGTCCGGCTGGCCCGGCCGCAGTCCTTCTGGGGCCGGCGGTGGTACCCGCGCGGCTCGGTCCGGCGGCAGCGGTCGGAGGCCCGCTTCCCGCCGGGGCGGCGGACCCGCTGGGACGCCGTGGTCGACCTGTTCGCCGACGTGCCGCACACGCCCCGCCCCGGCGCCGTGGTCGGCGCGCCGCACGCGGAGCGATGAGGGCTGCGGCGAGCGCAGCGACCCACCGGCGGGCTCCGGCGGGCGGGGTCCCGGCACGCAGGTGGGGCTCCGCTCCCCCGGGCGCGTCACCACCATGGCGGGATGGTCAGCGAGGCCGACGTCGCCGGCCGTCGCGCCGACCAGCGCGCGCACCGCCTGGCCAAGCTCCAGGCGCTGCGGGCGCGCGGTGTGGCGGCCTACCCCTACCGCTATCCCACCGACGCCACGGTGGCGGGCATCCGGTCGGCGCACCCGGGCCTGGGCCCGGACGTCCGGACGACCGACCGGGTGCGGATCGCCGGCCGGGTGGAGCTGATCCGCCGGCAGGGCTGGCTGACCTTCGCGACGATCCGGGACCGCACGGGCGCGGTCCAGCTCTACGTCGACAGCTCGGTCCTCGGCGCGGACCGGCACGCCGAGTTCGACGACGTCGACCGGGGCGACTGGATCGGCGTCGACGGGACGGTGATGACCACCCGCCGCGGCGAGCTGTCGGTGTGCGTGGCGGACTTCGCCGTCCTCGGCAAGTCGCTGCTCGAGCCGCCCGACAAGCACCGCGGCCTGGTCGACGTGGAGACCCGCTACCGGCAGCGCTACGCCGACCTGGAGGTCAACGAGCGGACCCGGGAGGTCTTCCGGATCCGGCACACGGCGGTGCGGGCGATCCGCCGGCACCTGGAGGAGCTCGGCTTCACCGAGGTCGAGGGTCCGGTGCTGCAGTCGATCCAGGGTGGCGCGAGCGCCCGGCCGTTCGTGACCCACCACAACGCGCTCGGCCTGGACCTGTACCTGCGCATCGCGCTCGAGCTGCACCTCAAGCGGCTCGTCGTCGGCGGCCTGGAGCGGGTGTTCGAGATCGGCCGGGTGTTCCGCAACGAGGGGATCGACACCCGGCACAACCCGGAGTTCACGATGCTGGAGGCCTACCAGGCCTTCGCCGACTACACCGACATGATGGACCTGACCGAGGGCCTGGTCACCGCGGCGGCGCGGGCGGCCCTCGGCGAGGACCTCACCGTCCACGTCGCCGGCCACGCCATCGACCTGGCCGCGACGCCGTGGCCGCGGAGGCGCTTCGCCGACATGATCGCCGAGGTCACCGGCGCGACCATGCACCCCGGGATGCCGGTCGAGGAGGCCCGGGCGGTCCTCGACGGGCTGGGCATCCCGTACGAGGCCGGCTGGGGCGCCGGGCGGCTGATGAAGGAGGTCTACGACGAGCGGGTCCAGCACTCGGTCGTCGGACCGGTGTTCTGCCTGGACTACCCGCGCGAGGTCTCGCCGCTGGCGCGGGTGCACCGCGACGACCCCGCCTACGTCGAGCGCTTCGAGCTGATCGTCGCCGGCTTCGAGCTGTGCAACGCCTACTCGGAGCAGAACGACCCGGTCGAGCAGCTGGCCGCGTTCGAGGCCGAGGCGCGTGCCAAGGCCCACGGCGACCCCGAGGCCGGCGACGTCGACCTCGACTACGTCCGCGCCCTGGAGTGCGGCATGCCGTGCACCGGCGGGCTGGGCATCGGCATCGACCGGCTGGTCATGCTGCTGGCCGGCGTCGACTCCATCCGCGAGGTCATCCTGTTCCCCACCCTGCGGCCGGAGACCCCCACCGGCCCGGACGGCGCGGTGCGCCCGCTGGTGGCGCCCACGCCGATCCCCGCGGGCAGCGCCGCCGGGTCGGCCGCCCCGGCACCGGCCGACGGCGGCTCGGTGGTGGCCCTGCCGCCCACGGCCCCCTCCGCGCACCCGGTGCCGGCACCCCCGCCGGCGGGGGCCGGGCACCGGCTGGTGGTGCGGTGGACCGCCGCGCTCACCGCCCTGGCCGGCGTCCTCCAGCTGCTGACCGCGCTGCCGGTGCTGCACGACCGGCTGGGCCTGCCGGCCGCGCTCGGCCCGCTGTGGGTGCCGGTCACCGGCTGGGTCGGGTCGGTCGTCGTGGGGCTGCTGCTCCTGCTGCTGGCCGACCAGCTCGCCCGCCGCAAGGTGGCGGCCTGGCGGCTGGCCGTCGCCCTGTTCGCCCTCGGGGCTGTGCTGCACGTCGCCAAGGGCCCCCACCCGGTCGCGGTGGCCGTCTGCGCCGTCCTGCTGGTGGTGCTGGTCGCGTACCGGTCGGCGTTCCGCGCACCGGCGGACCCGCCGTCGCTGCTGCGGCTGCTGCGGGTGCTCCCGCTGTACCTGGCCGGGGTGCTGCTGTTCGGCCTCGCCACGCTGTGGGCCGAACGGGCCCGCATCGAGCCCGACCCCACCCTCGGGGGCGCGCTGCAGACCGTCCTCGGCGGCCTGGTCGGCGTCGACGGCCCCTACACCTACGACTCGCCGTTCGTCGCGGCCGCCTTCCCCGCGGCGCTGCTCGCCCTCGGCGTCACCGGGCTGGGCGTGGCCGCCGTGCTGCTGTTCCGCCCGCTGGCCGCCCGCCGCCCGCACACCGAGGAGGACTGGGCGCACGCCGAGCGGCTGGTGCACACCCACGGCTGGGACACCCTGGCCTACTTCGCGCTGCGCGACGACAAGAGCTTCTTCTTCTCCAGCGACGGCGAGGCCTTCCTCGCCTACACCTACCTCGACGGCTACGCGCTGGTCTCCGGTGACCCCGTCGGCGCGCGGGAGTCGGTGGTGCGGGTCCTCGACGAGTTCCTCGCGATGTGCGACGAGCGCGCCTGGACACCGGCCCTGCTCGCGGTGCGGGAGGCGAGCATGCCGCTGTACGCCTCGCGCGGGTTCAGCGCGTTCTACCTCGGCGACGAGGCGGTCATCGACTGCCGTCGGTTCACGCTGGACGGCGCGGCGCGCAAGGGCCTGCGGGCCGCCGTCCGGCGGGTCGGGCGCACGCACCGCTTCCGGTTGATCGCCGAGTCCGAGGCCCCGCCGGCCCTGGTCGACCAGCTCAACGCCATCAGCGCGCGCTGGCGCGGCAAGCACCCCGAGCGCGGGTTCACGATGTCCCTGTCCCAGGACGTCCGCGGCGCGGGTGCCAACCCGGAGTTCCTGCTCTGCGTCGCGCTGGACGCCGACGGCCGGCCCGGCGGCTTCCTGCGGCTGGTGCCCGCCTACGGCCCGTCCTTCGGCTACACGCTGGACCTGATGCGCCACGACCCCGGGGCACCGAACGGCATGACCGAGTTCCTCATCGCCTCCACCGCCGGCGCGCTGGGCGCGCGGGGCGTGGCGCGGCTGTCGATGAACTTCGCGATGTGGGGCCGGCTGTTCGCCGACGACGTGCCGTTCACCCCGGCGCAGCGGGTGGCGCGCTGGGCGGTCGGCGCGCTGAACCCCTTCTTCCAGATCCGCTCGCTGCGCGACTTCAACGCCCGCTTCGACCCGGAGTGGCTCCCCCGCGTGCTGGCCTACCGGCGTCCGTCCGACCTGCCGCGGGTGGGGCTGCGCTACGCCGGTGCGGAGGGGTTCCTGGCGCTGCCGGGTCTGGGCGAGCTGCTCGTGCCCAAGGCCGTCGGCGGCGTGCGCTCCCCGTCGGCGCCGGAGGAACGGGCCGCGGCGTGAGGGGGTGCGGCGGGCGCCGTCCGTGCCCGTCCTGCCGGCCCGCCGCCGGGCCGCCGTCCGGGTGGGCCCTCACGCCGCCGCGCCGGCCGGTGCCGCGGCGCGCGCGGCCGACCGGGCCAGCGCGGCGGTGGCGAGGGTCATCACCACGACCAGCACCGCGATGAGCGCCCACTCCGCCCCGTCGGCGCGCAGCCGCTCCCCCAGCACCACCACGCCGAGCACGGCGGCCACCACCGGCTCGCCGACGGTCACCGCCGGCAGCGACGCCCCCAGGGCACCGGCCTGGAAGGCCGCCTGCTGCGCCAGCGTCCCGCCCGCGAGGGTCGCGGCGAGCAGCCAGGTCTCCCAGCTGGTCAGCAGGGCGCCCAGGCCGTCGTCGAGCAGGCTGACCACGCCCTTGGTGAGCGCCGCCGCGACGCCGTAGGCCACCCCGGCGGTCCCCGCCAGCAGGAGCGCCCGTGTCGTCCCCCGGCGCACCGCCGCGCCCAGCAGGCACCCGGCCACCACGAGGGCGAGCACCGTCCCGGCGGGCAGCCACGGCCGCCAGCCGGCGCGGTCGGCACCGGCGGTCGGCTCGCCGGCCACGACGAAGACCGCCAGCGCGAGGACCAGCAGCAGCGCCCACGCCCAGTCCGGCCGGCTCAGCCGGCGCCCGGCCCACCGGGCGCCGAGCGGGAGGGCGAACAGCACGGTGGTGACCAGCAGCGGCTGCACCAGCAGCAGCGACCCCAGGCCCAGGGCCGCCGCCTGGGCGGCGTACCCGGCGGTGTCGCTGAGCGTCCCGGCCCACCACTGCGGACGGCGGACCAGCGACCGCACCAGCCGCAGGCCGCCGGCCTCGTCGTCGGGGACGGCGGACGCCGACCGCTGCTGCACGACCGAGGCGACGGCGAACAGGACGGCGGCGAGCAGCGCGAGCGCCGCGGCGAGGCCGTCCACCGGGCCATGATGCTCGCGGCGGCCCGGCCCCGGGACCCCCGCGGCCGCTCCCCGCTCCGCCTCGTCTGGAGGTCGAGACTGCGTGGACGCCTACCGCGCGGAGGCCTGGTCGGACTTCGCCGTCGCCACGGTCGGCGCCTGCGCCGCGCTCGCCGGCCTGATCTTCGTGGCCGTCTCGCTGAACCTGACGCGCATCCTCGAGTTCCCCCACCTCCCGGGCCGCGCCGCGCAGACCCTCGCCCTGCTCGTCGCCCTCCTGGCGGCCGGCGTGCTGGTGCTCGCCCCGGGACAGCCCGAGGCGGTGCTCGCCGCCGAGATCGGCGGGACCGGGCTGCTGTTGGCCGCCGGCGCACTGCCGCCGCTGCTGCGCGGCCGCCGGGACCCCGCGACCCCGGTGGTGCGGCGGGTCACCCCCGCGGTCATCGTGCTGGTGCCCGCCGCGGCCCTCGTCGCGTGCGGCGCCACCCTGCTCGCGGGCAGCGGGGGCGGGCTGTACTGGCTGGCGGCCGCGGTGGTCCTCGGGACGGCGGGCGCGACCGGCAACGCGTGGGTGCTGCTGGTGGAGATCAACCGCTGATCCGCCCGCGCCCGACCGCCCTTCGCCTCTGTCGCCCGCCGGCGCGACGGCGGCATGGTCGTCTCCCCCGGAGGCAGGGAGGCGACGGCGGTGCGCGCACTGTTCCAGGACCACGACTTCGACGTCGCGGCGCGCGGCGTGCTCGGCCGGGTCTACTCCCGCGCCGCCGACGTCGGGGAGGTGCTCGGCACCGTCGAGCGGATCCACGACGGGCGCGCGCAGTCGTGGGTCGACGAGTGGACCGCCACGGCCGACCGGCTCGTGGCGGAGGCCCGCACCGCGCGCCCGCACTCGGCGGCGGCGCGTTCCCTCCGGGCGGCGGCCTACTACGCCGCCGCGACCGAGGCGGCCGACGGCACCGGCGATCCCGGCCTGTTCGCGCGCCTGTGGGAGCGGCACCGCGACGCCTGGGACGCGTTCGTCGACGGCAGCGCCCTCGACGTGGAGCGCCTGGAGATCCCCTACGAGGGCACCACGCTCCCCGGCTACCTGTTCCGGTCCGGCCCGGCCGGCGAGCCGCGCCGCACGCTGGTCCACAACAACGGCAGCGACGGGTCGGCCGTCGCGGCCTGGACCGAGGGGATCGCCGACGCCCTGGCCCGCGGCTGGAACGCCGTCACCTTCGACGGCCCCGGCCAGAACGCCGCCCTCGTCCGCCAGGGGCTGCACTTCCGGCCCGACTGGGAGCACGTGGTCACCCCGGTCGTCGACGCGCTCACCACCCGGCCGGACGTCGACCCGCGGAAGCTGGCGCTGGTCGGGGTCAGCCAGGGCGGCTACTGGGTGCCGCGGGCGGTGGCGTTCGAGCACCGGATCGCCGCGGCGGTCGCCGACCCGGGGGTCGTCGACGTCTCCGCCGCGATGCGCACCCACCTGCCGCACCACCTCGTCGAGCTGCTGGACACCGGCAACCGGGAGGTCTTCGACAAGGAGATGGCCTGGGGGCTGAGGGTCTCCCCTCGCACCCGGGCCCAGCTGGCGTGGCGGATGCGGCCCTACGGCACCACCTCACCGTTCGACTTCTTCACCGCGGCGCGCGCGTACACGCTCCCCGCGGACGTCGTCGGCCGGATCACCTGCCCCGTCCTGGTCACCGACCCCGAGCACGAGCAGTTCTGGCCGGGCCAACCGCAGCGGCTGTACGACCTGCTGCCCGGGCCCAGGGCACTGGTCCGGTTCACCGCCGCCGAGGGCGCCGACGGGCACTGCGAGCCGGTCGCCGCCGGGCTGCGCGGGGAGCGGCTCTTCGACTGGCTGGACGAGCAGGTCCCGGCGTGACCCCGTCCCCGGGGCCGACGCCCTAGCCTCCGGCCGGTGGCGACCGAACGCGGGCTCGACCGGCTGATCACCTTCCTCGACGCGGTCGTGGCGATCGCGATCACCCTGTTGGTGCTGCCGCTGGTCGACGTCCTGGCCGATGCGGAGACCGACGACGAGCTCGACGACGTGCTGGCCGAGGACGCCGCCCAGTTCGGGGCGTTCGTCCTGAGCTTCGTGGTGATCGCCCGGCTGTGGCTGGTGCACCACCGGCTGGTCGAGCAGGTCGCCGCCTACGACCGGGCGTTCGTCCTGGTCAACTTCGCCTGGCTGCTGACGATCGTCGTCCTGCCGTTCACCACCCAGGTGGTCGCCGTCTACGGCACCGACCGGGCGGCGGTGGCCATGTACGTCGGCACCATGACGGTCAGCTCGGCCCTGCTCACCACGCTGACCCTGCTGGTCCGCGACCGTCCCGGCCTGCGGCGGGCCGGGGTCGCGCCGGCGCGCGCCGCACCGGCGCTGGTCACCACCGGGACCTTCGTCGTGGCGTTCGTCCTCGGGGTGCTGATCCCGGAGGTCAACTACCTCGCCCTCTTCCTGCTGTTCCTCACCGGGCCGCTCGAGCGGCGTCTGCTCCCTCGGCGGGGCTGATCCACCGGCTCCGGCGCCGCGGGGCCGAGGGCGACGGCCAGCGCCGGGAACAGCAGCACGGTGAGCACGCCGGCCCCCACCAGGGCGGCCGCGTTCTCCGGCAGCATCGTGCCGTTGCGCAGCCCGATCTCGGCCAGCGCGACGAGCACGGGCAGCGCGGTCGCCGTCACCAGCGCCGTCTGCCCGCGCTGCCGCCACGGCAGCACCCCGCGGTAGACCAGCAGCGCCGGCAGGCCGCGGACGGCGGCCATCAGGGCGAAGAAGAGCACCACCCGCAGCGGCGCCTCGGCGATCGAGTGCAGGTCCAGGGCCATGCCCGAGTAGACGAAGAAGACCGGGATGAAGAACCCGTACCCGACGGCGTCCAGCTTGGACTCCAGGACCGGGGAGTCCCCGCCCGCCCAGCGCCGCAGGACGACGCCGGCGAGGAAGGCCCCCAGGACGGCGTCGAGGTGGAACTCGTCGGTGACGGCGATCAGCGTGATCAGCAGCAGCACCGTCGCGCGCAGCGTGATCTGGGCGGTCTCGTGCTGCCCGAGCAGGACCACCGTGGCCAGCCGCCCGCCCTCGCGCACCGCCCGGCGGGCCAGCCCGAGCAGCACCGCCAGCACGGCGACCGCCCCCAGGGACGCCAGCGCGGTGAAGCGGTTCTGCGAGCCGAGGAACAGCGCGATCGCCAGTACCGGGAACAGCTCCCCCACGCCGCCGGCGGCCAGCAGGTACCGCCCGAGCCGCCCGGACAGCAGCCCGTTCTCGCGCAGCACCGGCAGCAGCGTGCCCAGCGCCGTGGTGGTCAGGCCCAGCGCCACCGTGACGAACGCCCGGACCAGCCCGCCCGCGGCCAGCAGCGCCACCACGCCGAGGGCGAGGACCAGCGAGACCGACCACGCGACGACGGCCCGGCGGCCGGCGTCCTCCCGGAACAGCCGCAGGTCCACCTCGTAGCCGGCGAGCAGGAACACGAAGCCCAGGCCCACGTCGGCGAGCACCGCGACGCCGTCCGGTGAGCTCAGGCCCAGCACCTGCGGGCCGATGAGGATGCCCCCGGCCAGCAGCAGGACGACCTGCGGGACGGGCAGCCGGGGCAGCAGCCCGACCAGCAGCGGGGCCAGCAGCGACACCGCCAGGACGGCCACGAGCGCGTCGACCACCAGGACGCCGTCCACCCGGGCCCTCCCGTCGTCCGCCGGACCGGGGCCGGCGGGATCGTCCCCGTCAGATGCTGACCGCGACGGTCGCCGCGAGCTCCCGGCAGGCCTCCAGGTCCGCGGGACCGGGCGCGCCGACCAGGCTCAGCGGCGCGGCCACCTGCTTCCACCGCAGCGCACCGGTGATGCGCGCGATGCTGGCGAGGGCGCCCGCGGTGTCGTCGTTGCCGTGCACGTACACCCCGTACGGCAGGCCGGCCGTGGCGTCCAGGCACGGGTAGTAGACGGTGTCGAAGAAGTGCTTGAGCGCGCCGGACATGTAGCCGATGTTGGCCGGGGTGCCGAGCACGACGCCGTCGGCGGCGAGCACGTCGGCCGGCCCGGCCGACAGCGCCGGGCGCACGACCAGTCCGACCTCCTCGACCAGCGCGGCGCCCTCGCGCACCGCCTCGAGCACCGCCTGCAGGGCCGGTGAGGGTGTGTGGTGGACGACGAGCAGCTGCGGCACCGGCGGATCATCCCCCGGCGGGCGGGCCGGTCACCGCGACCGGAAGTCGTGGGCCTCGTCGTAGGAGTGGTCGCCGGCGTCCTCGCCGGGGCCGGCCGGTGGCGGCGGCCCGGGGTGCGGGGGCGGCGGAGGGGCCCCCGTGCTCCCCGCGGCGTCGTGGGCCAGGTCGTAGCCGTAGTCACCGGCCGGGTCCGTGGGCTCCTGGGTCATCGCGGTCTCCTCGCGCTGGACGGCGCCGCCATGCTCGTCCCCTCCTCCCGGCCGGGACAAGCCCGTTCAGGTGCCGATCTCGGTGCGGACGGCGTAGAGCTCGGGGAAGAAGGTGAGGTCCAGCGCCCGGCGCAGGAAGCCCACGCCCGACGAGCCGCCGGTGCCGGTCTTGCCGCCGATCGTGCGCTGCACCGTGCGCAGGTGCCGGAACCGCCAGAACTGCAGGTTGTCCTCGATGTCGACGAGGCTCTCGCACGCCTCGTAGACGTCCCACGGGGCGGCGGGGTCCTCGTAGACGGTGCGGAACACCGGCACCAGCTCCGGCCGGAAGGTCCACGGCTCGCGCACGTCGCGGGTCAGCACGTCGGCCGGGACGGGGAAGCCGCGGCGGGCCATCATCCGGAGGAACTCGTCGTAGAGGGTGGGCTCCTCCAGCAGGCCGGCGAGCGCCGCGCGGGCGTCGGGGTCGGCGTCGAACACCGCGAGGACGCCGGCGTTCTTGTTGCCCAGGATGAACTCGACGGCCCGGTACTGGGCGGACTGGAAGCCCGACGCCGAGCCGAGGACGCCGCGGAACTGGGCGTACTCCCGCGGGGTCAGGGTGGCCAGCACCGACCACTGCTCGGTGAGGGTGCGCTGGATGTTCTTGACCCGGGCCAGGCACTTCAGCGCCGGCGCCGGCTCGTCGTCGGCCAGGTGGCGGCGGGCGGCCCGCAGCTCGTGCAGGACCAGCTTGAACCACAGCTCGCTGGTCTGGTGCTGGACGATGAACAGCAGCTCGTCGTGGTGCTCGGGGTCGCTGCGCGGGTGCTGGGCGCTGAGCAGCCGGTCCAGGTCCAGGTAGCCGGCGTAGTTGGACGCACCGGGCAGCCCGGTGCGGATGGAGCTCTCCAGCGGGCGGACCGCGCGGTCCGGCCCCTCCTCCTCGGGCGCCATGCCGCCAACGTAGCGCCGCACGGCGGCGCCGGGGCCGCGCCGGGGCCGCCGGGCTCAGCGGAGCCGGTGCGCGGCGGCCGCGGCCAGGAGCCCGAGCGAGTTGACGGCGAGGTGCAGCAGCGCGGGGGCGAGCAGGCTGTCGCTGTGCCGCCGGAGCCCGGCGAAGAGGACGCCCGCGGCCGAGGTGCCCAGGACTGCCAGGAGCACCGCCGCCACCCGCTCCCGGGGTCGGGTGGCCAGGCCGTTGAGCGCGAGCGCGTCGAGCGTGGGCCGGACGTGCCAGGAGCCGAACAGGACGGCGGTGGCACCGGCCGCCCGGCGCGGGGAGACCAGCCGCGTGAGGACGGCCGGCAGCACGCCCCGGAACGCGACCTCCTCCCACAGCACGGTGCCGAGCGGGATCCGGACCAGCACCTGGCCGGCGATCCCCCTGCCGTCGAGGCCGGCCACCCGGGCGTCGGCCAGCAGCGGCCGGGCGCCGGGCACGGCCAGGGCGACCGCGTAGCCGCCGGCGACGACGGCGGCGCAGGCCCCGCCCTCGCGCGCCCCCGCGGCGAGCCGGCCCCGGTCCAGGCCGAGGTCCGCCCAGGAGAGGCCGGCGGCCCGCGCGGCCGCCAGCAGCACACCGGTGGCGGTGACGTTCGCCGCCACGTAGCAGCCGGGCCGGGCCGGCAGCCGCGGGACGACGACGTTGTTCCACGCTCCGAGGACGGGCACCAACGCGACGGCGAAGGCCATCGCCGTCCGGCGGTCGGGGGCACCAGCATGCACGGGTGCTGTCCTGCCCCGGGCCGCGTCGGCTCACCCTGGCGGCGCTGGCGGGCGCGTGCGTCGCCACGGTGGCGGTCGGCGGTGAACTCTCCCCGGCCGCGCTGGCGGCCGTCGTCGGGGCCGGTCTCGTCGTGTCCGGGGTGGCTGTGGCCCGGCGGGCCGGCGAAGCGGCGCCACCGGTGGGCCGACGGGGTCTGCCCTGGCTGGGTTGGCTGGCGGCGGTCGTCGCGTGGGAGCTGGTGACGCTGGCCGACGGCGACCTGCCGGCCCTCAGCGACCTCGCCGACCCGGTGCTGGCCCACCCGCTGGCACGGGCCGCCGCGACGGCGTGCTGGCTGGCGGCGGGAGCCTGGATCGCCACCCGCCCGCGCTCGCCGCGGCGGTCGGGGTGAGCGGCGCGACGGTGAGCGCCGTCGGCTTCGCCGTCCTCCTGCTCGCCGCCCTCGCGCTGCAGGTCACCGCCCGGCACGGGAGCCGGGCGGCGACCGTCGCGCAGGCGGTCGGCGCCGCGCTGCGGACGACGCCCGGGCGGGTGGCGGTGCTCGCCGTCTGGCTGTGGCTCGGCGTGCACTTCCTGGCCCGCTGACCGGGCGGCCGCCCGGCCGCACGGTGGCGGGCGGCCCGCCGGTCAGGGGACGTCGATTGTCACCGCGGCCGGTTGCCCGTCGGCGCCGGCCAGCCCGCCGGTGCGGGCGCTGACCACGCGGGAGACGCAGCACTGCAGCCGGTCGCCGGCCTGGTGCTGGGCGTCGCTGAGGAAGACGTCGCGGTGGTCGATGACGCCCTCGACGCCGAGCACCTTGACCTGGCACAGCCCGCACTCACCGCGGCGGCAGTCGAACATCAGGTCCGCCCCGCAGGCCTCCAGCGCCTCGAGCATCGACACGTCGTGCGGCACGACGGTCTCCAGCCCCAGCCGCGGGATGCGCACCGTGAACGCCTCGGGGGCGAACCGGCCGCTGCTGCCGAAGGTCTCGAACCGCAGGTCCGCCGGGCGCCGGCCGGCCGCGGCCCAGGCCGCCTTGATCGCGTCGAGCATCGGCGTCGGGCCGCACACGTAGAGCTCGCCGCCCTCGGGCACGCCGGCCACGAGCTCGGTGACGTCCAGCCCGGTGCCCTCGTCGTCCACCCGCAGCTCCAGGCGCTCCCCGTGCTCGGCGACCAGCTCGTCGGCGAAGGCCATGAGCGAACGGGACCGGGCACCGTAGACGAACCGGTAGTCCGCGCCGCGTTCCTTCAGCGCCCGGCCCATCGCGACCAGGGCGGTGATGCCGATGCCGCCGGCGGCCAGCACGTAGGCGGGCTTGCCGTAGCTGAGCGGGAAGTTCTGCAGCGGCTGGGTGATCGACACCTCCTGGCCGCGGCGCAGCGCGTGGATGTACGCCGAGCCGCCGCGGCTCTGCCGGGCCAGCTGGACGCCGAGCACGATCTCGGTGCCGTAGGCGCCCATCCCGACCACGGAGTACGAGCGGACGTCGGCCCGGCCGTTGACGTAGACGCCGATGTCGACGTGGCTGCCCGGTGGGGCCGGGGCCTCCATGACCTCGGGTTCGAGCACCACCTGGCGCACGTGCTGGGCGACCTCGCAGACGTCGAGCACCCGGGCCTTGCGCCACTTCTTGGCGCTGGTGGCCGCCATCGCCGCCGCCTACAGCCCGCGGCCCATGAGGCCGACGGTCGGCTGCTCGCGGTGCCCGGCGATGCCCCCGGCGACCTCGGCGGCCAGGCCGGTGCCCTCCTCGCGCGCGGTGGTGTTGGCGGCGCCGGTGACCGCGCCCATCGCCACCGCGGCGTCCCCGGAGGTCTCCGCCGGCGGGACGGCGTCGGACCCCAGCTCGGCGTCGATCATGCGTTGCACGATGCGGCGGGTCCACATGCTGCCGGCGTCGATGTTGAGGTTGTAGAAGTCGTAGCCGGGGTTGGCCTCGATACCGCGCTGCTGGGCCTCGAGCATCACCTCGTCCTCGAAGAAGACCCCGGAGACGCCCTCGCGCAGCCGGGTGGTGATGACCTGCTTGTCCAGGCACCAGTCGCGGGCGAAGGCCCACAGGTAGAAGCAGGTGCGGTCGGTCTCCGGGGTCATCGTGTTGATGACCGTGCCGGTGACGCCCTGGCTGCGGTCGCCCTCGGGGGCGCCGGTGCCGGCCTTGGCCACGCCCACGTCGATGGCGACGGTGGCCGGCGCGGTGTAGTGGATGATCTGCCACCGGTCGACCGGGCCGTCGTAGTCGGGGAAGCGGTCCTGCAGGTTCCGCTTCCAGAACGGCGGGGGGTCGATGCCGAGCATCCACTTGGTCACCGTGACCGTGCGCGCGTCGTGGGTGACCTCGAAGTCGGACTCCGACAGCGCGTCGTGGCCGATGCTGGACCCGTGCACGAACTGCTCGTGCGTGAGGTCCATGAGGTTGTCGACGATCAGCTGGTAGCTGCAGTTGACGTGGATGGTCTTGCCATCCCCGGCCCAGTCGGGGTGGTCGTTCATGTGCAGGTCGGGGATGAGGTCGGGGTCGGCGAGCGCCGGGTCGCCCGGCCACACCCACACGTAGCGGTGCCGCTCGACCACCGGGTAGGAGTGCACGGTGGCGCTCGGGTTGATCGTCTCCTGCGCCGGCATGAAGGTGGCGCGGCCGTCGGCGTCGTAGCAGATGCCGTGGTAGCCGCACATGACCTCGTCGTCCCCGCGCAGCTTGCCCATCGACAGCGGCGCCAGGCGGTGCCAGCAGGCGTCGGCGAGGGCGACCGGGCGGCCGCCGGCGGTGCGGTAGAAGACGATCGGCCGGTTGGCGACGGTCTTGGGCAGCAGGTTGCGGCCCACCTCGTGGTCCCACGCCGCGGCGTACCAGGCGTTGGACGGGAAGCTGCGGAAGGCGGCGTGCGCGGGAGCCGCGCCGGGCTGCGACATGGCGTTCCTCCGGGATCGGGAGCTCAGGCGGGGATCGGGTCCTCGTGGTGGGCCGGGGCCTCCCTCACCAGCGCGTAGAGGAAGAAGGAGACGATCATGACGCCGGCGGCGACGTAGACGCCGGTGGCCCAGCTGCCGGTGGCGTCGCGCAGGATCCCGCTGACCACCGGGCTCAGCACCGCGCCGATCTCCGAGACGAGGTTGAGCATCCCGAAGGCCGCGCCCCGTTCGGCCGCGGGCACCAGGTCGCCGGTCATGCCCTGCACGATCGGCTGCAGTGCGTTGAAGAAGACGCCGGAGGAGAACAGCAGCAGGCCGAGCAGGAGCAGGGATGGCTCCCGGCCGCCGGAGATGCTCCAGCCGAAGACCAGCACCAGCACGGAGTAGACGCCGGTGCACACCAGGGCCAGTGGCTTGCGCCCGCGGCCGGTGCGGACGGCGCGGTCGGCCAGCCAGCCGCCGACCGGGAAGCCGAGGATGCCGGCGCCGGCGTTGAACGCCGCGGTGAGCGCCGCCGCGATCAGGCTGCTCTCCGCCGCCTCCCGGACGATCTGCACCGACCAGAAGCTGAAGAACCACAGGTTCCACAGGATCGCGATGTAGGCGACGTAGATCAGCCACAGGTTGCGGTTCAGCAGCGCCGGCCCGCGGCCGGAGCGCTTGACGCTCCGCACGATCACCGCGATGTAGACCAGCGCGATGATCGAGGCGATGGTGGCGGTCAGCCACTCGGGCCACTCGAGGCTGTCGGCGAGCAGGAACAGCGCCACGATGACCACGAACGTCGGCAGCGAGAACAGTGCCAGCTGACCGAACGGTGCCCCCAGCCGCATCGGCCCGCCGAGCCGGGCGCGGAAGAACGCGTAGGCGACGGTGACGACGACGAGCGTCGCGGCGGCGAAGACGAAGAACGGCATCCGCCACGCGCCGTCCCCCATGCCGAGGGAGCCGCCCCAGTCGATGAGCACCGGGGTGAGGACGATGCCCAGGGTCAGGCCGATCGACAGGCCGGTGATGACCACGCCCAGGCCGAGGGTCCGCTGGGCCACCGGCGTGTGGTTGATGATCAGCGTGCGGTCGTTGGAGTAGAAGACGCCCTCGCCCAGGCCGGTCAGCACGCGGGCGGCCACGAACGCGACCAGCCCGGTCATCAGGCCGGAGACCACGGTCAGCACCGCCGCCGCCAGCAGCGAGACGATGATCATCTCCCGGTGGCCGTACCGGTCGCCCAGTCGCCCGCCGGGGTACTGGGTGAGCATGTAGCCCAGGAAGAACATCGAGCCGACCAGGCCGCCGATGGTCGCCGGGTTGCTCGCGTCGCCGATGAACCCGGACTCGGTCTCGATCATCCAGGCGATGACCGGCCCGGTGACCGTCCGGTCGGCGTAGCTCACCACCCAGCCGAGCAGCAGCACGCCCCACAGCGCCCGGTAGGGCACCACGGGGTGCCCGTCGCGGTGGTCCTCCAGCAGCTGTTCGTTCTCGGCGGTGTCCCCTTCGGGGGTGCTGTGCGCCACGACGGCTCCCTCGCCTCGGAGTGCTGCGGCTCAGCCGAACGCGACGCCGACGTCGTCGGAGGGCCGGGGCAGCTCGCCGGGCTCCGGCTCGGCGGCCGGCGGCGCGGCCGGCTGCCCACCGGCCTCGGGGGCCGGCGTCGTCTGCACCGCCACCACCGCGGGGTCGACGCGCATGATCGCGTAGCCGGCGACGGCACCGGCACCGAAGCCGGGCGCGAAGATGCGCACCGGCGTGGTGAGGACGCCGTCGCGTACCGCGTCGTGGATCGCCAGCGGGATGCTCGCCGAGGAGGTGTTGCCGACGGTCTCGATGTTGAAGTAGAGCTGGTCGGCGGTCAGCCCGGCGCGTTCGGCCAGCTGGATCACCATCGTCTTGTTGGCCTGGTGCGGCACGATCAGGTCGACGCTCTCCATGAGCGAGCCGGCCCGGCCGTCCGGGTCGGGCAGCGCCGAGAGCTCCTCGATCATCTGCGCCAGGTACCGGCCGGCCAGGGCCTTCACCTGCGGCCCGAACACGGTGATGTTGTTGTCGAACTCCGGGTTGGGCCACAGGATCGAGTTGACCTCGCTGGCCGGCCCGCTGGCGTAGGTCTTCATGGTCAGCAGGTCGGGGTCGGCGCCCTCGGGGGCGGGGCCGACGACCATCCCGGCCGCGCCGTCCCCGAAGATCATCCGCGAGGTGCGGACGTTGCCGATCTTGTCGGAGAACTTCTCGACGCAGACCACGAGCACCGGCCGCTCGACCTCCTGCAGCAGCCGGGTGGCGTCGGCCAGGCCGTAGGGCATGCCCGCGCAGGCGGCGATGAGGTCGTAGGCCGCGGCGACCTGGTACATGCCCAGCTGGCCGCACAGGTACGTGGCCAGCGACGGGATGAGCCGGGAGCTGGTGCAGGTGCACACCAGGACCCCGCCGATCTCCTCCGGCTCGCGGCCGGCCTTGGCCAGGGCGGCCTCGGCGGCCTGCAGCGCCAGCTCCTCCACCGTCACCGAGCTGTAGCGGCGCTGCTCGATGCCGGTCTTCTGGCTGATCTCCTCCGCGCTCATCGGCGACCAGTTGTAGGCGGTGTTGCGGATCAGGTCGTCGTTGCTGCAGACCTGGTCGCCGTGCACCGCGGCCAGCGACTCCAGCCGCGGCATCACCCGGAAGTCGCGGCGGACGTCGATCTCGCGGAAGGGCCGCACCGGCTGCCGGGACTCCCGCGGCTGCGGTGCCGGGCGGCTCTGGGCGCCGTCGTCCAGCCGGCGGAGGAAGTCGCGCACCGCCTTGTCCCGGGGGGTGAAGACCACGACGTAGTCGTCGTCGGACAGCTGGCTGGCGTCGGCCAGCTCCACCTGGGTGCGATCCCACGGGTACTGGTTGTGCAGCACCATCGCCCAGCGGTGCAGCGCCTCCAGCTCGGGCACGTCCTCGTCGCAGTCGAGGATGTCCTGGTAGCCGTAGACCGGGTAGTCGGGGTCGTAGGAGGGCAGCCGGAAGGTGAGGCTGCCGGGCTTCTCCAGGAACTCCGCCACGGTCGGCTTGATCGCCGGCAGCGTCGTGGCGTGGTGCTTGCGGTTGCCGAAGACGTCGAACAGCACCCCGAAGATGCGGTCCTCGACCTCGGCGTCCCACTGCGCGGGCAGGGTCGCGTAGGCCTCCTGCACGGCGGCGACCTTGGTCTCCCCCTCCTCCCACGGCTCGACGACGGGGAGGAAGACGTCCTTGCGGTTGCGGGGGACGTCGGCCCAGCGGGTGGGCCGCTTCTCGTACATGGTGATCGAGAACCGGTTGGCCCAGAACAGGTTCAGGGCGAGGTCACGCATGAGCGCGTACCGCGTGGCGTAGCCGCCGGTCCGCACCTTGTCCAGGATGTCGGTCCCGCTCGGCGCCTTGGTCTCGAAGTCGCGCCGGATGACGCTGTCGAGCTGCTCCAGCGTCTCCACCGTCGAGAAGTCCAGCTCCGGGACGATGTTGGACGGGAACACCATGCGGCCGTGCCGGTTCAGGACGAACGCGTTCATGCCTGGTCCTCTCGGGGGCTACGGGGACGGCTGGGTGCCGGCGCGCTCCATCCCCCGCTCCACCGCCTCGATGAGGCGGGGGCGGAGCTCGGCGGCGGGGATGATCGCGTGCACGGAGCCCACCTGCTGGGCGCGCTCGATGTTGTGGATGGCCTCGAACTCGGCGGCGACCTCACCGAGCTTCTCGGAGCGGACCGCGGTGCGCAGCTCGGCCAGCTGCACCCGCAGGTGGGCGGCCTCCACGCCGTCGGCGGCGGCGATGGCGGCCTCGAGCTCGCGCACGCGGGGGTCCTTCGCGGTGCGCTGGTCGACGTCGCGGGTGAAGACGACCGCCGCCGCCGGCGCCCCGCCGAGCACCGAGGCGTAGGAGCCCTCGACGGCGAGGACCTCCATGTTGTCGTTGAGGACGCCGGAGAAGACCACGAAGGCGCCGCCGTGGTACCGGGAGACCACGCAGAAGACGATCGGGCCGTCGAAGTTGGTGATGGCCCGGCCGATCTCCGCGCCGTACTCCAGCTGCAGGTTGCGCAGCGACTCCGGGGAGCCGTCGAAGCCCGACAGGTTGGCCAGCACGACCAGTGGCCGGGTGCCGCTGGTGGCGTTGATCGCCCGCGCGGTCTTCTTCGACGACCGCGGGAACAGCGTGCCCGCCGTCCACTGGTCGGGCCCGTCGGCCGGGTAGCTGCCGCGCCGCGGGATGGGCCGGGACTCGATGCCCAGCAGCGTCACCGGGTGGCCACCGAGGTGCGCGTCGTAGACGACGGAGGTGTCGGCGTCGGCCATCCCGGCCCAGCGCTCCAGCGGCGGGTGGTCGGCGTCGGCCACCGCGCGCATGACCGTGCGGATGTCGAAGGCCTTCTTCCGGTCGGGGTTCGTCTCCGGCGAGAAGATGTCGCCGACCCGCGTGAAGTCGCTGGCCGGGTGGGTGTGCGGGAAGTCGCGCACGTCGCGGTCGCGCGGGTCGGTGGTGCGGGCCGGCCGCGGCCACCGCTCCCCCGGCGCCCGGTAGGTGTGCTCGTAGTGCTGGGTGAGCAGCTGGCAGGCGGCGGTGAGACTCGGCGCCCAGTACTGCGCCTGGCCGTTGGGGCCCATCACCCGGTCGTAGCCGCCGATGCCGAAGTTGTCCTCCGCCGACACCCCGCCGGAGTAGTCCAGGGAGTGCTTCCCGGTGAGCACCATCGCGCTGTCCGGCGTCATGACCAGGATGCCCTTGGTGTGCATGAGCATCGTGGCCTCGGCGTTCCAGTAGGGCTGGGCGCCGACGTTGATCCCGGCGACGACGACGTTGATCTCGCCGCCGGCCTGGGTGAACTCGATGATGCGGCGCAGTGCCCGGGAGACCCAGTCCATGTTCTCGGTGCCGCTGTCCATGGAGATGCGCGCGCCGGAGGACAGCGCGAACCACTCGACCGGCAGACCCTGCTCCTCGGCCAGGTCGAGGGCGGCCACGACGCGGGCGCACTCGGGCTCGGAGACGGTGCCCAGCTGCTTGGTGGGGTCGCCGAACAGGGCCACCCGGGTGACGCCCTCGGGGTAGCGCTCGGTGGGCGTGGTCACCACGCCGACGACCAGCCCGGCGCGGTTGCGGCCCGGCGGCCGCTGCACCGGCACCAGCCGGCCGCGGTCGTCCAGGTCGTGCTCGACGAAGCTGCCGTCGGGCCCGGCCAGGTACGGGGCCAGCTCGTAGGGGTAGGGAGCGCCGCGGGCCCGCGAGCTCAGCACCTTCTCGGTGTACTCGTCCAGCGGGCGCATGGGCTCGGTGGGGCGGTCGGTGACCTCCATGCGCACCCCAGTGCCGGGCCGGGCGGAGAAGCGCAGCGCCACGTCGCGGGGCGGGCGGCCCTGCTCCTCCTGCAGCCGGGCCAGCAGCACGATCTGGTCCAGCCCGGCGCCGACGGTCAGCGGCGCCGCGGTGCGGGCGAAGGCCGCCACCTGGGACAGCGGCACCTCGATCGACGGCCAGGCGTAGAGGTAGACCCGGTTGTGCTGCAGCGGCCGCCGGGAGCGGCGCAGGGACTGGGCCCGCCGCAGGCTGTCCAGGCACGAGGTCAGCTGCCGCTCGATCGTCGGGAAGCCCACGACCTCGCCGGCGTCGTCCCGGACCGGGGTGAGGTCCCGGACCTCGGCCATCGCGATGAACCGCTCGTCGTTCGGGTTCTCCCTGCCCGTGATGTGGAACAGGTAGGTGTCCTCGGCCGAGGGCGCCCGCTCGCCGTCGAAGTTCTTCAGCCGCCACAGGTTCAGCCGCTGGGCGGTCAGCGGGTGCAGGCCGCGGACGATCCGCTCCTCGGCCAGCCCGCCGCCGTCGGCGCCCTCCGGCGCCGGGCGGAAGGTGAACACCTCGACCTCGCCGTCGGGCGTGCACACGCTGACCGTCACCCGCCGGCCGCCCCGCAGCGCCGCGCTGCCGACGAGCTGCTCGCGCAGCCGCGCGGACACCTCGTCGTCGTCGGTGGGCCGGTCGGGCCAGGACAGGTACAGGTCGACGACCAGGCCGGCCGGGTCGGCGACGCCGGCGAACACCGGCTCCAGCGAGGCCAGGGCGGCGGGCAGGCCGCCGTCCTCGACCATGAGCGCGACCAGGTGCAGCCGGGAGCCGGCCAGGTCGTAGTCGGCGGTGACGCAGGAGCGCCCGTCGAGCAGCGTGCTGTGGACGTCCTGGAGGGCGCGGCTGCGGTAGTAGCGCCGGGTGAGCACCTCGAGCACCGGGTCGGGGACGGTCGTCTGCCGGCCGAAGCGCTGCGCCAGCAGGGTGATCAGCGGCTCGGGGCTGGCGACCAGCGCCTCCATGCGGTCCACACCGGCGCTCGGGTCACCCCGCTCGCCGGCCTCGTCGAGCTCGGTGAGCAGCCGCCGGGCCTCCTCGAGCACCTGCTGGCGGGCCTGCCGGACGACCGGCTCCTCGAAGTGCCGGTAGCGGACGGCGCGGGCCAGGTCGCCCACCGAGGGGTAGCGCAGCTGGGTGGCGACGACGAGGCGGTCGAGCACCTCGCCCACCTGCGACCGCACCGGGTCGGCGGGCAGCTCGGCGGTGAGCCAGCGGTCCAGCAGCGCGAGGACGGCGGGCAGCTGGTCGGCGACACGCTGCTGGCCGAGGAAGACCCGGTGCACCGCCTCCTGCAGCGCCGGCCCCGGCTCGAGGTCCTCGACCCCGTAGTGCCGCAGCGCCCGGGACAGCCGGTCGCGGAAGCTGTCCGGCAGGCCCTCCCGCTCGACGTCCAGCGAGTGCAGGTAGGCGTGGAAGTACTCGCGCGGGCTGTGGACCTGCTGGTCGGCCTCCTCCTCCTCGCTGGCCGGCCGGTTGCGGGAGAGCTCGGCCAGGTCGGCGAACGTGGTGAGCACGGCGAGCTCCCGCTGCACCAGCTCGGGGTCGTCGGCGGGCAGCTCGCCGCGGACCCGGCCGTACTCGGCGACCAGCGCCCGGGCGTGGGCGGCGCCGACGTCGTAACCGGTGAGCAGCGCCTGCATGCCGGCCAGCAGCGCCTCGGCGCGCTCGCGGGCGTCGGCGGCGGTGCCGGCCACCTCGCCGTCGGGCAGCTCCACCCGGTCGCCGGTGGCCTCCGCGGCGTCCCCGCCGGCCCGGTCCAGGCTCAGCAGCGCGGCGCCGGCGTCGACCTGGGCGTTGACCGCGGCGAGCACCTCGCGGACCCGCCCGGCGAAGGGCGCGCGCACCGCGGTCTCCATCTTCATGCTCTCGAGGACCACGATCGTCTGGCCGGCCTCGACCTCCTCGCCGGGCCGGGCGCGGACGGCGACGACCACCGCGGGGGCCGGGGCCCGCACGGTGCCGCCGGCGTCCCGGCTGACGCGGTGCGCGACGCCGTCGACCTCGACCAGGTGGGAGCCGGGTGCGGTGACCGCGACGATCGCGTACCGCCGGTCGCCGACGGCCAGCCGGCTCTCCAGCGGGCTGAGCCGGTCCAGCTCCACGTCGACCGACCGGCCGTCGAGCGTCACGCGGTAGCGGTCGGGACCGGTGCGGGCGACGGTGAGCCGGTAGACCTGGCCGCGGTAGCCGAGGTCCATGGGGCGGCCCACCCCGTGCGGTGCCCGGGGCCGGCCGCCCCGCGCCGAGGCCAGGAAGGCGCTGCGCTCCCAGGCCTCCTCCTCGTCGGCGACGTCGATGGCCACCTGTACCAGGGCCACCCACGCCGACGCGGCGTCGGGGACCCCGCCGCCGGTGCCGGCGCGGTCCAGCCAGGCGGTGTCGGCGGTGCCGGCGACGACCTCGGGCCGGTCGAGCAGGTCCAGCAGGAAGGACTTGGTGGTGGTGCCGCCGCGCAGCACGACGGTGGTCTCGCGCAGCGCGCAGCGCAGCCGGGCCAGCGCCTCGGGGCGGTCCCGGCCCCAGGCGATCACCTTGGCGACCATGGAGTCGTAGGCCGGCGGGATGACGTCGCCGACGCTCATCCCGGTGTCGACCCGCACGCCCGGGCCGGTGGGCAGCCGCATCAGCTCGACGCGTCCCGGGGCGGGGGCGAAACCGGCCTCGGCGTCCTCGGCGTTGAGCCGGGCCTCGATGGCGTGGCCCGACGCCGGGGGCGGCTCGCCCTCCAGCCGCCCGCCGGCGGCCACGTGCAGCTGCAGCTTGACGATGTCCAGGCCGGTGACCTCCTCGGTCACCGGGTGCTCGACCTGCAGGCGGGTGTTGACCTCGAGGAAGGTGAACAGCCGCTCGTCGGGCTGGTACAGGAACTCCACCGTGCCGGCGCCGACGTAGCCGGCGGCCTTGACCAGGGCGATCGCCGAGCCGCGCAGGGCGGCGTCCTGCTCCTCCGACAGCGCCGGGGAGCTGGACTCCTCGATCACCTTCTGGTTGCGCCGCTGCACCGAGCAGTCGCGGACCCCGGGCGCCCACACCGTGCCGTGCTGGTCGGCGATCACCTGGACCTCGACGTGCCGGCCGCCCTCGACCAGCCGCTCCATGAACACGACCGGGTCGCCGAAGGTGCGCTGCGCCTCGGCCTGGGTGCGGGTCAGCGCCTCCTCGAGCTCGGCCTCGCTGCGCACCACCCGGATGCCGCGGCCCCCGCCGCCGCTGCGGGCCTTGACGATCAGCGGGTAGCCGATGGTCTCGGCGTGCCGGCGGCCCTCGTCGAGGGTCTCCACCGCGCCGCCGCTCCACGGGGCCACGGGGACGCCGGCCTTCTCCGCCAGCACCTTGGCCTCGATCTTGGCCCCCAGCAGCCGCATGGCCTCCGGCGACGGCCCGATGAAGGTCACCCCGAGGTCGGCGCACAGCTCCGCGAAGGCGGGGTCCTCGGCGACGAAGCCCCAGCCCACCCACGCCGCGTCGGCCGCGCAGGCGCGTAGCGCGCGGGCCAGCTCGGCGTGGTCGAGGTAGGGGTTGGCCTCGCCGGTCTCCCGGAGCAGGACCGCCTCGTCGGCGGCGCGGACGAACGTGGCCCGCCGTTCGGCCTCGGTGTGCAGGGCGATGACGCGGGTCCGTGACCCGTGCTCGGCGTCGAGCTCGCGGACGGCGCGGATGAGCCGCATGGCGGGCTCGCCCCGGTTGACGACGGCGATGCGGCTGAACACCCTGCACCCCTCCCGGTTCGGATCGGTCGGCTCGCCTCTCCCGGGCGGCTACATGTCCAGGCCGCCGTTGACGCCCCAGGTCTGCCCGGTGATGTAGGAGGAGGCGTCGGCGGCGAGGAAGTGCACGACGCGGGCGATCTCCTCGGGGCGGCCCAGCCGGCCCAGCGGGATCTTCGCCTTGAGGCCGTCGAGGACCTTCTCCGGGACGGTGTCGAGCATCTCGGTGGCGATGTAGCCCGGGGTGACGGCGTTGACGGTGACACCGACGCCGTCGGTGATGCCCTTGCGCTGCAGCTGCATCGCCGCCTCGAGGGCGAGGGTCTTGGTGAGGCCGAGCAGGCCGGCCTTCGCCGAGGCGTAGTTGGCCTGGCCGATGCCGCCGGTCTCACCGATGACCGAGGAGATCATGACGATCCGGCCGCTGCCGCGCTCGAGCATGTGGGTCAGCGCGGCCTGGGAGAGGTAGAAGGCGCCGGAGAGGTTGACGTCGATGACCCGCCGCCAGTCGTCCGCGGTCATCTTCAGCGCCGTCTTGTCGGCGGTGATCCCGGCGTTGTTGACCAGGATGTCCAGCCGGCCGTGCTGTTCGATGACCTCGCCGATGGTGCGCTTGCAGTCGTCGGTGGAGCCGATGTCGCCCCGGTGGATCGTGGTGCGGGTGTCCGGGTAGGTCGCGCCGACGTCCTGGCAGAACTGCTCGGCGGCCTGCGTGTTGCCGCTGTAGCCGGCGGCGATGTCGGCGCCCTGGGAGGCCAGGCTGCGGCAGATGGCGGCACCGATGCCGCGGGTGCCGCCGGTCACGAAGGCCACCTTGCCGAGGAGCTTGTCGCCGGCTCGCGTCAACCGTTCCTGCGTCGCTGTCACGGAGTCCTCCTCGGCCGGGGGCGTGCCCCGTCGTTCCAGGTCGGAGACGGTCCGTGGGTGCGGGCCGTGGGCTCCGGCGTCGGTACGTCGGCAGCCTCCCGCGCCTCCCCGACGCCGTCAAACCGAGGTGTGATGTGCGTCTCAACCGGTGGACACCGGCTGGTCAGGAGGGTGCCGGAGGTGCCCTCGAACAGGGCCGCGGGGCGGTGGGGAGGTCCCCGCCGGGTTGCCGGACGGCCGGCCGTCGGGCTCACTGGGCAGGCCCCGCGCCCGCCGGACCTGGAGGACCGATGCACGCACCGCCCCCTGCCGCCCGACCTGCGCAGCAGCGGTCGTGAGCGGGGTGGCGGACCTCGAGTTCGGCCTCTTCGACTGGGTCGACGCGCGCCCGGGCCGCACGGTGGCCGAGACCTACGACGACCGGCTGCGGGTGCTGGCCGAGGCCGACCGCGGCGGGTTCAGCACCTACCACCTGGCCGAGCACCACGGGACGCCGCTCGGGCTGGCGCCGTCCCCGGCGGTGTTCCTGGCCGCCGCGGCGCGGGTGACCTCCCGGATCCGGCTGGCGCCGACGACGTTCATCGTGCCGCTGTACGACCCGCTGCGGCTGGTGCAGGAGATCTGCATGCTCGACCAGCTCAGCCACGGCCGCCTGGACGTCGGCGTGGGCAAGGGCTCCTCGCCGATCGAGGCGGCGATGTACGGGCTGACCCGGGAGGACACCGCGGCGCGGTTCGAGCAGGTGCTCCCGGCGGTGGTGGAGGCGCTGGAGACCGGGGTGTTCCGGCGGCCGGGCTCCGACGCCGCGCCGGTGGAGCTGCACGTGCCGGTGTACCAGCGGCCGCACCCGCCGTTGTGGTACCCGACGTCGAACGCCGACTCGATCCCGCGGCTGGGCGACGAGGGCTACGACGTCCTGTTCGGCTTCGCCTTCACCTCACCGCCCCTGGAGGTGGTGCGGGAGCAGAGCCGGGTCTTCGCCGCCCACCACCGTGCGTCGGCCGCCCGTGGCGGCTCGCGGTACGGCGTGCCCGGCCGTGAGCCGCGGTTCGGCGTGCTGCGGCACGTCCTGGTCGCACCGACCGACGACGCGGCGCTCGCCCTCGCCCGGCCGGCGTTCGCCGACCACCACCGCAGCTTCACCCACCTGTGGCGCCGGGCCGGCAACGAGCGGTTCAGCGGCCCGGTCGACTTCGACCGGCTGGTCGCGGAGCGGAAGCTCTTCGTCGGGTCGCCGGAGACGGTGACCGCGCAGGTGGCCGAGACGGTCACGACCGGGGAGGTCGACCACCTGGCCGGCGCCTTCGCGTGGGGCTCGCTGGAGCTCGCGCCGGTGCTGGAGTCGGTGCGACTGTTCCGCGACGAGGTGGTCCCCGCCGTCCGCGAGCTCGTCGGGGGCCGGCGGTCCGCGGTGGGCGCGCCGTGACGGTGCCGCAGAACACCGTCGAGCCGGGCACCGTGGTCCTGGTGACCGGGGGTGCCCGCGGGATCGGGGCCACGCTGGCCCGGTCGCTGGCGCGTCAGGGGGCGGCGGTGGTGGTCGCCGACGTGGCCGACGCCGGCCCGCTGGTGGCCGAGCTGCGCGCGGAGGGGCGGACGGTCGACGCGGTCCCGACCGACGTCGGCGACGAGGCGGCCTGGGCCCGGCTGGTCGAGGCGGCCGTGGCGCGGCACGGGCGGGTCGACGCGCTGGTGAACAACGCGGCGGTCTACCAGGGGCTGGGGGCGAAGGCGCCGTTCACCGAGATCACCGTGGCCGAGTGGGACCGGGTGATGACGGTCAACGCCCGCGGGGTGTGGCTGGGCATGCGCGCCGTGCACCCGGTGATGAAGGCGCAGGCGTACGGCCGGATCGTCAACATCGCCTCCTCGACGGTGCACATGGGCGTGCCGTACTTCGCGCACTACACCGCGTCGAAGGGCGCGGTCATCGCCGTGACCCGCAGCGTGGCCCGCGAGGTGGGCCGCGACGGCATCACGGTCAACGCGGTCTCACCGGGGCTGGTGGAGACCGAGGCGACGTTCGCGCTCAACGAGCCCGGCTACGTCGCGACGGCGGCGCAGGGGCGCGCGGTGCCGCGCGGCATGCTGCCCGACGACCTGTGCCCCGCGGTGTCGTTCCTCTGCTCCCGCGGCAGCGGCTTCGTCACCGGGCAGACGGTGGTCGTCGACGGCGGCGTCACCTTCCTCTGAGCCGCCGCTCAGGCGGGCGCCACCGGCAGCCGGCCGGTCGCCCGCTCCACCGTGCCGACGACCACCACCGCCACCACTACCGCGGCCAGCGCCCCGACCACCACCGCGGCCGGCAGGTCCAGGAGCGCGTCCAGGCCCGCGACGACGGCTCCGGCCAGCGGCCACCACCAGCCGCGGCGGGTCCGCCGGGACATCCCGGCGTCGGTGACGGTGACCGACAGCAGGTAGACCACCACGCCGCCGGCCAGGAGCAGCCGGGTGCCCGCGGGGACGTCGCCCTCGCCGCTCTGCACGACCGCGAGCTCCAGACCCGCGCCGACCGTGGCCAGGGCCAGGGTCAGGGGCAGCTGGGCGAAGACGTAGACGTCGTGGGCGTGGTCGCTGTTGGCCTCGCCGGCCTCGTCGAGCAGCCGCTTGGCACGGGCCCCGGCGAGGTCGAACCAGCTCCACCACAGCGCGGCGGCCAGCACGAAGCCCAGCACCGCGACCGGCACCGCGGACGACGACCAGTCCGCGTCGGTCAGCCCGTGGGCGATCGCGGCCACCGACTCGCCGAGCACCAGGATCACGAACAGGGCGAAGCGTTCGGGCAGGTGGTCCACGTGCAGCGGGACGTCGGCCGAGGAGCGCGTGGCCAGCAGCGGCACCAGCGCCTCGGCCAGCAGGGCGGCGGCCCACAACCCGTACGCCACCGGCTGCGGCACCAGCAGCGAGACCGCCCAGAGCACCGCGCCCGCGGCCGTCCCGGCCAGGTACAGCCGCGCGACCGGACGGGCCTCGGCCACGTGCCGGTACGCCCGGTGGTACTGGAGCAGCAGCATCGCCCGCAGCAGCAGCTGACAGCCCACGAAGACCGCGAACAGCTCCCCCGTCGCCCCGGTGGCCGACGCCGCCAGCCCGACGACGGCGGCCATGCTGCCCAGCTTGAGCAGCCGGTAGACGACGTCGTCGTGGTCGAACCGGTTCGCGTAGAGGGTCGAGCTGACCCACGCCCACCACACGGTGGTGAACAGGCCGGCGAACAGCAGCTCCCCGTGCCAGGTCACGTCCTCCCGGAGCGCGGTGGCCAGCTCGGCCACGACCAGGACGAAGGCGAGGTCGAAGAACAGCTCCAGGCGCGAAGCACTGCGGCCCTCGCCGGTCCGCAGCTCGGGCCGGCGCAGCGCGCCCGACCCGGTCAGCGCACGCCGCACGCGTCCGGCCACCCCGTCGTCGCCCACGGCTCTCCCCCGGTCGGGTGCGCCGGGGCTACCCCGTGCCGCCCTCGTCATGCCCGGCCCGCTGACGGTCGTCGGACGCCTCCTTGTCGAAGGCGACGTCGACGCGCTGGTGCCGCACCGCGCGCTGGGCGCGGGCCGCCTCGGCGAACACCCGCTCGTCGCCCTCGGTGAGGTCGTCGTGGTCGACGAAGGGGGTGAGCAGCGCCCGGGGGTGCAGGTGGTCGACCCGCACGACGTTGACCTCCGCGCACAGCACCAGCGCGGTGGCGGCCAGGTAGATGAACGCGACCAGGCCCAGGACGAGGGCGAACACCGCGTCGACGGCGTTGGCGTTGGCGACCACCCGCGCCACGTACACCCCGCCGAAGGACTGCAGCAGCTGCCACAGCACCGCGGCGGCCAGCGCGCCCGGCAGCACCTCGCGGGTGCTCAGCCGGCGCGCGGTGGTGATGCGGAAGCCGAGCACGAACACCGCGGCGTTGGCGAGCACCGAGGCCACGGTGACCAGCACGTGCACGGCCCCGCTGAACCCGCCGCCGTACGCCGCGGCGCCGCTGCCCAGCGCGGACAGGACCGTCGAGGCGAGCACCAGCACCCCGAGGGTGCACAGCAGCAGCAGGCTGCGGCCGCGGGAGGTGATCGGGTCGGGCCGGCTGTGCCGGGGCACGGCCCAGACGGTGTTCATCGTGTGCTGCATCGCCTGCCCGAGCCCCAGGGCGCCGTAGAGGGCGACCAGCCCGCCGACGACCACGCCGGTGAACCCGCCGCCGAGGGCCTCCGGCGTACCCAGCTGCGGCCCGATGACGGGGAACTCGGCCAGCGCGGAGTCCAGCAGCCGCCGCTGCAGCTCGGGGTCCCCGGCCAGGACCAGCCCCAGCACCGTGGCCAGGAGCAGCAGCACCGGGAACAGCGCGAGGAAGCCGTAGTAGGTGATGAGTGCGGCGAGGAAGTGCCCGTCGTCGTCGAAGTACTTGTAGACCACCGCGATCGGGAACCCCGCCGCGGGGTGCCGCCGCTGGAACCGGTCCACCCGTTCGGTGATCGTCATCGCGCACCCCTGTCGGCTCGGGTGCTCCACCTCTACCCCGTCCGGCCGGTGCCCGCGCGCGGACGGCGGGTAGGAAGGGGGGATGGCCGACGTCTTCCCCTCCCTCGCCGAGCTCGCCGCCGAGGAGCAGCAGCTGCAGTTCGCCGGCTTCACCAACGACGACGCGTGGGACCTCGGCGCCGCGCTCGTGGCGGCCGGCCGCCGGGACGCCGCGCCGATCGCGGTCGCCGTCGTCCGCAACGGCCACCGGCTGTTCTCCGCCGCGCTGACCGGGGCGACGCCGGACAACGACGAGTGGATCGCGCGCAAGACGCGGGTCGTGCACCGTTTCGGGCACAGCAGCCTCTACGTGCGGCAGGCCTCCATCGAGCGGGGGACGACGTTCGAGGACGAGTTCGGGCTGGACCCGGCCCGGTACGCCGCCCACGGCGGTGCCTTCCCCGTGCTCGTGCGGTCGGTGGGGCCCGTGGGCGCGGTCGTGGTCTCCGGGCTGCCCCAGGTCGAGGACCACCACATGGTCGTGGCCGCGATCCGGGCGCACCTGGCCCGCTGAGCGTCCACCGGTCACCACGCGACTCCGGGGGCCTGCCGCCCGGGGGCCGGCCCGGGCCGCACGGCCCCCGGGTCGCCGCTCAGCGGCTGCGGTAGAGCCGGGTGGTGACCGGCAGGAACACCGCGGCCAGGGCGGCGGCGACCGCGAGCGACACGCCGATCGCCACGCCGTCGGGCTGACCGGCCATCAGCGAGCGGGAGGCCGTCGCCAGCACCGAGATCGGGTTGACCTCGACGAACGCCTCCAGCGGCCCGGGCAGGGTGCGCGGGTCGACGAAGACGTTGGACAGGAACGTCAGCGGGAAGATGCCCATGAACCCGGCGTTCATGACCGCGTTCGGCGAGCGCATCAGCAGCCCGAGCGCCGAGAAGACCCACGACAGGCCGAACGAGAAGACGACGACCAGCGCGAGCGCGGCCACGGCGCCGAGCGGGCCCCCCTCGGGGCGGTAGCCGAGGAGGACGCCGACCCCGATGATCACGGTGCCGGCCACGACGTACCGGACGCTGTCGCCGAGCAGCGACCCGAGCAGCGGCGCCGGCCGCCAGATCGGCAGGGAGCGGAACCGGTCGACCACGCCCTTGGTGAGGTCGGTGTTGAGCGAGACGCCGGAGTAGACGGTGGTGAACAGCACCGACATCACCAGCAGGCCGGGCAGCGTGTAGTCCAGGTAGGCGCTGGTGGAGCCGGCGATGGCGCCGCCGAACAGGTACGTGAACATCAGCAGGAACATCACCGGGGTGACGGTCACGTCGAGCAGCTGCTCGGGGACGTGCTTGACCTTGAGCATGCCCCGCCAGCCGAAGGTCAGCGCCGCCGAGAGCGGCCCGGGGCGCGGCGGCCGGGCGGTGGTGGCGATGGCCCGGCGGACGGCGGCGGTGTCGGCCGAGTCGGGGACGACGGTGGTGGTCATGACGCACGCTCCTGGGCGGTGGTCGCGGGCTCCCGGTCGGCGTCCTCGGCGGCGTGGCCGGTGAGCGCGAGGAAGACCTCGTCGAGGCTGGGCTGGTCGAGGGAGAAGTCGGCGATGCCGACGCCGGCGCGGGCCAGCTCGGCCAGCCCGAGGGCGGCCGTGGCGGCGTCGCCGCAGGCCGCCGACAGCGCGACCGGGTCGTCCCCCGGCGTCACCGGGCCGACCGCCCGCTGCAGGACGGCCGCCGCCCCCGCGCGCTGGCCGGGGTCGTGCAGGCGCACGTGCAGGGCGCCGGTGCCGACCGAGGCCTTGAGCTGCCCGGGCGTGCCCTCGGCGATCACCCGCCCCCGGTCGATGACCGCCAGGCCGTCGGCGAGCTGGTCGGCCTCCTCCAGGTACTGGGTGCAGAGCAGGATCGTCGTCCCCTCGGCGACCAGGGCCCGCACGATCTCCCACACCTGGTTGCGCGAGCGCGGGTCCAGGCCCGTGGTGGGCTCGTCGAGGAACAGCAGCTGCGGCGTGACGACGAGGCTGGCCGCGATGTCCAGGCGGCGGCGCATCCCGCCGGAGTAGTGCTTGACCAGCCGGCCGGCGGCCTCGGCGATGCCGAACGCCTCCAGCAGCTCGTCGGCCCGGGCCCGGGCGGCGGCGCGCCGGTGGCCCAGCAGCCGCCCGAGGAGCACGAGGTTCTCCCGGCCGGTGAGCTCCTCGTCGACCGAGGCCAGCTGGCCGGTGAGGCTGACCAGCCCGCGGACGGCGTCGGCCTCGGTGACGACGTCGTGGCCGAGGACGCGGGCGCGGCCGGCGTCGGGCTCGATCAGCGTGGCCAGCACGCGGATCGTCGTCGTCTTCCCCGCCCCGTTGGGCCCGAGGACGCCGTAGACGGTGCCGGCCGGGACGGCGAGGTCGACGCCGGCCACCGCGCGGGTGGCCCCGAAGGACTTGGTGAGACCGGTGGCCTCGATGGCGAGTGCGGAGTGTGCGGTCATCGTGCTCCCTCAGCCGGGTGTGGGGCGCAGCGTCCCCGCTCCCTCTGACGGGATCGTCGCGCCCGGCTCATCGCCCGCCAACGGATTTCTCGGGCGGGCCCAGCGTCGGGGTTCGAGTGCACTGGAGGTCAAGGGGCCGCACGGGTCAGCGCCAGCGGTACTCCAGCTCCGGGCGGCCGGCGCCCCCGTACCGCGGCGCGCGGTCGACCAGGCCGGTGTCGGCGAGGTACTCCAGGTAGCGGCGGGCGGTGATCCGCGAGGCGCCGATCAGCTCCGCGGTCTCGGCCGCCGAGAGGCCCGCGGAGGTGCGGACGGCGGCCACGACGGCGTCCAGCGTCTCCCGGCCCATCCCCTTCGGCAGCGGTGCGGGCCGGGCCGGGCGGACGGCGCCGAGCACCCGGTCGACCTCGTCCTGGCCGGCGGCGTCCCCCGCGGCCGACAGCCGCGCGCGGTACTCGGCGTAGGCGGTCAGCCGCTCGCGCAGCGCGGGATAGGTGAACGGCTTGAGCAGGTAGCCGACGACGCCGTGCGCGGCCGCGGCGCGCACGGTGGCCAGTTCCCGGGCCGAGGTCACCGCGAGGACGTCGACCGGTGCGCCCGCCGCCCGGATCCGCCGGCACAGCTCGATGCCGTGGGTGTCGGGCAGGTTCATGTCCAGCAGCACGAGGTCGACCGGCACGCGGGCCAGCGCGTCGAGGGCGGCGGCCCCGGTACCGGCGACGGCCGCGGTGCCGAAGCCCGACGTCCGGTCCACGTAGGCCCGGTGCGCCTCGGCCGCGACCGGCTCGTCCTCGACGACGAGCACGCGGATGACCGGGCCGCTCACCGCGGCGCCCCGACGGGCACCTGCACCGGCAGGGAGACGAGGAACTGCGCGCCCGGGCCGGGGCGGACGGTCACCGAGCCGCCGTGCCGGCGCACCGCCTGCGCGACCAGGGCCAGACCCAGCCCGCGGCCGAGCCCGGCCGGCGCGGCGCTGGTCTCCTTGGTCGACCAGCCGCGCTCGAAGACCCGCGGCACGTCCTCCTCGGCCACCCCGGGGCCGGTGTCCTCCACCCGGATCTCCAGCCGGCCGCCGGTCACCTCCGCGGCCAGCTGCACCTCCCGGGGCGGGTCCCCCGCGAGGGCGGCGTCGATGGCGTTGTCGAGCAGGTTGCCCACGATGGTGACCAGGTCGCCGCCGGGCAGCCCGGTCTCCCCGACCGCCGTCGCCGGGTCGATCTCCAGCAGCACGCCGCGCTCGTGCGCGGTCGCGGCCTTGCCCAGGAGCAGCGCGGCCAGCACCGGGTCGCCGACGGCACCGACCACCCGGTCGGTCAGCTGCTGGGCCGAGGCGAGCTCGGCGGTGGCGAAGTCGACCGCCTCCTGGGTGCGGCCGAGCTCGACGAGGGAGACGGTGGTGTGCAGCCGGTTGGCGGCCTCGTGGGCCTGGGCCCGCAGCGACTCGGCGAAGGCGCGCACGCTGTCCAGCTCGCCGGTCAGCGCCTGCAGGTCGGTGTGGTCCCGCAGCGTGACCACCGTGCCGGCCGAGCGGTCACCGGCCCGGGGCGGCGCCTGGTTGACCACCAGCACCCGCGTGCCGGTCACGTGCACCTCGTCGACGACGGTGCGCTGCTGGGTCAGCACACCGGTCAGCTCCGCGGGCAGCCCGAGGTCGGCCACGTGCCGGCCGGCCGGGTCCTCGTCGAGGCCCAGCAGCCGCCGCGCCTCGTCGTTGACCAGCTGCACCCGCCCCTCGCCGTCCACCAGCAGCAGGCCCTCCCGGACCGCGTGCAGCACCGCGTGGTGGTACTCGACCATCCGCGCCAGCTGCGCCGGGCTGAGCCCGTGGGTCTGCCGCTGCAGCCGCCGGCTCAGCGCCCAGCTGCCGAGCCCGCCGACGGCCAGGGTGGCCAGCGCCGTCCCCGCGATGCCGGGGACGGCGGCGGCGAGGTCCTCCCCGATCGCGGCGACGGTGATGCCGGCCGACACCAGCGCGACGACGTCGCCGTCGGCGTCCACGACCGGGCCGGTGGCCCGCACCGAGGGGCCGAGGGTGCCGGTGTAGGTCTCGGTGAACGTCTCCCCGGCCAGCGCCGGGGCGATCGTGCCCCGGAAGGGGCGGCCGATCTGCTCCGGGTCGGGGTGCGTCCAGCGGGTCCGGTCGGGCGCGAGCACGGTGATGAACGAGGTGCCGGTGTCGGCGCGCACCTCCTCGACGAAGGGCTGCAGCACCGCGGTCGGGTCCGGACCGGTCACCGCCCCGAGCACCAGCGGCGAGTCGGCGAGGCTGGCCACGATCGCCGTCGTCTCCTGCTCGGCGGTCTCCTGCACGGCCTGGCGCGCGTCGAGGTAGGCCACGGCCGTCGCGGTCAGGACGACGACGCCGACGACCAGCGCCTGGAGCAGCAGCAGCCGGCGCGCCAGGCTCGCGTCGCGGCGGTGCGGCAGGAAGGCGGGCACGCGCCGAGTCTGCCGCCTGCGGCCGGGCGGGAGCAGGGCGCAGTGGCCGTCCCCGGGGCGCACCGCGAACGCAATGAACACATGGGTGACCGGGGTCACCACACCCGGGAGTGTGACTGGCGTCGCCCCCACCGGGGCACACCCCGACCCGGAACCGGGAGGCAGGTCGCCTCCGGCCGACGACAGGAGACGTCATGGCGTCAGGCACCGAGCACGCGCAGCCCCCGGGTACCGCCCGGCGGAAGGACCGCACGCACTGGCTCTACATCGCCGTGATCGGCGCGGTCCTCGCCGGCATCGCGGTCGGCTTCCTGTTCCCGGGGTTCGCGACCGAGCTCAAGTGGCTGGGCACCGCGTTCGTGGGCCTGATCAAGATGCTGATCGCGCCGGTCATCTTCTGCACGATCGTGCTGGGCATCGGCGCGATCCGGCAGGCGGCCAAGGTGGGCCGGATCGGCGGCCTGGCCCTGGGCTACTTCATCCTCATGTCGACCGTCGCCCTGGCGATCGGCCTGGTCGTCGGCAACGTCATCCACCCCGGCGACGGGCTGCAGCTGTCCGACGAGCTGGCCGGCCAGGGCGCCCAGCTGGCCGGCGAGGCGCACGAGAGCGGCGGCACCGTCGACTTCCTGCTCGGGCTCATCCCGACCACGCTGCTGTCGGCCCTGACCGCGGGGTCGGTGCTGCAGGCGCTGCTGGTGGCGCTGTTGGTCGGTTTCGCGATCCAGGCCATGGGCCGCTCGGGTGAGCCGCTGCTGCGCGGCATCGGGCACCTGCAGAAGCTGGTGTTCCGCATCCTCGCGATGGTCATGTGGCTGGCCCCGATCGGTGCCTTCGGCGCGATCGCGGCGGTGGTCGGCGAGACCGGCATCGACGCGCTGAAGAGCCTCGCGGTCATCATGATCGCCTTCTACGTGACCTGCGCGCTGTTCGTCTTCGTCGTCCTCGGGCTCATCCTGCGCCTGGTCGCCCGGGTCAACGTCTTCTCCCTGCTGAAGTACCTGGGCCGCGAGTTCCTGCTCATCGTCTCGACCTCGTCGTCGGAGACCGCGCTGCCCCGGCTGATCGCCAAGATGGAGCACGCCGGCGTCAGCCAGCCGGTCGCCGGGATCGTCGTCCCGACCGGCTACTCCTTCAACCTCGACGGCACCGCGATCTACCTGACGATGGCCTCGCTGTTCATCGCCGAGGCGCTGGGCGACCCGCTGAGCCTCGGCGAGCAGCTCGGGCTGCTGGTCTTCATGATCATCGCCTCGAAGGGCGCCGCCGGCGTCACCGGTGCCGGGCTGGCCACGCTGGCCGGTGGCCTGTCGGCGCACCGCCCCGACCTGCTCGACGGCGTCGGCCTGATCGTCGGCATCGACCGGTTCATGTCCGAGGCCCGCGCGGTGACCAACTTCGCCGGCAACGCGATCGCCACCGTCCTGGTCGCCACCTGGACCAAGGAGCTCGACCGCGAGCAGCTGTCGGCGGCGCTGTCGGGCCGCAGCCCCTTCGACGAGGAGACGATGCTCGACGACCACGGCTCCGACGACCTGCCGGAGTCCGGCACCAACGCCGGGCCGGGCCAGCGGGACGCCGGGTCCGCTCAGCGGGAGGTCGCCTCGGCCTCGGTGCACTGACCGACCGCACCCCGCGACGACGGAGCGCCCGGACCCCTCGTGGGTCCGGGCGCTCCGTCGTCGGCCGCAGGGGACGTCGCCCGGGTGGTCGACCTCCCCCGGCCCGCCGCCCGACCCCGCGCCGCCCCGGGTGCGCCGGTCCCCCCGGTGCGACAGTGGCGGCATGCACCTGGTCCTGGAGTACCGCCTGGCCGAGGACTACCTGGAGCGCCGGGCGGCGCTGCGCGACGAGCACCTCGCCCTGGCCCGCGCCGCCCACGAGCGGGGTGAGCTCCTGCTCGCCGGCGCGCTCCCGGACCCGTACGACCGGGCCCTGCTGGTGTGGACCGCGCCCCGCGAGGTGGTCGAGCGGTTCGCCGGGAGCGACCCCTACGTCGTGCAGGGCCTGGTGACGAGCTGGACCATCCGCCCCTGGCACGTGGTCGTCGGCGGCTGAGCGGGGGCCGGGGACGCAGGAGCGCTGCGTCCCCGGCCCCGGTGTGGGTCAGCGGCCGAGGATGCTCCGCAGCGCCGTCGACAGCCAGTCGCGCGCCTGCTCCGCCGAGGACGGCGCACCGAGCTGCCGCGCCCCGACGTAGAGGTCCGGCCGCACCAGCAGGACGCCGCCGTCCTCGATCTCGCGCAGCTCCGCCCACGTGCCGTACGGGTCCTCGACCGGCCGGCCGGGGCCGATGGACACGGGGGTGATGGTCAGCCCCAGCTCGGCGCCGACCTCCGCGGCCGCGGTCAGCCAGGCCTCGCCGCCGATCCCGGTGACGACGGCGAAGCGGCCACGCCCGACCAGGTCCAGCGTGGAGGTGCGCACCCCGCCGACGGTCACCCAGGTGTGCGGGATCTTCGCGCCGGGCCAGGTGGTGGCCTGGGCGTAGAGCACCGGGTCGCGGCGGTACTCGGGCATCGGCGTCCCGTCGGGGACGACCGCCGAGGAGGCGTAGCGCTGGTTGTGCTCGACCCCGTGCGCGTCGAACTCGTAGGCCTTGTAGGCGATCGCCTCGCGCAGCGCGGTCCGGATCTTCTCCCCCTCCGGCCCGGGTGACTTCCACAGCGACAGCTGCTGCTCCAGGTGGTCGGCCTCGGTGTGCTCGAGGTCGAGGGCGGACAGGATCTTGCCGGTGTCGGCGATGCTCTGGTTGGCCCGCTCGACGATCTGCCGGGCGATCGGCGCGCGCTCGGCGTCGTAGCTGTCCAGCAGCGACGGGTCCGCCGTCCCGGCCACGACGTGGGCCAGCTTCCAGGCCAGGTTGTAGCTGTCCTGGATGGAGGTGTTGGACCCCAGGCCGTTGGTCGGCGGGTGCCGGTGGATCGCGTCGCCGGCGCAGAAGACCCGGCCCTTGGCGATCGTCGTGGCGAAGTGGTGGTTGACCGTCCACGGCGAGCGGGACTTGACGTGCATCTCGAAGTCGTCGGTGCCGACCAGCGCCACGGCCAGCTCCCGGACCACCTCGTCGGTGAGCTCCGGCGGGCCGGCGGCGACCTCGTAGCCCCACATGAGCATCCACTCGTGCCAGGGCTTGATCATGCGCAGCACCCCGAGGCCGACGCCCTCCTTCTCCGCACCGGGCTGGAGCATCCAGTAGAGGACCGAGGGCCGGTGCGCCACGAACCGGGACAGGTCGGCCTCGAAGACGATGCTCAGCGCGCCGGCGACCGCGCCGGGGCCCTCGTAGGGCAGGTCGAGGTCGGCGGCGACCTTGCTGCGGGCGCCGTCGGCACCGATCAGGTACTTCGAGCGGATCGTGTACTCCACGCCGGAGAGCCGGTCGCGCACGGTCGTGGTCACGCCGTCGTCGTCCTGGACGTGGGAGACGTACTCGGTGTCGAAGCGGATCCGCGCGCCGCGCTCCTGGGCGGCCTGGACCAGGATCGGCTCGGTGATCGTCTGCGGGGCGTCGAGCATCGTCGTCGGGCTGGCCAGCTCGTAGTCGGCGTGCCGGACGGTGTCGGTGCCCCACGAGGGGATCCGCCCCAGCTCCTCGCCGGCCAGGCTGGTGCAGAACGTCGTGTTGCCCATGTACTGCCACGGCGTCGCCTCGCGCATGAGGCGCTCCTCGACGCCCATGTCGCGCATCGTCTCCATCGTGCGCTGGTTGGTGATGTGCGCCCGGGGGGTGTCCGACAGCCGCCCGTACTTGGTGACCAGCAGCGTGGAGGTGCCGTAGGTGGCCAGGAACAGGGCCGCCGACGCGCCGGCCGGCCCGGACCCGACCACGAGGACGTCGACCGCGACGGCCGCTCCTCCCGAGGTGGGGACCGTCGTCGCGGGTGAGCTCATGGACTGCCTCTTCTCGCACGGGGGATGACGCGGACACCTGTCCGCAGCACGGCCACCCGATTCCAGTCGGTACCGACCCGGTGTGTCAACCGTCACAGGCCCCCGCAGGGCCGGGCGTCCGACTGTTCACCTTTCGCACAGTCCGCCTCCGTGTGAGCTGGGACATACTCGCTGGGCCGCGGCCCGCCCGGAACGGCGGGCGCCCGGACACCGACAGGAGGTGGGCGTGTCGACCGTCGCCGCGTGGGACTCCTTCCAGGCCGGCGCCGAACCCGCCGGCGTCCGCACCGAGGTGCTGGCCTCGTGGCGGCGCTCCCGGTGGAGCGGGGTCGACCCCGGCCTCGACGTGCCCCCGCTGGGAGCGGCCGACGACGACTCGCCGTTCATCCGCGCCGCCGCGCCGGTGCTGCTGCGCATGGCCGACCTGCTCGCCGACAGCCGCACCTGCCTGGCGCTGGCCGACCCCGACGGGCACGTCGTCTGGCGGTGGGTGTCCGACCGCGTCCTGGGCGCCGAGTGCGACCGGTCGGGCATGCGCTTCGGCGCCACCTTCGACGAGGAGCGGGTCGGGACCTGCGGCATCGGCACCGCCCTGGAGACCGGCCGGATGGCGACCGTCCTCGGCAGCGAGCACTTCGTCGAGTCCTTCCACCGGTGGGCGTGCGTGGCGGTGCCGGTCGTGTCCCCGGTGAGCGGCCGCACGGTCGGCGCGGTCAACGTGACCAGCCGGGCCGCCGAGGCCGGGCCGTTCCTGCAGGTGGCCGCACGGTCGCTGGCCGACGGCGTCCGGACCGCGCTCGCCGAGGCCGCCACGGACGCCGAGCACCGGTTGCTGCGGGCCTTCCTCGCCGCCCGGGAGCGGACGACGGCGCCGGTGCTCACCCTCACCGCGGACCTGCTGCTGGCCGACGCCTCCGCCGCGGCCCTCGGCCTCGACCACGCCGCGGTCTGGGCCGCCGTGTCCGACGCCGGACCCGGCGCGTCGGCGGTGGCCCTCGGCGCGGGCGTCGTCGCCGACGTCGTCCCGGTGCGGCCCGGGTCCCTGCGCGACGGCGCCGTGCTGGTGCTCCGCGCGGCCGCCCCCGCCACACCCGTACCGCCGGCCGGGGGCGCCCCCGCCGGACGGCGGCTGACCCCGCTCGAGCAGGCCGAGTCCGACGTCATCGCCGCCACCCTGGCCGAGTGCGGCGGGAACAAGTCCGCCACCGCCGCGCGGCTCGGCATCTCCCGCGGGACCCTCTACCAGAAGCTGCGTCGCTACCGCCCGCTCACCACGTAGTCCCGATCCCGCAGCCGACCCCGGCTGCGTCCCCTGGTCCACCGCCGCACCCGGAGGAGATCCGCCCATGACCAAGATGCGCTTCGGCCTGTTCATGCCGCCGTTCAACAGCCCGCCCACCCAGAACGCGACGACCTCGCTGCAGCGCGACGTCGAGACCATCCAGCTGCTGGACCGGCTCGGGTTCGACGAGGCCTGGATCGGCGAGCACCACTCGGCGGCCACGGAGATCATCGCCGACCCGCTGACGTTCATCGCCCACGTCGGGGCGCTCACCCGGGACATCAAGCTGGGCACCGGCGTGGTCTCCATCCCGTACCACAACCCGCTGTGGGTCGCCGACCGCGCGATCCTGGTCGACCACCTGCTCCGCGGCCGGTTCATGCTCGGCGTGGGGCCCGGCTCGCTGCCCACCGACGCCGCGATGATCGGCCTCGAGCCCGCCCAGCTGCGCCCGGCGCTGCACGAGGACCTCGACGTGCTGCTGCGCCTGCTGACCACCGAGGAGCCGGTGACGGTGGAGACCGACCGGTACCGGCTGGTCGACGCCCGCTGCCAGCTGGCCCCCTACCAGGACCCGTGCTTCGAGGTCGCGGTCGCCGCCACCGCCTCGCCGACCGGGCCCACCCTCGCCGGCAAGTACGGGCTGGGCATGCTCTCGGTCGGCGCGACCACCAAGGAGGGCTTCGACGTCCTCGCCCACCACTGGAACGTGCTGGAGGCCGAGGCGGCCGCGGCCGGACGGCCCACCGACCGGTCCCGGTGGCGGCTGATGGGGCCGATGCACATCGCCGAGACCCGCGAGCAGGCCGTCGAGGACATCCGCTACGGCTTCGACGCCTTCGTCGACTACACCCAGAAGACCCTCGCCCTCCCGCCGGTCCGCATCCCCGGGGACACCTTCGACGAGCGGCTGGCCTGGCTCGACGAGAGCGGCTGGGGCGTGGTGGGCACGCCGGACGACGCGATCGCGCAGATCCAGCGCCTGGTCGACCAGTCCGACGGCGGGTTCGGCTGCTACATCCTGCTGCAGCACGACTGGGCCAACTGGCAGGCCACCCAGCGCAGCTTCGAGCTGTTCGCCCGCCACGTCATCCCGGCCTTCCAGCCCTCCCAGCGGCGGCTGCTGGCCGCGGAGTCCTGGGCCCGCGGCAAGCACGCCGAGCTCGACGCCAAGAACGGCGCCGCGATCCAGGCGGCGTCCGACCGGTACGCCCAGGAGCGGGCCGCCGCCGGTCAGGCCTGACCCGTGCGGGGTGCCGCCGGACGGGCTCCGGCGGCACCCCCTCCCGACCTCCCGAGGAGGCACCCGTGAAGGCAGCCCGCTTCCACGCCCGCGAGGACGTCCGGATCGAGGACGTCGAGGAGCCCTCGCCCGGGCCCGGCCAGGTCAAGCTGCGCAACGCCTACGCCGGCATCTGCGGCTCGGACCTGCACGTCTACTACACCCCGGAGAGCTCCGGCCTGGACTACACCACCCCGCACCCGCTGACCGGCTCGATGCCGCCCCAGGTGCTCGGCCACGAGTTCTCCGGCACCGTCGTGGAGCTCGGCGACGGCGTGGACGGCGTGACCGTCGGCGACCGGGTCGCGGTCTGGCCGGTCTACCACTGCGGGCGGTGCGCGGCCTGCCGCGCGGGCATGGTCAACACCTGCCGCAGCTTCGGCTTCCACGGCCTGACCAGTGACGGCGGTGGCATGGCCGAGTTCACGACGGTGCCCGCCACGATGCTGCACCGGTTGCCCGAACAGGTCGACCTGCGCATGGGGGCGCTCGTCGAGCCCATGGCGGTGGCCTGGCACGCCGTCGACACCAGCGGCATCCGCCCCGGACAGACGGCGCTGGTCGCCGGCGCGGGGCCGATCGGCATCGGTCTGTGGTTCGCGCTGCGCGCCCGCGGCGTCGAGACCGTGGTCGTCTCCGAGCCCAGTCCGTCCCGGCGCGCCGCGGTGGCCGGGCTCGGCGCGACGCACGTCGTCGACCCGACCGGCGGGGACCTCGCCGCGGCCGTCGCCGACGTCACCGGTGGCGACGGGGTGGACGTGGCGTTCGACGCGGCCGGCGCCGGGGCCGCGGTCGTGCAGGCGATCGGTCTGCTGGCTCCCGGCGGTCGGCTGGTCGTCGTCGCCCTGCACGAGAAGGGGTTCGAGTTCAACCCGACCGTGCTCGTGTTCGGCGAGACGTCGATGACCGGCGTGCTGGCCTACCTGCCGCGGGACTTCGACGCGGTCATCGCGGCGATGGCCGAGGGCCGCTACGACACCACCGGGTGGGTGGAGGAGATCGACGTGGACGACCTGGTCGGCGCCTTCGGCCGGCTGCGCACCGGATCGGGGATGAAGGTCCTCGTGCGGGTCTGACCCGCTCACCCGGGCGGGACGAGCCAGCGGGCCGCCTCGTCGGCGATCTCCGGGGGCACCGTGTGCCCCCCGGCGAACTCGCGGTACGTGACGTCGTGACCGGCGTCCCGCAGGGCGGGGACGATCCGGGCGCTGGTCCGCCGCAGCGGCAGGACGTCGTCGGCGACGCCGTGGGAGACGAAGACGGCCGGCCGGCCCGAGGGCCGCGCCGGGGGCACGAAGCCCGGTGAGAAGGCCACGACGCGGCGGAACAGCCCTCCGTTGGCCAGGCCGACCCCGAGGGCGTAGGAGGCCCCGTCGGAGAACCCGGCGACCGCCACGCGCCCCGGGTCGACCGGGCCCAGGGCGAGGACCCGCGCCAGCGCGCGGTCCAGGAGCTCGGTGTCGGCGCCGTAGCCCCCCTGCACGGCGTCCCAGGTCGCGCCGCGGGAGGCCGGGGCGAGGAGGACCAGACCCACCCGGTCGGCCTGCTGCCGCAGGAGGTGCAGCCCTGCGGCGGCGTCGCCGCCGGCGCCGTGCAGGGTCACCACCAGCGCCGCCGGTCTCCCTGGTGACAGGCCGGGCGGCACGTGCAGGAGCACCTCGCGGGGAGCCCCGAGTCCGAGCGGACGGGTGCCGGCGGCGGGGAACGACCCGGACGCCTCCGCCGCCGGCCGCGCCGACAGGACCGCGGCGCCGTCCGCGGGCGCGCCGACGTCGGCCGGGCCGCAGCCGGCCAGGAGCCCCCCGAGGGCGAGGCCGCCCCCGGCGGCGAGCACGCTGCGACGGGTCGGCACGGGGGTCCGGTACCCCGGCCGGACCGACCGGCCGCAGGACACCCGGTGTCACAGCCGCCGGACGTCGGCCTCCACGGCGTCGAAGGCCTTGCGTGCGGCGATGAGCACGGGGTCCCAGACCGGGGAGAACGGCGGGGCGTAGGAGAGGTCGAGGGAGAGGATCTCGTCGACGCCCATCTCGTTCCAGATGCAGATGGCGAGGGCGTCGATGCGCTTGGCCGACTCCGCCCGGCCGACGATCTGCGCCCCCAGCAGCCGTCCGCTGCGCCGTTCGGCGATCATCTTGACCCGGATGGGCTGGGCGCCGGGGAAGTAGCCGGCCTTCGTGGTGGAGTCGACGACGGCCGTGACGAAGGAGTAGCCGGCCGCGTCGGCCTCCTCCTCGGACAGGCCGGTGCGCGCCGCCTCCACGTCGCAGATCTTGGTGATCGCGGTGCCGATGACGCCGGGGAAGGTGGCGTACCCGCCGGCGATGTTGATGCCGGCCACCCGGCCCTGCTTGTTGGCGTGGGTGCCGAGCGCGACCACGACCCGCTGGCCGGAGAGCCGGTGGCGGGACTCCACGCAGTCCCCCGCCGCCCACACCCCCTCGACGTCGGTGCGCATGCGGGCGTCGACGGAGACCCCACCGGAGATGCCCAGGGGGATGCCGGCCTCCTGCGCCAGCCGGACCGCCGGCCGGACCCCCAGGCCCAGCACCACCAGGTCGGCGGGCAGCTCGCGGCCGCTCGCGGTGACCACGGCGCGCGCCCGGCCGTCGGCGCCGGTCTCGATCGCGGCGACCGGGTCGGAGAGGACCAGCTCGATCCCCTCCTGGCGCACCGCCTCGGCGATGAACTCCCCGACATCGGGGTCGAAGGTGCCCACCGGGGTGGCCGACCGGTCGACGACGGTGACGTCGAGGCCCCGCACCCGGCAGGCCTCGGCGATCTCCAGCCCGATGTAGCCGCCGCCCACCACGACCACCCGGCGGACGTCACCGGCGTCCAGCGCGGCGCGCAGCGCCACCCCGTCGTCGAGCACCTGCACGCCGTGCACACCGGGGGCGTCGATGCCGGGCACCGGCGGGCGCATCGGGACGCTGCCGGTCGCGTAGACCAGGTCGTCGAACGGCTCGACGCCCGACCCGCCGCCGGCCAGGTCGTGCCAGTGGACGACCCGGCGGTCCAGGTCGATCCCGACGACCTCCGTGCGCATCCGGACGTCGATGCCGGCGGCCCGGTGCTGCTCCGGCGTCCGGGCGACCAGCGCCGCCTCGGACTCCACCGCGCCGCTGATCCAGTACGGGATGCCGCACGCGGAGTACGACGTGGCCCGGCCCCGCTCGAACACGACGACGTCGAGGTCCGGCCGCCGCTTGCGCGCCTGCGACGCCGCGCTGGCGCCGGCGGCGTCCCCACCCACCACGACCACCCGCTTGCCCACGAGCGCACGGTAGGGGCAGCCGGGCCGCGGCGCCGGGTGTGCGACGCGATCGGAGGATCCGGGCCGGGGCGGGGGAACCGGGTGCCGGGTGGGTAGGGCACCCTGGGCGTGGGTGACGGGACCGACCCGTCGCGCCGGACGACGCAGGAGCAGGTACATGCCGCAGGGCACGGTGAAGTGGTTCAACGCCGACAAGGGCTTCGGGTTCATCGAGCCCGACGACGGCAGCCCGGACGTCTTCGTCCACTTCTCGGCGATCGCCGACACCGGTGGTTACCGCAGCCTGGACGAGGGTCAGCGGGTCGAGTTCGAGACCAGTCAGGGGCAGCGGGGGCCCCAGGCGGAAGGGGTCCGGCCGGTCGGCGGGGCGCCGGGCGGCCGCGGCGGGGACCGCGGCCGGGACGCCGGCTACCGGGACCGCGAGGGCGGCCGCGACCGCGGCCGGTCGCCGTCCCGGGGCGGGAGCCGCAGCACCGGCACGGTGTCGTGGTTCAACGCCGAGAAGGGCTTCGGCTTCATCACCCCCGACGACGGCAGCGCCGACGTGTTCGTGCACTTCTCCGCGATCGCCGACACCGGGGGCTACCGCAGCCTGGACGAGGGCCAGCGGGTCGAGTACGAGGCCACCCAGGGGCAGCGGGGTCCGCAGGCCGAGGACGTCCGCCCCGAGGGGGGCGGCGGACGCGGCCGTGACTCGGGGCCCCGCGACTCCGGCTACCGCGACTCGGGCTACCGCGACCAGGGCTACCGCGACCAGGGCTACCGGGACGCCGGTCCGCGCGGCGGCGGCCCCCGCGGCGGTGGCGGTGGTGGCGGCGGCCGGGCCCGCGGCACGGTGAAGTGGTTCAACGCCGAGAAGGGCTTCGGCTTCATCGAGCCCGACGACGGCGGCCCCGACGTCTTCGTGCACTTCTCCGCGATCGCCGACCAGGGCGGGTACCGCAGCCTCGACGAGGGGCAGCGCGTGGAGTACGAGGCCAGCCCCGGCCAGCGCGGCCCGCAGGCCGACTCCGTCCAGGGCATCTGACCCTCCGGCCCGGCGCGGCGGTCGGCCGCGCCGGGCCCCGGGGTCAGCCGGGGGCGCCACCGCCGGCTGACGGGGTGCCGGCCGCGTGCTGCGGAGGCGCACGCTGGAACAGGACGTAGAGGTACACCAGCGCCGGCACCAGCAGCACCGAGCCGGCCAGGAGCGCCACGAGCATCGCGACGAGGGTGGGCCGCCCGCCGGCGGCCTGCTCGATGGTCAGGTCCGGGACGAGCACGTACGGGTACTGGGCCACGGCCCAGCCCACCAGGATCGCGGTGACCGCCAGCGCCGACGCCGCCCGGGCCGGCACGTACCGCCGCGTGGCGAGCAGGCCCAGCGCGGCCAGCCCGGCCACCACCGACAGCGCCACCACGGGCAGGGCCCGGCCGGTCAGCCCCTCGAACAGCTGCGGCGCGTCGGCACGCAGCACGAACAGCCCGGCGATGCCGGCCGCGCCGGTGACGGCGGCGGTGCCCAGCGCGCGGGTCCGGAACTGCCGGACCAGGTCGTCGGCGCCCTCGCGCCGGGCGTCCGCGCAGAGGAAGACCGCCGCGAGGTGGGCGCAGACGAGGACCGCCAGCACGCCGCCGAGCGCCGACGTCGGGTTGAGCCAGCTGGTGAGGACGTCGCCGGCCGCGATGCCCGGCGGCACCCGCCCGGAGGCCACCCCGCCCACCACCGCCCCGAGGAAGTACGGCGTGGCCAGCGACGACAGCGCGAAGCAGGCCCCGAGGAAGCGGCGCAGGCCCAGGGTGGTCACGCTCTTGCGGAACGCGAAGGCCGCACCGCGGGCGATCATCCCGAACGCGGCGAGGGTCAGCGGGATGTAGAGGGTGGTCACCACGGCCGCGAACGCCCCGGGGAACGCCGTCCAGAGGACGACGAGCACGAAGATCAGCCAGACGTGGTTGGCCTCCCAGATCGGGGCGATGGACCGCTCGATCAGCCCCCGCTGCGGGCCGCCGCGCCGGGTGCCGCCGGCCAGCAGGTCCCAGATGCCGGCGCCGAAGTCCGCGCCGCCGAACACCCCGTAGGCGACGAGGCCGACGAACATGACGCTGAGCACCACCTCGGCCAGCGTCATCGCAGCGCCACCTCGCCCGCGTCGCGGTCCGGCGGCGGGGCGTCGCGCTCCTGCGGGGCCGGGGTCGCGGAGCTGCGCGCCAGGCGGCGCAGCACCACGACGGTGAGCGCGGTGAGCGCCACGTAGACGACCACCACGGCGTAGAAGCCGAGGTACAGGCCGGGCGCGGGGCTGACGGCGTCCGCGGTGCGCAGGATGCCGTACACCGTCCACGGCTGGCGGCCGACCTCGGTGGTGATCCAGCCGGCCTCCATGGCGACGACGGCCGCGACGCCGGAGACCGCCACCGCCCGCAGGAACCACGGCGTGCCGGGGAGGCGCCGGCGCCGCCACCACACGAGGCCGAACCACAGCGCCAGCAGCAGCAGCGCCGTGCCGAGGCCCACCATCGTGTCGAAGGCCAGGTGCACCACGTTCACCGGTGGCCGCTCGTCGGGCGGGAACTCGGCCAGGCCGGTCACCACCGCGTCGGGGTCGTGGTGGACGAGCAGGGACAGGCCGTTGGGGATCTCCAGCGCGTAGCGCATCTCGTCGTCGACGAAGACCCCGCCGATCGACAGGGGCGCGCCGGCGGTGGTCTCGTAGAGCCCCTCCATCGCGGCCAGCTTGGCCGGCTGGTTGTCGGCGACGGTGTTGGCGATCCAGTCACCGACGACCAGCTGCACCGGCGAGGCCACCGCCGCGAACGTCAGCGGCAGGAGCAGCCCGGCGCGGTGCCGGGCGTCGCGGCGGCCGCGGAGCATGCCGACGGCGTACACCGACGCCACGGTGAACCCGGTGACCATGTAGGCGGCCAGCAGCATGTGCACCACCTGCGGCCAGGTGGACGGGCCGAACATGGCCGCCCACGGCTGCGCGTCCACCACCCGGCCCTGCTCGTCGAGCCGGAACCCGGTGGGGTTGTTCATCCACGCGTTGGCGGCGACGACGAAGAACGCCCCGGCCATGCCGGACACGACCATCGGGAGGGCGCTGAGCATGTGCACCCGGGGCGGCAGCCGGTCCCAGCCGAACAGGTAGACGCCCACGAAGATCGCCTCGATGAAGAAGGCGAACCCCTCGAGCACGAAGGGGAAGCCGTAGACCTCGCCGAAGCGGTCCATGAGGCCCGGCCACAGGATGCCCATCTCGAACGACAGCAGGGTGCCCGACACCGCGCCGGCGGCGAACAGCACGCCCATCGCCTTGGCCCACGTCCGGGCCAGCCCGCTCAGGACGGCGTCCCCCCGCCGGTGGCCCAGCCACTCGGCGACGACGGTGATCAGCGGGAAGGCGACCCCGAAGCAGGCGAAGACGATGTGCCAGCCCAGCGACAGGGCCATCTGCATGCGCGCCGGGTAGAGGTTCTCGGCCGCGTCGGCCAGCAGTACCGAGGGGTCCACGCCACGGCTCCGCTCTGGTCGCCCCCGCCGCGGGGCGGGGGACGGGTACCCGCGCGGACGGCGTCCGCACCCCGCGCGCGGGAGGGCACACGCGGGGCGTCCCGGGTCTAGCGTCGGGTGATGACGATGCCACCGCCTCCCGCGCCCCAGCCACCCTCGCCGTCACCGTCGCCCGTGGACCCGGTCTCCCCACCCGGCCCCGCGCCGGTGCCGCAGCCCGGCCCCACGGACCCGACGGCACCCCCGCCGGAGCAGCCCCCGGCGGTCTGAGCGCGGCCGGCCGCGGCCCGCGCGGCGGCCGCCGGCCGCGTGCCGGGGGTCAGGTCCGCTGCCGGGGCGGCTCCGCCCCGGCCCGGGCGGCGGCCGCACCGGTGCTGCGGGGCTCGACGGGCAACCGGAAGGCCAGGACGACGAGCGCCACGGCGGCCAGCGACACCAGGCTGAGGGTGACCGTCTGCAGCACCTCGTCGCTGGTCGTCTCGAGGACGTGCACGTGCTGCTGGTGGTAGAGCTGGTGCGGCAGGTTGGCCACGACGGCGGCCAGGCCGGTGGCCCGGGCCAGCCACACGCCGCCGGTCAGCAGCGCCACCAGGGCCACCACGCCCACGGCCAGGTTGCCCTGCCCGACGTCGCGGAGCAGGTGCTCGTTGTACGGGCCGTCCACGTCGACCCAGTGCCGGCCGAAGCCGGGGAAGTCGCGGAAGAAGCTGGCCGGGGCGAGCACCTGCCACGCGCCGACGGCGAGACCGAAGAAGGCGAACCAGGCCAGCAGCCCGGCGACCGCGCGGCGCACGGGGCGTCACCCGCCCGGCGCGGCCGCCGCGGCGGTCCGCGCCCGGGCCCCGGGGGGTGCGTGCTCGGGCAGCACGCCGATGCCGATCACGCGGGCCGGCAGGCCCTGCAGCACGGGGTGCCGGGCGAGCACCCGCAGCACGCGGGGCGTGCCCACCGGCCGGTCGCCGGCCAGCACCCGCTGGAGGAAGCGGGCCTGGATCTGCCGCTGCAGGAACTGGGTGAGGACCGTCGGCAGCAGCCGCCGCAGCCGCACCCGGGCGAGGTCCCGGGGGCTCACCGCGCCGCGGCGCAGCGGGCCGGCGAGCAGGCGGGCCGCGGCGGCGGCGTCCTGGACGGCGAGGTTGATGCCCACCCCGCCGATCGGGGACATCGCGTGCGCGGCGTCCCCGACGAGCAGCAGCCCGGGCCGGTGCCAGCGCCGCGACCGGTCCACCCGCACGGTCAGCACCCGGACGTCGTCCCACCCGCGCAGTGCGGCCACCGCCGCGGGCATCGCCGGCAGCAGCGTGGCGAGGTCGGCGCGGAAGGCCTCGAACCCGGCCGCCTGCAGTCCGGCGAAGCCCCCCTTGGGCACGAGGTACGCCGACTGCCAGTAGTCCCCGCGGTCGAGCAGGATGAGCAGCCGGCCGCGGGTGACCCGGCCCGCGCCGCCGAACTGCGGGCCCCCGTCGCCGGGGAGCTTCGGCAGCCGGGTCCACAGCACGTCCATCGGTGCGCCGAACTCGCGCAGCCGCAGGCCGGCGGCCTCGCGCACGCGGGAGTGCCGGCCGTCGGCGGCCACGGTCAGCGTCGCGCGGACCTCGTGCTCCTCCCCGTCCGGGGTGCGGTACCGCACGCCGCGCACCGCGCCGTCCTCGCTCAGCAGCCCGACCACCTCGGCGTCCATGCGCAGGCCGAACGTGGGCAGCTCCCGCGCGCGGTCGGCGAGGAAGTCCAGCAGGTCCCACTGCGGCACGAACGCCACGAAGGGGAACCGGCCGGGCAGCCGGCCGAAGTCGGCGAGGACGAACGTGCCGTCGTCGGTGGTCACCCCGAGCCGGGTCACCTCCGAGTGCGGCAGCTGCAGGAACTCGTCGGCCAGGCCGAGCTCGTCGAGCAGGCGCAGCGTCGAGGGGTGCACGGTGTCACCGCGGAAGTCGCGCAGGAAGTCACCGTGCTTCTCCAGCACCAGGACCTCGACCCCCTGCCGCGCCAGCAGCAGGCCGAGCACCATCCCCGCCGGGCCGCCCCCGGCGATGCAGCAGGTCACCGACTCGACAGCCATCGCCGCCTCCCCTCGCCCCGACAGCGTCGACCCGCGACCGCCGCCGGGGCAAGGCTCAGCGGCCCGGCGGCAGGACCAGCCGGGTGCCCTCGGCACGGGTGAAGCTCGCCGCGTCGTCCGGGTCGCCCTCACCGGTCCAGCGGGCCACCCCGGGGTAGGCGTAGACCGGGCGGGCCGAGGCGACCGCGCCGTCCTCCGTCGTCCGGACCGCGCGGATCTCCTCCGGGGCGGTGCCCTGCTCCACCCACGCCACCAGGGCCTCGAACTGCCCGGTCGGCTGCGGCCCGGCCCCGCCGCCGCAGTGCCCGACGCCCGGTGCGAGGAACAGCCGCAGGACCTCGTCGGTGCGCTCGGCGCCCATCCGCGCCCGCACCCGCTCGTAGTAGTCGACGGTGCCCTGGAACGGGATGCCGAAGTCCGCCGCCCCGTGCCACAGCAGCGCCCTGCCACCGCGGTCGGCGAACGCCGACAGGTCCGGGTCGTCGGCGGCGAGGACGGCGGAGTACATCTCCACCGACCGGTCGAAGTGGGCCTCGAACGCCTCGCGGGTGAGGGTGCGCCAGTCCCAGGAGGGGTCCTGCTCGAGGAACAGGCCGATCCACCACAGGTCGAAGACGAACGGCTGCCCGACCAGCTCCCCGTCGACGACCGCGGTGTCGTGCAGCCCGGCGAACGGGGCACCCGGCGCCAGCCCGTACCAGAGGAACCCGCCGTCCCGGCGCCGCGGGCCCTCGCCGATCCGGCGGACGACCTCCACCTCCGCGGCGGTCAACCCGCCGTCCGGGGTGGGCAGTCCGACGAGCGCGTCGAAGTCCGGCCGGGCGGCCAGCGGGTCGCCGACCACCCGGTCGCGGACGCCGTCGCCGACCGTGTCGCACTGCTCCACGATCGCGTCCAGCGCCGCCGCGAACTTGGCCGCCGACACGAACGTCCCCGACTCGAGCATGACCAGCTGGCCCCAGATCTGGCCGACCTGCATCCGCGGCCAGTTGATGGCGGGGGCACCGGAGAGCACGCCGTCGTAGTCGGCCGGGTACCGCTGGGCCTCCATCAGCCCCTGCCGGCCGCCCGTGGAGCAGCCGGTGAAGTACGAGTAGGCGGGGCCCTCGCCGTAGTACGCGGTGACGACGGCCTTGGCCGCGACGGTCATGTCGTGGATGCCGACGTGGCCGAAGTCCCGGATGGCCTGCCAGTCCAGGCGCCCGCGGGCGTCGAGGGCGAAGGACGCGGTGGCGTCGGGGTGCCCGGCGTCGGTCGCGGCGCAGGCGTAGCCGGCGCGCAGCGGGTCGAGCAGGGACTCCGGCGAGCCGCCGAGGAAGCCGCCGCCCCCGACGCCCTGGAACCGCCCGTTCCAGTCCTCGGCGGGCAGGTGCACCCAGACGGTCACGCGGTCCCGCGCCGGAGGGTGGGTGACGGTCAGCTGCACGCGGCAGGAGGCGGGCGTCGTCGCGTCGCCGGGGTGGTCGACCACCGAGTCGACGGTCGTGTCGGGGAGCGACAGGGCGGCGAGACGGCGAGGGTCCCCGGAGGCCGGCATGCCCTCGACCCTGTCAGCGGCCCCGGACCGGCGTCACGCCGGCTTCCGCCCGCGGGAACGGTCAGCCGGAGGGCACCCGGGGCACGGGCCGCACCTCGCGGGCGCCGGAGAGCTCGTGCCCCGCGGCGCAGACCAGGGTCAGGTGCACGGGCTCGCCGCAGTCGCGGTGCCGCAGCTCCAGCGGGGGCTCGCCGTCCTCGGTGAGGTACCGGTCGCCCCACTCCATGAGCGCAACCAGCGCGGGGTACAGGTCGACGCCCTTGCGGGTCAGCCGGTACTCGTGCCGTTGCCGCTCCCCCTCGGCCTGGTACGGCACCCGGCGCAGCACCCCCTGGTCCACCAGCGTGGCCAGTCGGTCGGTGAGCACCGCGCGGGGGGCGCCCAGCACCCGCTGGAAGTCGGCGAACCGGCGCACGCCGAGGAACGCCTCGCGCAGCACCAGCAGGCTCCACTTCTCCCCGACGACGGCCAGCGTGCCGGCGACCGAGCACCGGGACCGGTCCCAGACGGCGTCGCTCACCACGTCAGGGTACCGCGCTGGGTTCACTTGACGAACTCACTCATGGGGAGCAGAGTTCGCTTCACGAACTCAGGAGGCCGGCATGGACATCCCCCTCCCCACCCGGCCGGTGCGCGCCGACGACGCGCCCCGGTTCTGCCGGCTGTGGAGCCGGCTGTCCCCCGAGACGGTCCACCGCCGCTTCCACGCCCCGCTGCACCGGCCGCCGTCCGACGCGCTGCCGCACCTGGTCGAGGTCGACCACGACCTGCGCGAGGCCCTCGTCGCCGTCGTCGGCGACGAGGTCGTCGGTGTGGCCCGGTACGACCGGTCGCCCACGGCACCGGCCACCGCCGAGGTCGCCGTCGTGGTCGAGGACGGGTGGCAGCGCGCCGGCGTCGGCCGCCAGCTGCTGCGCGACCTGCTGGACCTGGCCGCGCGCCGCGGCGTCACCACCGTCGTCGCGGACGTCCAGGCCGACAACGACCGCGTCGTCGGCCTGGTCCGGCGGCTGCTGCCCGGCGCCAGCCTCACCCCCGCGGACGGCGTGTACGCCGTCTCCGCTCCGCTCCCCCGCGTGCCGGCGCCGGCCGGCACCTGACCCGAGGAACCCGCCATGTCCCGTCTGCGCACCCGCCTGGCCGAGCACCGGCGGACCAGGGCCCTGCGGCGCGAGGAGCGCGCCTTCGCCCGGCTGCTCGACACCGCCCCGACGCCGGAGGCCGCGCACGAGCTGCGCTCGCTGGCCACCCGCCGCTGAGGCCGGCTCAGCCGGTGGCCGGCGGCCGCAGCTGTCGGTAGATCCGCGCGAGGTCGGGCAGCTGGTGGTGGGCGTTGAGCCCGCTCGGGTTCGGCACCACCCAGGTGACGGCGCCCCCCAGCCGCTCCTCCTGCCGCCCGGCCACCGCCCGGGGCCGGCCGAACGCCTGCCGCCAGGCGGTGATGCCCAGGACGGCGAGCACCCGCGGCCGGTGCCGGGACACGAGCTCGGCCAGCGCCGCCGCGCCCGCCCGCAACTCGTCGGGGCCCAGCTCCGCCGCGGTGCGGGTGGGCCGGTCGACCAGGTTGGTCACGCCCAGCCCGTGGCGCAGCAGCTCGCGGTCCTCCTCGGGGGCCAGCCGCCGCGGCGTCAGCCCCGCCAGGTGCAACGCGGGCCAGAACCGGTTGCCGGGTCGGGCGAAGTGGTGCCCGCGCGCGGCGGAGACCAACGACGGGTTGATGCCGCAGAACAGCACGTCCAGGTCGTCGGCCACCACGTCGGGGAGCGGCTTGGCCGGCACCCGGCGGAGCCTAGCCTCGGTCGGACCGGCCGCCGGCGGACCGGGGAGACTGGCCGGGCCCGTCCCCTCCCCCTGGAGCGCCATGTCCACGTCCGTCACCCGCGACCTCGTCTACGCCCGGCCCGACGGCGTACCGCTGCACCTGGACCTGTACGTCCCGGCCACCCCCCGGCCCGCGCCGGTGGTGGTCTACCTGCACGGTGGCGGCTGGCTGCGGGGCTCGCGCACCGACCGGGCGGCCGAGCGGCTGCAGCCGGTGGCCGCGTCCGGGGTGGCGGTCGCGGCGGTCCAGTACCGGCTCAGCGGGCAGGCGACCTTCCCCGCCCCGCTGGACGACGTCCGTGCCGCCGTCCGGTGGCTGCGGGCCGAGGGCCCGCGGTTCGGTGTCGACGCCGGCCGCGTCGGCGTGTGGGGCGCCTCCGCCGGCGGGCACCTGGCCGCGCTCGCCGCCCTGTGCCCGGACGCCCGGGACGCCGAGCTGGGCGACAGCTCCGTGCAGGCCGCGGTCCCCTGGTTCGCCACCACCGACCTGCTGGCACGCGCGACCGACGTCCCCGAGGGGCCGCTGCCGCCGTTCGTCAGCGGCCCGCCGCTGCAGCCGTCCTTCGAGGCCCGGCTGCTCGGGCTGCGCGATCCCTCCGACGACCCGGAGCGGGCCCGGGCCGCCAGCCCGCTGACCCACGTGCGGGCCGGCGCCCCGCCGTTCCTGGTCGTGCACGGGGACGCCGACGGCCTGGTGCCGGCCACGCACAGCCGGCGACTGGTGGCCGCGCTGCGCGACGCGGGGGTGCCGACGTCGTTCCACCTGCTCGGCGGGGCCAACCACGAGGACCCGGCCTTCGACGGCCCGGCCAGCCTCGGCGCGGTGAGCGGCTTCCTCCGCGCCACCCTCGCCCCGGGGGACTGACGCGGGGAGGGGACGCCGGCGGCGGCCGGCGTCCCCGCCCGACGCGGCGGCTACCCCGCGGACCCGAAGCTGTCGGCCCCGACGCGGACGACCTCGCCCCGGTCGGGCAGGCCGAGGAGGCCGGCGATGCCCCACGCCGAGGCGTAGAGGGTGCCGTCCTCGACCAGCAGGCCGGTCGGCATGGTCACCTGGGCGGTGGTGCGCTCGTGGCCGTCGACGCGGACGACCTCCCCGACCGTCGCCGGGTCGAAGTCCGGCGGTGGCGGGCCCTCCCCCATGGGGGCGCCCTCCAGCACGTTGGACACGTAGACGACGCCGTCGTCCACGGCGACACCGGTCGCGGAGGTGAGGCCGTCGATGACGTCCACCTGCTCGCCGCGGCGGTCCAGCACGTACACGCGGGCGGCGCCGGGCACCTCGGCGCCGAGCGTGCTGACGTAGACGGTCCCGTCGGGCCCCTGGGCCAGCCCGGTGGGCACCGGGTCGCAGCCCACCGTGCCGGGGTCGTTCGGGGCCTGCCCGCAGGCGGCGACCTCGTCGGGGCCCACGACCGGGGGCACGAAGAATGTGCTGACCTCCCCGTCGGACCGGTCCACCGCCAGGACGGCGTTGGCGCCGGCGTCGGCGACCAGGAGCCGCCCGCGCTGGGCGAGCACCGCGAAGGGGTTGGACAGCGCGTCCACCGGCACGCCGTCGACGAACTGCTCCTGACCGTCGGGGCTGGTGTCCAGCTCGTACCGGAGCAGGTCGACCTCGGACACGAGGTCCCCCTCGGTGTCGTACACGAGCACCCCGGGGCCGCCCTGGCCGATGGCCGGCGGCTGGGGCGGCGGTGCGGCGCCCCGTTCGGGTGCCGCGGCGCCCACGGCGACGTAGAGGCGCCCGTCCCGGTGGTCGGCCCCCTGCACGAACTGCAGGCCGGAGACGACCGTCTCCACCGTGCCGGTCCCCGGGTCGACCGTCGAGACCTCGCCGGAGTCGGACTCGGCGACCAGCAGCCGCCCGTCCTCGTACGCGCTCACCTGGCGCGGCCCGGACAGGCCGGACGCCACGGTCTCGATCCCGGCCTCCTGGGCACCGGCCACGCCGGCCGGGGTGGCGAGCAGCGCCACGGCGGCGGCACCGACGACGGTGCTCCGACAGGTCCTCATGGGTCCCCCTCCACTCGTGGGCGCAGGGGACGCCAGGCCCGCGCCGGACGCCGCGGAACGGCGCGTTCCGGGAACCGCTGCCCCGGGCGCGTGCCGTCGCCGGTGGTGGTCGCAGCGGGTCGTCGGGGTCCGCGGCCGCCGCCTCTCCCGCGTCTCAAGGTGAGACGATCCGGCTGCCGATCTCCCCTAGCGTCGCCCCGGGACGACCCGCGTGCTCCGAGGGCGGGCGACCGGACGACCAGGAGGCGGACGCAGTGCAGCTGGGCATCGGGATCAACCTCGGCTTCGGGAAGCTCGACCCCGACCTCACCGACCAGGAGATGTACGCCGGCGAGGTCGACCTCGCCGTCCGGGCGGAGACGCTGGGCTACGACGCGGTCTGGGCCGTCGAGCACCACTTCGAGGACTACTCGCTGTGCCCGGACAACCTGCTGCTGCTGGCCCACGTCGCCGGCCGCACCCAGCAGATCAAGCTGGGCACCGGTGCGGTGATCGTGCCCTGGAACGACCCGCTGCGGGTGGCCGAGAAGGCGCTCATGCTCGACACCCTCTCCGACGGGCGGCTGCTGCTGGGCCTGGGCCGCGGGCTGTCCCGCAGGGAGTACGTGCCCTTCCGCGTCCCGCTGGACGAGACCCGCGACCGCTTCGACGAGGCCGCCCCGATGATCTTCGAGGCGCTGGAGACCGGCGTCATCGAGGGCGAGGGCCCCTTCTACCCGCAGCCGCGCGCCGAGCTGCGCCCGCGGCCGCGCGCCTCCTTCCGCGGCCGCCGCTACGTCGTCGCCGGCTCGCCGGACTCGCTGGTCATGGCCGCGCGGCTCGAGGCGCAGATGATGTCGTTCATCGTCCGGCCGGTGCCCGCGCTCATGCCGAACTTCACCCGCTACCGCGAGCTGTTCGAGGCCGAGCACGGCCGGGTGGCCCCGCCGATCTCGCTGAACGTCAACATGTACTGCCACGAGGACGACGAGCTGGCGCGCGAGCGGCACTTCCGGTACGTGAACCGCTTCTTCATGTCCAACGTCGACCACTACGAGATGGCCGGCACGCACTTCGCCACCACCAAGGGCCACGAGCGGTACGCCGAGAGCGCGGCGTACTTCCGCGAGATCGGGCTGGAGAAGGCGGCGGACGACTACGCGGCGACGGCGCTGTGGGGCAGCCCCGAGCGGGTCCTCGGCCAGATCGAGGCGATCCGCGACGTCCTCGGGGACTACGAGCTGGTCGTCGCGCCGTGCTTCGGCGGCATGCCCTACGAGCAGGCGCAGGCCAGCCTGGAGCTGTTCGCCCGCGAGGTCATGCCGAAGGCGCGCGGCATGCGGCGCGCCCCCGTCGCCGAGGCGGCCTGACCCGGTGACGGCGTCCCCCTCCCCCGGCGGTCCGCGGGTGCCGCGGACCGCCGCGGAGTGGGACGCCGTCCGCGCGGCCAAGGCCGACCTGCTGGCCCGCGACCCGTTCACCCTGCGCCCCGCCGACGCCCCCGGCGTCCGCCCCGAGGTCGTGCGGTCGTGGCGCCGCTCGCTGCTGGCCGGGGTCGACCCGGCGGCCACCCGCTTCCCCGTCGACGAGGGCCCCGCCCCCGGCACGCGGCTGGCCGCGGTGGCCCAGCCGATCCTCGACCGGCTCGCCGACCAGATCTCCGACCTGGGCTCCTGGGGGTTCCTCACCGACCGCGCCTGCCGGCTGCTCACCACCGTCGTCGGCGAGCTGCCGCCGCCGGGCCGCTTCCAGGAGATGGACCTGCGGCCGGGCACCGTCTTCGCCGAGGACGTCATCGGCACCAACGGTCTGGGGTGCGCGCACGAGGAGCAGCGGCCGTTCCTCATCTCCGGCACCGAGCACTTCCGCACCGACAGCGAGGTGCTCACCACCACCGGCGTGATCATCCGGGACCCGTTCACGCGGCGGTACGTGGGCACGCTGGGGGTGCACTGCCGGCGGGAGTACGCCTCCGCCGCGGTGCTCCCGCTGGTCGTCGAGCTCGGCCGCTCCATCGAGGCGCAGCTGCTGGCCAGCCGCAGCGACGGCGAGCGCGAGTTCTTCGACGCCTACCTGCGCGTCGCGCGGCGCAGCCGGGGCGCCGTCGTCGGCGTGACCTCGCGGCTGTGCGTGGTGGGCACCCGCGCCCGCGAGCTGGTGCACGAGGCCGACGAGGAGCTGTTGCGCCGCCTCGCCGAGGAGACCGGACCGGCCGGCCGCACCGTGCGGCGCCGCTTGGCCGGCGGGACCACCGTCGAGGTCTCCGTGCTGCCGGTGGCCCAGCCGCGCGGGGAGTACGCCGCCGTGCTGGTCCTCGAGCCGGTCGGCGCGCCGTCGGACCGGGTGCCCGACGGGCCCGCCCGGGAGCCGGCACCGGCCGACGTCCCGGGCCGGCTGGCCCGCGCGCTCGCCGCCGGCACGCCGGTGCTGCTCACCGGCGAGCGCGGCACCGGCAAGCGGCACGAGGCGCGGACGGCACTGCGCGCGGCCGGGGGGGACGTCGTGGAGCTCGACGGTGCCCTGGCCGTCCTGGACCCCGACGCCTGGCTGCGCGCCCTGGTCGCCGCGGCGGACGGCGGGCGGCCGGTGCTGCTCGGCCACGTGACCGACCTGCCCGCCGCCCTGGCCCCCGCGGTCGCCGACCTGGTCGCGCGGGCGCGCGGTCCCCTCGTCGGCACCGCCCCCGAGGACCGCGAGGGCGGCGCGGTGCGGCTGCGCGAGGCGTTCCCCGTCGTCCTCACCGTGCCGCCCCTGCGCGACCGGCCCGGGGAGTTCGCCGGGCTGTGCCGGGCGCTGCTGGCGTCCCTGGCCGAGCGGGACGGCGGGCCGGCGACGCTGGCACCGCGGGCCGAGGCGGCCCTGCTCGCCGGCGACTGGCCGGGCAACGTGCGCCAGCTGCTCCAGGTGCTGGCCACCGCCCGCGTGCGCGCCGCCGGGCCGGAGGTCGGCCTGGAGGACCTGCCCGCCCACCACCGCCGGGCCCCGGCCGGGCGGCCGCTCGGGGAGCTCGAGCGGCTGGAGCGCCAGGCGCTGGCCGTGGCCCTGCGCGAGGCCGGCGGCGACCGCAACGCCGTCGCCGCCCGGCTCGGGATCTCCCGGGCCACCGTCTACCGCAAGCTCAAGCGCTACCAGCTGCACTGACCCCCAGGAGAGGACGACGCGTGACCCGCACCGTGGAGTTCGCCGGCACGACCGCCGTGGTGACCGGGGGCGCCTCCGGCATCGGCCGGGGCCTGGCCCGGGCGTTCCTCGACGCCGGCTGCTCGGTGGTGATCGCCGACGTCGACGAGGCCGCGCTGGCCGCCACCGCCCGGGAGCTGGGGGTCCTCGGCGTCCGCACCGACGTGACCGACCCCGACAGCGTCGCCGCCCTCGCCGACCGGGCCGTGGCCGAGTACGGGGAGGTGCACGTGGTGTGCAACAACGCCGGGGTGGGGCCGTTCGGGCCGGTCGCCCGGCTGGGCCTCCAGGACTGGCGGTGGGTGCTCGACGTCAACCTCTACGGGGTCGTGCACGGCATCCAGGCGTTCCTGCCGGTGCTGGAGCGCAACCCCGACTGGGGGCACATCGTCAACACCTCGTCCCTGTCGGTGCTGGTCACGCCCCCGGACGTGGCGCCCTACGTGGCGAGCAAGGCCGCCGTGCTGGGCATCAGCGAGGTGCTGGCCGGCGAGCTGGCCGCCGCCGGCTCCCGCGTCGGCGTCACCGCCCTGCTGCCCGGCGCGGTGCACAGCAACATCAAGGCCAGCCTGCGGACCCGGCCGGCGACCGAGGGCAGCGGGCTCTACGACGTCGACCTGGAGGAGACCGGCCGGCTGCGGTTCATCGAGCCCGAGGAGGTCGGGGCCATGGTGGTCGAGGCGGTCCGTGCCGGCGAGCTCTACGTCGTCACCCACGGGGAGTTCCGGGACCGGGCCGCCGAGCGCGCCGCGCGCCTGCAGGCCGCCTTCCCGCCGGCGCCGGTGCCCGCCGCCGGCTGAGCGCAGCCAGACTGGACGGCGTGCGGGAGGACGACGACGCGGCGTTCGCCCGGTTCGTCGCCGCGCGACGGCCGGGGCTGCTGGCCGACGCGCTGCGGCTGACCGGTGACGCCGACCGCGCGGAGGAGGCCGTCCAGGTCGCGCTGACCCGGGTGCGGCTGCGCTGGGGCCGCGGCGACCCGTCGGCGACCGCGGCGGCGGGCGTGGCCGACGCCGCCGGAGGCGGCCAGGTCCTGGAGTCCCTGGACACGGCGCCGTCCGCCCCGGCCGCGTGGCGGCGCGACGCCGCCGCCGCGGTGGCCGACGTCCGCCGCCGGGTGCGCCGCACCCGCCGGTGGCGGGCCGGCGCCGCCGGGCTCGCGGTCCTGGCCGCGGCGGCGCTCGCCGTCCCGCTGACCCGGCCCGGCGACGTGCCCGGGCCGCCGCCCGCGGCGCAGGCGCAGGAGAGCGCCGTCCTCACCGGCCCGACCCGCGGGACGCTGGCCGGGGACCGTGCCTTCCTGGACTCGGTCCGGCGGGCCGGGTGGGGGCCGGTCGCGGCCGCCCCGGTGGCCGAGCGCACGGTGGTCCTGGCCACCGACACCCCGGCCGGCCGGGTGGTGCTGGTGACCGGCACCGTGGACGAGGACCTGCGCGGCGTGTGGCTGACCGGTCCGGTCGGGGCCGCGCCGGGGCAGCTGCAGCTGCACGTCCCGCGCCGGCCGCTGGGCCCGCAGCGGCCGGCCTCGCTGCTGCTCGGCGGGCCGGGCACCGCCACCCTGGTGGTGGTCTCCGGCCGCGGCGACGTGGTCGAGGTCTCCCCGCGGCTGCAGGTCGGCCCGCGCGGCACCGTGGGCCGGGTCTACGACCCGGTGCCCGCATCCGACGGCGTGGCGGTGACCGCGGTGCCGACGACGTCCGGCGGCAGCGGGGCCAGCATCCGGGTGCTCCGCGGCGGCGTCGTCGTCGACCGCGCCGCGCCGGGGCTGGACCTCGCGGCGCGCGAGCCCGCCCCCGACCTGCCGGTGCTCGAGCCGCTGCGTCCGGTCGAGACCGCACCGGCGCCCCGGGTCGTCGCCGAGGCGCTCACCGGGCTCGCCGTCCCGCTCGGCGTCGAGCCGCCGGACCTGCTGCCGGACCTGCTGTGGTCCGGCGCGCTGCCCCTGGACGGGGTGCCCGGGTCGGTGGCGGTCCTGGTCGCCCGCAGCCCGGGCGGCGGGCTGGTGGTGACGACGTGGGCCGCTCAGGTGGGGCCCACCGGGGGCGGGCGGGCGGTGCCGTGCGGCGTGCACACCCCGCCGGGCACCGCGCCGGTCGCCGGTCTGGTGGTCGCCCGGGTGTGCGACTTCTCCTCCCCCGAGACCGAGCCCTCGGACGCCGGCCGGTGGCTGGTGGTCACCGCGCCCCCGGACGCCGCGGCCGCCGCCGTCCTCGACGACCGGGGCGGGGTGGTCGCGACGGTCGCGCTGACCGGCGGGAGCGTGGTGGTGCCGCTGCCCGAGGGCGCCGACACCGTGCGCACCCTGGACGCCCGGGGCCGGGCGGTGACCGAGGTGCCGGTCGCCGCGGCACCGGTCGCGCCCTTCGGCGACTACGGCAGCGGCCCCGTGCGCTGAGCCCCGCCCCGCGGCGGCACGGGCACCGTCTGCAGGTCGGCGGCGACCACCAGCTCGCCGTCGAACACCGCGGCCGCCTCCTCCCGGAACCGCTCCGGGTCGCGGTAGCGCTGGGAGAAGTGCGTGAGCACCAGCGTCCGGACCCCGCACCCGGCCGCGACGGTGGCGGCCTGCCGGGCGGTCAGGTGGCCGTAGGCGGTGGCCAGCTCGGCGTCCTCGGTCAGGAAGGTGGACTCGACCACCAGCAGGTCCACGCCGTCGGCCAGGGCCCAGACGGCGTCGCACAGCCGGGTGTCCATGACGAACGCGAACCGCTGGCCGGGCCGGGGGGCGCTGACGTCGGCCAGCCGCACGGTCCGGCCGCCGACGTCGAGGACGCCGGCGCGCTGCAGCCGGCCCACCTCGGGCCCGGCGACCCCGGCGGCGGCCAGGGCATCGGGCAGCATCCGGCGGCCGTCGGGCTCGACCAGCCGGTAGCCGAAGGCCTCGACCGGGTGGTCGAGGCGGCGGGCCGACAGGGTCCAGGACGGGCCCGCCGCGACCGGCCCGTCGGCGGTGAGGGGCTGCGCGCGCAGGTCGAGGACGTCGTGGAACACCGAGGCGGCCCGCAGCCGGGCGAAGTACTCCGCGCCGGACGCCGGGAAGTGCGCCGGCACCGGGTGCGGCACGCGGTCCAGGCTCATCCGCTGGACGACGCCCGGCAGGCCGAGGCAGTGGTCGCCGTGGAAGTGGGTCAGGCAGATGCGGGTGATCGCGCTGCTGGGGACGCCGGCCAGCAGCAGTTGCCGCTGCGTGCCCTCCCCGGGGTCGAACAGCAGGCCCTCGCCGTCCCAGCGCAGCAGGTAGCCGTTGTGGTTGCGCTCCCGGGTCGGCGCCTGGCTGGCGGTGCCGAGGACCACCAGCTCGCGGGCCGTCACGGCGGCGACGGTAGCGCCGCCGCCGGACGGCCGCCGCTCAGCTGTCGTGCAGGACGACCCCGCGGACGATCCTGCCCTCGTCGAGGTCCTGGTAGCCCTGGTTGATCTCGTCGAGGGTGTACCGGCGGGTGATCAGCTCCTCCAGCTTCAGCCGGCCGGCGCGGTAGAGGTCCAGCAGCCGCGGGATGTCGTACAGCGGGTTGCTCATGCCGAAGATGTGGCCCTGGATGTTCCGCTGGTAGCCGACCACCATGCCGTTGGCCCGCAGCCGGATCTGCTCGTCGTCCTGCCGGCCCACGGAGGTGAGCGTCACCTGGCCGCCCTTGCCGACGATCGCCGCGGCCGCGCCGACCACGTCGGAGGTGAGCACGCCGACGGTGCAGATGGCGTGGTCGGCGAGCTGGCCGCGGGTCATGTCGACGACGGCCTCGCGCGCCTGGCCGGCGTCGGCGAACACGTGGGTCGCGCCGAACTCCAGCGCCTTCTCGCGCTTGAAAGCGACCGGGTCGACGACGACGAGGTTCTTCGCCCCGGCGTAGGCCGCGCCCTGGACGGCGTTCATGCCGACCCCGCCGGCGCCGAAGACGACCACGGTGTCCCCGGCCCGGACCTTGGCCACGTTGACCGAGGAGCCCCAGCCGGTGGGGACGCCGCAGCCGACCAGCGCGGCCACCTCGAAGGGGATGTCCTCGTCGACGCGGACGCAGGAGGCCTCGTTGACCACGGCGCGCTGGCTGAAGGTGCCGAGCATGCAGAACCCGCCGAGGTCGTCGCCCTCGTCGTCGTGGAACCGGAAGGTGCCGTCCCCGAGCTTGCCGGTGGCCATCTCCGCGCCCCGGTCGCACAGGTTCTGCCGGCCGGTCGAGCAGTACCGGCAGACCCCGCAGGCCGGGATGAAGGAGCAGACGACGTGGTCGCCGACGGCCACGCGGGTCACCCGCTCCCCGACCGCCTCCACGACCCCGGCGCCCTCGTGCCCGCCGACCATCGGCAGCCGGGCGACGCTGTCGCCGGTGCGCAGGTGCTCGTCGGAGTGGCACATGCCGGAGGCGACGAAGCGGATGCGGACCTCGTCGGCCTGCGGCTCGTCGAGCTCCAGCTCGGTGACCACCCAGGGCTTGCCGGGCTCCCGGATGATCGCGGCGCGTGTCCTCATGCTGTCCACTCCTGGTCTCGTCGGTGGGGCCCGGCTGCCGGGGGCGGCGCGGGATCGGTCGGGCTGCCGGCGGGCGGCGCCGGACGGGGGCTCGGGACGGCCGTGGCGGCGGCGAGGGCGGGCAGGTTGGCGTGCACCCGGCGCAGCAGGGACAGCAGCTGGGCCACCTCGGCGTCGTCCAACCCGGTGAGCAGGAGCCGCTCCCGCTGCAGGGCCACGGGCACCACCCGCTTGTGCAGCTGCACGCCGGCCTCGGTGAGGTAGAGCCGCCGGAAGCCGGGGGTGGCCTCCACGCCGACCAGGCCGCGGTCGACCAGCGTCCGGACGCTGCGGCTCACCACGGACTTGTCGACCTTGAGCTCGTTGCTCACCGTCTGGGCCGTGCAGCCGGGCTCGAGGGCGAGGTGGGAGAGGACGCGCCAGTCGTTGACGCCGATGCCGAACTCGCGCAGGTAGACCTGGGAGGTCGACGAGGAGAGGACGTTGGCGATCACCGCGAGGTGGTAGGGGGCGTAGCGCTCGCGGTCGATGCGCTGCGGGACCGGCCGGCGCCGCAGCCGCTGCCCGGGACGGGCGACGGGGGCGTCGGGCTCGCGCATCGGGGCCTGCTCTCGGGGCGGGGGATCCTGCTCGGCGGTGGCCCCACCGTGGCGTGGGTCACTCCGGCTGTCAAGGTCGAGTTGCGGTCGCAACCGTCGGCCGGACTGCGGAAGAGCGCCTTGACTGCCCGTCGTCCCCGACCCAGGGTTGCGGGGTCAACGGCAGCGTCCTCCGGGACGGCGGCGGCAGGAGGCGGAACGCGATGGACGCGACGGGAACCGGTGGAGCGCGGGTCGTCGCCCCCGGCCGGGTGGCGGTGGTGACCGGCGCGGCCAGCGGCATCGGGCTGGGCCTGGCCCGCCGGTTCGCCACCGAGGGCATGAGCGTGGTGATGGCCGACGTCGAGGAGCCGGCGCTCGCCGCGGCGGCCGCCGACGTGGGCGGCACCGGGGCGCCGGTGCTCCCGGTGGTCACCGACGTCGCCGACGCGGCCTCGGTCGAGGCGCTGCGCGACGCCGCCCTGTCCGCGTTCGGGGCGGTGCACCTGGTCTGCAACAACGCCGGTGTCGGTGGCTCCCAGGACCCGCTGTGGGAGGTGCCGCTCGGCGACCTCGAGTGGGTCTTCGGCGTGAACCTGTGGGGCGTGGTGCACGGGATCCGGGCGTTCCTGCCGGTCCTCCAGCAGCAGGACGCCGCGCACGTGGTGAACACCAGCTCCGTGTTCGGGCTGTTCGCCGGCTCGCTGGGCGCCTACGGGGCGTCCAAGCACGCGGTCGTGGCGCTCACCGAGTCGCTGCACGCCCAGCTGCGGGAGGCGGGCTCGCACGTCGGCGTCACGCTGCTGTGCCCGAGCGCCGTCCGCACCAACTTCGACACCTCCTCCCGCAACCGGCCGGCGTCGGCGGGCCCGGCGACCGACACCGGCGCGGTCACCCGCGCGGCCCGCGCCGAGCTGCACGCGCGCTCCGCGCCGCCGCGGGAGCCCGAGGAGGTGGCCGAGCTGGTGGTGGACGCCATCCGCACCGGCCGCTTCTACGTGCTCACCAACTCCGCCCGGGACGCCGCGATCCGCGGGCGGGCCGAGGAGGTCATCGCCGGCGGGCCGCCCACTCCCCCGCTCTCCTGGTGACCGCGCGCTCCCGCTGACCCCGCGGCCGGTCAGCCGCCCGACCGGCCGCGGTACCGCTGGACCAGGACCGGCACGACCTCTGCACCGGCGGTGCCGGCCGCGGCCCAGCCGAGCACGACCAGCCACGACAGCGGGTCCAGCGGGGTGCACCCGAAGAACCGGCTGACCCCGGGCGTGGAGACGACGCCGACGAGCACCGCCAGCGAGCCCGCGGCGGTGGCCAGCACCAGCGGGCTGCGGCGTCCGGCCCAGGCGGTCTGGCCGAGCTGGGTGGTGATGAGCGCGGCCAGCCCCATGGTGCCGGCGCGGCCGGCCGGCCCGGTCAGCCGCCCGGCGGCCCAGGCCCCGGTCGCCCCGGCCGCGGTCGCCGCGCCCCGCACCAGCACCATCCGGCGCACGCCGGCGGAGAAGCCACGCTGCGGCCCCGCGCGCAGCACCGCCTCCAGCGGGTGCCCGGCCAGCGGCCCGTCGGACTGCTCGAGGACCGCCGACCGCGGGGCGGCGACGGCGACCGCCAGGGCGGGGAACATGTCGGTGAGCAGGTTGACCAGCAGCAGCTGGCGGGTGCCCAGCGGCGCCCGGCCGCCGAACGCCGTGCCCAGGACGGTGAAGGTCACCTCGCCGGCGTTGCCGCCGACCAGGATGGAGACCGCGTCCCGCACCCGCAGCCACATGGCCCGGCCCTCGCCGATGGCGTCGACCAGCCGGGTCAGGTCCAGGTCGGTGAGGACGAGGTCGGCCGCGGCGCGGGCCGCCGGGGACTCCGCGCCGGAGACGCCGACGCCGACGTCGGCCAGCCGGATCGCGGCGGCGTCGTTCACGCCGTCCCCGGTCATGGCGAGGGTGGCACCGGCCCGGCGCAGCGCACCGACCAGCGACACCTTCTGCTCGGGCGACAGGCGGGCGAAGACGGTGCCCTCGCGCACCATGCGGGCGCGCTCGGCGTCGGAGGCCCGGGCCAGCTGGGCGCCGGTGACCACCCGGTCGGCGCCGGGGACGCCGGCCTGCGCGGCGATCGCGCCCGCGGTCTCGGGGTGGTCGCCGGTGGCCAGGACCACCCGGACACCGGCGGCGCGCAGCTGCTCGATCGCGGCCACCGACGAGGTCCGCAGGGTGTCGGCCAGGCCGACCAGCCCGCGCAGGCGCAGGTCCTGGGCGGCGGCGTCCAGGTCGTCGGGGACGCCGTCGACGTCCCGGTCGGCGACGGCGAGCACCCGCAGCCCGTCGGCGGCCAGCTCCTGCACCGCCGCCCGCACGTCCGGCGCCCCGGCACAGCGGGCCGCGACCACCTCCGGCGCACCCTTGACCACCAGCCGCCCGTCGCGGACCCCGGCCGAGAACCCGCGCTCGGCGGCGAAGGGCACGCAGGCGTCGCACTCCCCCTCGCCGGCCAGCCCGCGCTCGGTGGCCGCCTCGACGACCGCGCGGTCGGTCTCGTGCGCCTGCGCGTCGCCGTTGGCCACGCTGGCCGCGGCCAGCCGCAGGACGTCGTCCTCACCGGTGTCGTCGTCCACCGGGTGCAGCCGGGCCACCCGCAGCCGGTTCTCGGTGAGGGTGCCGGTCTTGTCGAAGCAGACGGTGTCCACCCGGCCGAGCGCCTCCAGCACGCGGGCGCTGCGGACGACGGCGCCGCGGCGGGACAGCCGGCGGGCGGCGGCCTGCTGCGCCACCGTGGCGACCAGCGGCAGCCCCTCCGGGACGGCGGCGACCGCGACGGCGACCCCGGCCCGGACCGCCTCCCGCAGCGGGCGCCGCCACAGCACGCCGAGCGCGGTGACCGCGGCCCCGCCGGCGAGGGTCAGCGGCAGCACCGCCCGCGTGAGCTCGGCGAGCCGGGCCTGCACGCCGGCCGGGGGCGCGGCGCCGCCGGCGGCACGGGCGGCGCGCCCGGCCTGGGTGGCCGGCCCGACGGCGACGACGACCGCCCGGCCGCTGCCGGCCACCACGGTGGTGCCGTCGAAGAGCATGCAGGTCCGGTCGGCGACGTCGGCGCCGGGCGTGGCCGGGACGGACTTGGCCACCGGCAGCGACTCGCCGGTCAGGTTGGACTCGTCGACCTCCAGGTCGGTGGCCTCCAGCAGCCGGGCGTCGGCGGCCACGACGTCACCGGCGCCGACGCGGACGACGTCGCCGACCCGCAGGGCACCACCGGGGACGTCCTCGCTGCCGCCGTCGGTCTCGCGGTGCACCGTCACGTCCTGCTCCAGCAGCAGCGCCTCCAGCGCGGCCTCCGCCCTCAGCCGCTGCAACCCGCTGACCAGGGCGTTCATGACGGTGACGCCACCGACCAGCAGGGCGTCGGTGTTCTCCCCGAGCGCGGCGGTCGCGGCGGCGCCGGTGGCCAGCACGGGAGTGAGCGGATCGGCGAGCTCGGCGGCGACGGTGCGCACGAACCGGGCGGGCAGCCGGATGACGGCGAGGTCGCCCACCACGCGGGCGGCCACGGCCAGGCGGCCGGGGGGCTGGTCGTCCGGGCGGGGCAGGCCGGACACGCGGGCGAGCACGTCGTCGGGGTCCAGCGCGTGCCAGGGGGTGTGCACCGCCGGGGGCGGCCCGGGACGGCGGGCGGCCCGGACGGCGGTCCACGCGCCGTCGACCAGGGCCGCGGTGCTGGCCGTCTTCCCGGGGGTGGTGGCCTTGGCCTGCCCGTACCGGGCGCTGCCGACCGCGGCGAGCAGCCCGCCGAGCACGTTGCCGGTGACCGCGGTGGTCACCGACCGGCGGCTCACCGCGCGGGCCGGGACGGTGGCGTCGACGAGGGCGCAGGCGTCGACCAGGCCCGCCCGGGTGACCAGGTCCGCGCCCCACGGGGGGGCGCAGCCGGGCAGCACGGGGGCGACGGCGACGTCGGCGGCCATGAGCGCGGGGCCGTCGGCGGCGGAGACCAGCAGCACGGCCCGCCCGTCGGCCTGCAGCCGCCGCACCGTCTCGACCAGCGGCTCGCGGGCGGGCGCCACCTCGTCGGCGGCCCCGGCGAGGTCGCGGGTGCCGACGTGCGGGGTGAGCACCAGCCGGTGACCGGCCCGGTTGGCGGCGGACAGCAGCGCCTCGGCGTGCGGGTCGGGCTCGGGGGCGACGGTCACCTCGCCGACCCGGCGGCGGCCCTCGAGCAGGCTGCGCACCTCCCCGCCCTCGGCGCCGGGAGCGCTGCGGGCCGGCCCGAGCCGGAGCCGGTCGTCGCTCCCGCCGCGGGCACCGAGGAGCCGGACCGCGGCGGTCCACACCCCGGCGTCGTCCCAGCCGTCGGCGGTGGCGCGCGCCTCGATGACCACCGGCGGGCCGGTGCACAGCGTGGCGCCGTCGACGACGACGGTGTCGACCCGGTCGAGCCGCCGATAGGCCGCGCCGTCCATGGGGAGCACACCGCGCCGGCACATGAGCAGGTCGAGGGTGGCGGCGAAGGACTCCCGGCCGAGGCCGGCGGCCTTCGGGTTCTGCGCCTTGAGCATGTCCGCCGAGCGGCCGGGGTTGCCGGTGAGCGGCAGCAGGCCGAGGGTGGCCCCGAGGGCGACCTGCTCCACGCGGGCGCGGTAGGTCTCGACCGGACCGGGCGGCAGGGGCACCGGGCGCGGGCCGGGTGGCTGCAGCGGCTGGCCGTCGTCGTCCGGCTCGGGCCCGCACAGCTCCGGCTCCCGCCGCTGCCAGACCTGGCGCCGGGCCCGCATCTCCACCGCCTGCTGCAGCGCGGCGGCGGCGTTGAGCGCGGGGATGGTGGGGCTCTGGGTCAGCGCGTGCAGCAGCGCACTGGTGCCGTTGAACAGCAGGTCGGTGCCGATGACGCCGATCCGCGCCTCCAGCCCGTTGCGGATCCACCGCTGGCTGTCGAGCAGGGCGATGGTGAGCGTGGCGTGCCGGGACAGCGCCGGCACCGGCAGCGCCTTGCCGAGGTAGGCGACGCCGACCGCCGTGACGTCGACGACGGCCGCCACCACGGCGCTCAGCAGCGGTTCGAGGTCGGCGGGGTGCTCGACCGACTGCGGGAACACCTGCCGTCCGCCGCGCGCCTGCTCGATCGCGGTGACCGCGCCGACGACGTCCTCGACGCGCACCCGCCGGTCGTCGACGGCGACCAGCACCCGGCCGACGACGTCGTTGACCGTCGCCCACTGGACGCCCTCCAGCCGCTCCAGCTGGTGGCGCAGGGCCCGGCGGACCTCCGGCTGGTCCTCCGCGGAGGGGGCGGCGACCTCGACCTGGACGTGCCCGTGGTCGGCCCACACGCGCCGGGTGTGCCGCGACCGCGGCGGCTCCACCATCCCCTTCACGGCGCCGACCAGGGAGTGCAGGTGGCCGTCGGGGATCGGGTCGGCGCCGGTCAGCACCGTGCCGACGGCCCGGGTGACGGGGACCGCCGCGGCCCGGGCCAGGTGCAGCGACCCGTCGGCGACCGCCGAGCCGGCCCCGGCGGCGACCCCGGCGGCGGCGCGGGCCACCCGGGCCGTCGCGCGCGCCGGCTCGGCGAGCAGCCCGGCGGTGACCACCGCCGGGGCGGCGGCCAGCACCGCGCCGGCCGCGGCGAGACGGACGGCGGTCTCCGCCGCACCGCGCGCTGCCTGGATCCGGCGCAGCAGGGCCATCGGCACCCCTCGAACGGTGGTCCCGGAACGGTACGCCGCCGGAACCGGATCGGCCCGTCCGCGAGGGTCCCGCGCACGGTGTGACGCACGTTACTTTCTGCTCAGTCGACCGACACCCAGGAGGATCCATGGACAGGCTGCGCTTCGGCACCTTCCTCGCCCCGTTCCACCCCGCCGGCGAGAACCCGACCCTCGCGTTGCAGCGGGACCTGGAGCTGGTCGAGCACCTGGACCGGCTCGGCTACGACGAGGCCTGGATCGGCGAGCACCACTCGGCCGGCACCGAGATCATCGCCTCGCCGGAGATCTTCATCGCCGCGGCCGCCGAGCGGACCCGCCACATCAAGCTCGGCACCGGCGTCACCTCGATCGCGTACCACAACCCGCTGTGGGTGGCCGAGCGCATGGTGCTGCTGGACCACCTGACCCGCGGCCGGGCGATGCTGGGCTGCGGCCCCGGCTCCCTGCCCACCGACTCGATGATGCTCGGGCTCAACCCCACCGAGACCCGCGAGCTGCTCGAGGTCGACCTCGACATCATCATGCGGCTGCTGCGCGGCGAGACGGTCACCCAGCAGACCCGCACGCACAACCTGGTCGACGCCCGGCTGCACCTGCGGCCCTACACCGAGCCGCACTTCGAGGTGGCGGTCGCGGCCGTCGCCTCCCCCACCGGACCGCGGATGGCCGGCCGGCACGGGATCGGGCTGCTGTCGATCGGCGCCACCCTGTCCAAGGAGGGCTTCGACGCCCTGGCCCACCACTGGAACGTCGTCCAGGAGCGGGCGGCCCACTTCGGCCAGTCGGTGTCCCGCCGGGACTGGCGGCTGGTCGGGCTCATGCACATCGCCGAGACCCGCGAGCAGGCCTATGCCGACGTCCAGTACGGCATCGAGACGTGGTTCCGGTACTTCCAGAAGACCGCCGCGTTCCCGCAGATGGCCGTCGAGGGCGGCGACGCCAAGGAGATGATCGACTTCATCAACGAGGCCGGCATCGGGGCGATCGGCACCGTCGAGGACGCCCGCGCGCAGGTGCAGCGGCTGTGGGACCAGTCCGGCGGCTTCGGCTGCATGCTGCTGCTGGGCCACGAGTGGGCCAACCCGCAGGCGACCCGGCGCTCGTGGGAGCTGATCGCCCAGCACGTCATGCCGCACTTCCAGGGCGGCGAGGTCAGCCACGCCCAGCAGACGCTGGGCTGGAAGGAGTTCGCCGGCGGCAAGCGCGAGGACTACGCCGCCCAGCAGATGCAGGCGGTGGCCACGATGACCGAGCGGTACGAGAAGGAGAAGGCCGAGGGCTAGGACGCCGTCCCCCGCCGGCCCCGCACGCGGGGCCGGCGGGTCCAGCCGGTCTCCTTCCGCGGTGCGGGCGCGGCCGCGTCGGGGGTCGGGGACGGCGGGACGTCGTCGTCCACGACGAGCTCGTGGCGGCGCCGTGGGTCCCCACCACCGCCAGGGCGGCGGCCACCACGGCGACGGCGCTGTCCGCGCCCATGGGCCCGGACGGCGCCGTCCCGCCGGGCCGCACGCGCGGGTCGCCGTCCACGCGGCGCGAGTCGGCCCCCTCCGGCCAGGATGGGGGCATGACGAGCCGGGACGACGACGTGCAGGCGGTGCTCGCAGCGGAGGACCGCCGCTACCGGGCGATGGTGGACGGCGACCTCGCCGCGCTGGACGAGCTGCTCGCGCCCGGGGCGAGCTACGCGCACTCCAGCGGCGTCCGGGACACCAAGGAGGAGTACCTGGCCAAGCTGCGCTCCCGCTACTACGTCTACCGGACGGTCGAGCACCCGGTGGAGCGGGTGGAGGTGGCCGGGGACGCCGCGATCGTGGTGGGCCGGATGACCGCCGACGTCGACGTCGACGGGGTGCCCAAGACGATCGACGCCCTGGCGCTGGCGGTGTGGACCCGCGCCGGGGGCGACTGGCGGATGCTGGCCTACGCGCCGACCCGGCTGCCGGACTGAGCTCAGCCCACCCGGAAGAAGTCGAAGACCACCGCCGCCGGGTGGCGGACGCCGGAGCCGACGAACACGTGTGAGGTCAGCACCGCCAGGCGCGGCGCGGAGGTCTCGAACCGCGGGGTGGAGCGGAAGTAGATCCGGGACGGGTCGACCGGGAGGTCCTGGCGCAGCCGGGCGATGTCCTCCGCGGAGCCGGTGCGCAGGCCGGTGTTCTCGACGTAGACCCGCTCCCCCTCGTCGGTCTCGATGACGTAGCGGGCCTCGGCGACGGTCTCGGTCTCGGTGCGGATCACCTGGAAGTCCGCGCCGCCGGGCAGCACCCGGCCGGTCAGCAGCGGCCCCGACACGGTGCCGCCGGTGATCGGGACGACCCGCCGGTGCCCGGCCGGCGTCGGCCCGATCTCGACCGGCCGGTCGACGGTCACCTCGAGGTGCAGGACGTGCTCGAGCGGGGGCGGGACGACGGTCATGCCGTCACCCTGCCAAGACGCGTGGAGCCGGGCACGCGGGGCGTCGCACCCCCGGTCCGACGCGGACGACCACCCCGAGGCCCTGTCGGCGTGGTCGTCGCCGCGCCGGCGGCGCGGCCGGTCAGGAGCGCAGGTGGTCGACCAGGGCGTCGGCGACGGCCCCCATCCCGGCGGCGTTGGGGTGGTAGGGCACGAGCCCGCCGGCCAGCAGGTCGCCGAACGCCCAGCCGGTCACCCACGGCTCGGGCGCGCAGACGTGGTGGTCGCGGCTGAGCGCCGACGCCGCGAGCAGCTCCACGCCCGTCGCCTGCGCGGCCGTGGCGGTGGCCTCGGCCAGCCGCTCGGCCACCGACCGGCAGAAGGCGAGGTCGTCGTCGGTCATCGGCAGGTCCGGGCACGGCCCGTCCGGCGGCAGGACGGTCAGGTAGTCCACCAAGACGACGCGGGCGCGCGGTGCCCGGTCGCGCACGGCGGTCACCATGCCGGCCAGCTTCCCGGGCAGCCGCGTCAGCGCCGTCTCGACGGCCCCACGGTCGACCGGCACCCCGAGGAACGCCCGCAACGCGTTCGGCGCGGCCTCCGGCGCCACCCGGGAGGAGCTGCGCAGCAGGGTCAGCAGGTACTCGACGTCGTTGCCGCCGGCGGTCACCGTCACGAGCTCGGCGGTGGCGTCGACGGCTCCGATCTGGGGCGGCACGCTGCCGCCGGCCAGCAGGAGCTGGGCGGCACCGACGACGTCGTCGACCGTGGCCCCGCCGCAGGAGACGTCCACGAGGTCCAGGCCCAGCCGGTCGGCGACCAGGCGCGGGTAGTTCGCGCCCGACCGGGCGCAGCCCGCGTCGAGGACCGGCTCGACGCCGGGCCCGGAGGCGAACGAGCTGCCCAGCGCGACGTACCGGGTCACGGCCGGCCCACCCGCTCGGCGCGGGCCGCGGCCGCGCGGGCCACCAGGCGCTCCAGCTCGCCGGCCGGGACGGCGGCGCCCAGGTCGGCGACGAACCGGTGCATCGGCATCGACCCGACCATCCGCAGCATGCCGAGCCCGGCCTCGGTGGACGGCGGGGGCAGGTCGGGCAGCCACACCGCGAAGCCCTCTGCCAGCTCGGCCCCCACGACCGGGTGGCCGAGCCACTCCTGCACCGACGAGTCCAGCGTGAGCGCGGGCAGCAGCTCGTCGCCGGCCAGCGTCACCGTCGCCGAGGCCAGGACGTCGACGGCGCTGGCGCAGACCTGCACCGCGTACTCGCCGGGCGCCACCACCCAGTCGCCCTCGCGGACGTCCCAGTAGGCGAAGGCGCGGCGGTCCAGGTCGAGGGTGACCGTGCGCCGTTCGCCGGGCGCGAGCAGGACGGAGGTGAACGCGCGCAGCTCCCGGGCCGGACGGCGGACCGGTCCGGCCGACGTCGCCACGTACACCTGCACCACGTGCCGGCCGGCGCGGTCGCCGGTGTCGGCCACGGTCACCGACAGCCGGACGGTGTCGTCGCCGGTGGCCACGACCTGCAGGTCACCCGTCGTGAACGTCGTGTAGCTCAGCCCGTGCCCGAAGGGGTACCGCACCGGCCGGTCCAGCGTGGTGAACCCGCGGTAGCCGACCATGACGCCCTCGCCGTACCGGACGTGACCCTGCTCCCCCGGGAAGTTCAGGGCGCTCGGGACGTCCGCCAGACGCAGCGGGATGGTCTCGGCGAGGTGGCCCGAGGGGTTCGCGACCCCGTACAGCAGGTCGGCCAGCGCGCCGCCGCCGGCCTGGCCGAGCAGGAAGCCCTCCAGCACGGCGTCCACCTCGTCGTGCCAGCCCTCCAGCGAGACCACCCCGCCGTGGGAGAGGACGACGACCGTGCGGGGCGCCACCGCGGCGACGGCCCGGATGAGCTCGACCTGGCCGGCGGGCAGGTCGAGGGACTCCCGGTCGAAGCCCTCGGACTCCTCGGCCTCCCCGAGCCCGGCGAACACGACGGTGACCTCGGCGGACCGGGCGAGCGCGACCGCCTCCTCCCGCAGCGCGGCGGCGTCCCCCGCCCCGTCGAGGGCGAACCCGGGGGCGAAGGGCACCTCGACGCCGGCCAGCTCCTGGACGGCGTCCAGCGCGGCCTCGACCCGGGTGGCGTGGACGTGCGAGCTGCCGCCGCCCTGGAACCGCGGCGTCCGGGCGAACTCCCCGACGACGGCGACCCGCGTGCCCGGCGCGAGCGGCAGGGTGCCGCGCTCGTTGCGCAGCAGGACGGCGCACCGCGCGGCCAGCTCCCGGGCCAGCGCGTGGTGGCCGTCGACGTCGAACCCGTCGGTGACCGGACCGGCGAACCGAGCGAGGGCCGCCACCCGGGCGGCGCTCGTGTCGACGGCGGACTCGTCGAGCTCGCCGTCCCGCACCGCCTCGACCACCCGGCGGTCCCCGGCGCCCCGGTCGCCGGGCATCTGCAGGTCCAGCCCGGCGGCGAGGGCGGCGACGCGGTCGTCGACCGCACCCCAGTCGGAGACGACGACGCCCTCGAAGCCCCACTGCTCGCGGAGCACCCCGGTCAGCAGGTCGCGGTGCTGGGAGGCGTAGACGCCGTTGACCCGGTTGTAGGCGCACATGACCGTGGCCGGCCGCGCCTCGGTGACGACCCGCTCGAAGGCCGGCAGGTAGACCTCCCGCAGCGTCCGCTCGTCGACGTCGGCGCTGATCTGCATCCGGTCGGTCTCCTGGTTGTTCGCGGCGAAGTGCTTGACCGACGCGCCGACGCCCTCGCCCTGCTGGCCCCGGACGTGGGCCGCCCCGAGCACGCCGGCCAGCAGCGGGTCCTCCGCGTAGTACTCGAAGTTCCGGCCGCACAGCGGCGAGCGCTTCATGTTCACGCCCGGGCCGAGGACGACGTGCACCCCGAGCGCCCGCGCCTCCCGCCCGATCGCGGCCCCGATCCGCTCGGCGACCTCCGGGTCCCAGCTCGAGCCCACGGCGACCGCCGGCGGGAAGCAGGTGGCCGGGACGTTGCGGTGGATGCCGATCGTGTCGAAGGCGCCCTCCTGGCGGCGGACGCCGTGCGGCCCGTCGGTGAGCACGATCGACGGCAGGCCGGCCGCCTCCACCGGTTCCGTGGTCCAGGAGTCGCGGCCGGAGAGGAGGGCGGCCCGCTGCTCGAGGGTCAGGCCGGCGGGCAGTGCGGGGACGTCGGTCACGGACGCGAGCATGCCCACCGCCGCCGGGGGGGGGGGGGGGGGGGGGGGGGCGCGCCCCCGGCGGCCCCCCCCGCGCCCCCCCCCCCCGCCCCCCGCCCCCCCGGCGCCCCCCCCCACGACC
>NZ_JBJGZS010000015.1:0-112626 GCF_054050635.1 Geodermatophilus sp. SYSU D00079 | reverse complement strand
GTTACGGCGGCCATGGCGAGAGGGAAACGCCCGGTCTCATTCCGAACCCGGAAGCTAAGCCTCTCAGCGCCGATGGTACTGCCCTGGAGACGGGGTGGGAGAGTAGGACGCCGCCGGACAACCATTCACGGAACGGGGGTCAGAGCCACGTGCTCTGGCCCCCGTTCTCGTGCGTCCGGCCCCATCTCCGCCAGCACCTGCGCGTGCCGGACCGATCATCGAGGTAGGCACACACCCATGACTTCACCGCGTCGAGGCGCCGGGGGCACCGGCGGACAAAGCGGATCCCGAGGCGGCCGCAGCGGCGGTTCGCCGCGGCCCCAGGGAGCCGGCGGTCAGCGCGGCGGCGGGTCCGCCGGCGGACGGGGCTCCTGGCAGGGCCGACGCCCCAGCGGAGGCGGCTCGGGCGGCCCGCGTCACGGCGGTTGGCAGGAGCGTCGTCCCGAGGACGACCGCGGGGGACAGGACCGCCAGCAGTGGCGCGATCGTCCTGCCGGCGACCGATCCGCGGGCGCACCCGCTGACCGCGGGCAACGCAGCGGAGCCCGGGGCGACTGGCGGGACCGCCGTCCGGACGACCGTGGTCGTGGCGGCCGGCCGCACGGCGACCGCCCCGACCGTGCGACCTCGCCCCGGGGCGACTGGCGCGACCGTCGTCCCGAGGGTGGGCGGCCGCAGCGTCCCGCCGGCACCCGCGGCGACTGGCAGGAGCGCCGTCCCGAGGGTGGCCGGCCGGACCGGTCCGGCTCCCCTCGAGGCGACTGGCGCGACCGTCGTCCCGAGGGTGGGCGGCCGCAGCGTCCCGCCGGCACCCGCGGCGACTGGCAGGAGCGCCGTCCCGAGCGGGATCGGGCGCAGCGTCCCGACGCGGCCCGCAGCGACTGGCGGGACCGCCGTCCCGACTCCGACCGTCCGCGCGGTGACCGCCCCCAGTGGGCCGACCGCCCGCGGCGTCCGGCAGGCGACGGTCCGCGCTCGGAGCGACCGCAGCGTCCCTCCGGCGACGCGCCGCGGCATGGTCGCGCCCACGGGGGCGCGGGCGCCCAAGGTGCTCGTCCGGAGCGGTCCGGAGGCGGCTGGCAGGAGCGTCGTCCCGAGCGGTCGGCCGGCGGCGCCGGGCGCGGGAACTGGTCGGACCGGCGTCCGGACGGTGACCGCCGTGGGCGGTCGGACAGCCGCCGGGCCCCGGCGGGAGCCCAGGAGCGGACGCCGCCGGTGCCCGCCGGCCCCGCCCTCCCCGACTGGGCGGACGCGCGGGACCTCGACCCGGCGGTCCGGCAGGCCCTGCGAGGCCTGGAGTCGCGCAACGCCGAGCGCGTCGCCCGGCACCTCGTGGCGGCCGGCACGCTGGTCGACGAGCAGCCGGAGGAGGCGCTGGCCCACGCCCGTGCGGCGCGGGACCGGGCCTCCCGCATCGCGGTCGTCCGGGAGGCCGTGGGGGTCGCGGCCTACCACGCCGGCGACTACGCCGAGGCCGCGCGGGAGCTGCGCGCCTACCGGCGCATGACCGGGGACGAGGGGTACCGCGCCGTCCTCGCCGACTGCGAACGGGCGCTCGGCCGCCCCGAGGTGGCGCTGCGGCTGGTGCGCGAGGCGCTGGCCGAGAACCCGGACGCGGACGAGACCGTCGAGCTGCGCCTGGTCGAGGCCGGTGCCCGTCAGGACCTCGGCGAGCTGCCCGCCGCGCGGCTGGTCCTGGAGGCCGCCCTCGGTGGCCGGCCCCGCCCGGACGCCGTCGACCTCACCGACCCCACCACCCTGCGGCTGGCCGAGGCCTACGCGCAGCTGCTCGCCGCGGCTGGCGCCGACGCCTCGGCGGCGGAGTGGGCGGCGGCCGTCGCGGCGCACGCCCCCGAGGAGCCCGACGTGGAGTTCTCCGAGGAGGAGCTGCCCGAGCCCGCCGTCGAGGAGCCCGCCGACGAGGCGACGTCCGCGGAGGATGCGGTGGACCTCGAGGACGGCGCGGCGGACCAGCTCCCCGTCGCAGGGGCCACCCCCGTCCCAGCGGGCGACGAGCTCTCGGCTCCTCCGACCGACGAGGACGAGCTGGACCTCTCGGAGGACATCGAGGCCGAGGTCGCCGAGCTCCTGGGCGAGATCGAGCCGCCGGGGGACGACGCCCCGCGCTGAGCACCGACACCCCGACGGTCCCCGTCCACACCCGCGGCCCGCGTCCACAGACCGGGCGGCAGGGTGGGGCGGGGGCCGTCCGGCGGTCAGGCTCCCGTCATGAGCGTGGCTGTCATCGACCGGAACGACGTGGTGCTCCGTGGGCGGCTCTCCGCCCCCGCGGAGCTGAGGTCCCTCCCCAGCGGCGACACGCTGGTCACCTTCCGGCTGGTCGTGCGCCGGCCCGAGCCCCGGGTGCGGGGGCAGTCCGTCGACGTCCTCACCTGCGTCACCTACGACCGCGGGCTGCAGCGCCGGGTGGCGGCCTGGGAGGCCGGTGACGTCGTGGAGGTGGAGGGGGCGCTGCAGCGCCGCTTCTGGCGCACCCCGAACGGCACGGCCTCGGTCTGCGAGGTCAACTGCCGGCGGGGCCGGAAGGTCCCCCGCGCCTCGGGGGCAGCGGTCGCGACGGCGTGAGCGGGTCAGTCGGGATGCGGGCGCAGGACCAGCCCCGTGCGCGGCTTGGGCACGAACAGGGTGGACTTGCGCGGCATGCGTGCACCCGCCCGGGCCACCGCGGCGACGTCGACCGGCGACGGCCCCCGGAGGAGGAGCGCGACGCCGTGCCGGGCCACCGCGCCGGCCAGTGCCTCCTCCACCGTGTGTGCCACCAGCACCGAGCCCGGGTCGTCGGGCCGACCCCACAACCCCTGCACGAGGCCGTGGTGCGCCAGTACGACGTCCAGGCCCCGCCAGGCGGGGGGCGCCTCGGAGGGCACGGCCGCGCGCACCTGCGCCGACGGGTCGGCCAGCCGCACCAGCCGGGCCCCGTCGCTGAGCAGGAGTCCCCGCTCGACGGGGTCGGCCAGCCAGCGCCGCACGGCAGCGGCCAGGTCGCCCGAGGTGGCGATCGGGACGTCGGCCACGGCGAAGCCGCGCCGGGCGGTGGTCAGCGCTTCGTCGAGGTGCAGGTCGGGCACCACGCGGTGGATGGCGTGCACCCGCAGCCCGCCCGGTCCCATCGGGGTGAGCAGCGCCAGCACGGCGTGCGCACCCGGGTCCTGGGGCCGGCTGCGGGCGTGGGCCTGCGCCGCGGCGAAGCGGTGGTGACCGTCGGCGATGACCGCGCCGGTGCGGGCGAGCGCCGCGACCAGTCGGGCGACGAGGTCCGGCTCGGTCACGCGCCACAGGCGGTGCTGCACCCCGTCGGCGTCGGCCACGACCAGGTCCGGCTCGGCCGTGCGCGCGGCGTCGGTGAGCACGGGGACCTCGGGGTCGGGGTCGTGGGCGAGCACGATCGGCTCCAGGTCGGTGCCGGTGGCCGCGAGGAGTGCGCGGCGCCCCTCGACCGCGACGGGGTAGGTGTCCTCGTGCGGCAGCACCGCCCGCGAGCCGGCCGGCGGCAGGCTGACCGCTGCGAGCCAGCCGACGGTGGCCGGGGTGCCGTCTGCGGGGCGCATCTCGTAGACCCACAGGGCCGGGGCGGCGTCCCGGGTGAGGACGCCGGCGGTCTCCCACTCGCGGAGGGTCCGCGCGGCCTGCTCCGCCGACCGGGTGGCGGCGTCGTCCGCGGCGCCGCCGGGTACCGGTGGCACGTGGGGGAGGATGAGCCGGACGACGTTGTGCGGGTCGGCCGCGGCCAGGCGTTCCCGTCCCTCCGCGGTCACCAGGTCGTAGGCTGGCGAGCTCACCCGGGCCAGATGCCCGGGGTCACGTCGCCGGTAGGTCAGGGCGCGGAAGGGCCGGACCTCCAGCCCCGTCGCAGTGGGGGGCGGGGCGTCCGCCGACGACGAGGGCACGAGGGGAATCGTAGGAGCGCGCTGCTCCGGTGCGCCGTCCCGGCCGGTCCCGGCAGGGGGCCGGGGCGCGGGCCGGCGCCGGGCAGCGGGACCGAGGGGGCAGGCGTGGCGGACGTGGGGGCTCCCGAGGGGGACGTCTACGACTGGTACCAGCGCGGGCTGCAGCTGCTGGCCAACCGTGACCCGGCGGCAGCGGCGACGCTGCTCGGCCGGGCGGTCGAGGCCGAGCCCGGGTCCCGCAGCCTGCTGGAGGCGCTGGCGCGGGCGCAGTACGACGCAGGTCGCTACCAGGAGGCGATCGGCACCTTCGGCCAGCTGATCGCCGGCAACCCCACCGACGACTACGCCCAGTTCGGGCTGGGCCTGGCGGCCAGCCGGGCCGGCGACCTGGAACTGGCCGCCGAGCACCTCGCCCTCGCCGTCGCGATGCGCCCCGACCTCGGGCACTACACGCGGGCCCTGCGCGGGGTCCGCGCCCGCCGGACCGGGGGGACGGCGTGACCGGCGCCCCGCCGTCACTGGTGGCCGGCTGCTCGCAGCCGCTGACCACCGTCTACGACGTGGCGCTGCTGGACCTCGACGGGGTCGTCTACGTCGGCCCCGATGCCGTGCCCGGGGTGCCCGCGGCGCTGGCCCGCGCCCGCGCCGACGGCATGCGCCTGGGGTTCGTCACGAACAACGCCGCACGCACGCCGGAGGACGTCGCCCGACACCTGTCCGACCTCGGCATCCCGGCGACCGCCGGCGACGTGATCACCAGCTCGCAGGCGGCGGCGTCCGTCGTCGCCGAGCGGCTGGGCCCCGGCGCGCGGGTGCTGCCGGTCGGCGGTCCCGGCGTCCCGGCGGCGCTCGTGGCCGCGGGGCTGACCGTCGTGGAACGGGCCGAGGACGAGCCCGCGGCCGTCGTCCAGGGGTACGGCCGCGAGGTGGGGTGGGCGCAGCTGGCCGAGGCCGTCGTCGCGATCCGCAACGGCGCTGAGCACGTGGCCACCAACACCGACGCCACGATCCCCTCGCCGCGCGGGCCGCTGCCCGGCAACGGCGCGATGGTGGGCGTGGTCAGCGCCGTCACCGGCCGCCCCCCGCTGGTGACCGGCAAGCCGGATCCGGCCATGCACGCCGAGTGCGTGCGCCGGACCGCGGCCCGGCGTCCCCTCGTCGTCGGCGACCGGCTGGACACCGACATCGAGGGCGGCCGGCGCGCGGGCGCCGCCAGCCTGCTCGTCTTCAGCGGGGTCACCGATCCGGCGGCCCTGCTCGCCGCCCCACCGCACCAGCGGCCGGACCTGCTGGCCCTCGACGCCTCCGGCGTGCTCACCGCCCACCCGCCGGTCGCCGCGGCCGGTGCGGGCCGGCGCTGCGGCGACTGGGTGGCCCGGCCGGTGGGGGAGAGCGGCCGGCTGGAACTGGCCTGCGCCACCCGGGAGACCGACGGGGGCGACGGCCTCGACGGGTTGCGGGCGCTGTGCGTCGCGCACTGGACGGTGCACCCGGACGACGCGGCTCCGCTGGACGTGCAGGCGGCCGACGACGACGCCGCCGCGGCGCTGGCGCGCTGGTTCCCGGGCCGGCTCCCGTGACCGGGGGACCGGTGTGCCGGCCCGACCGCGCGTCAGAGCATCTTGCGCAGCCGCAGCATGTCCCGCAGCCCGGCCTCCAGCTTCACCCGCCCGGTCGCCCAGGCCGGGGCGAAGGACAGCCGGCCGTCGGTGAGTGCCACCAGGTCGTCGCTGGTCATCGTGAACCGGATGTCGGCCTTCTCCAGGGACTGGTCCTCCGGTTCGGCCCGCAGCTCGTGCACCGCACCGCGGGACAGCCGGCCGCGGACGACCTGCCCGAGGTCGGGCAGCCGGCAGGACAGACTGCGGTCGAGCCCCTCCGCGGCCGGGTTGGCCGCGAGGTTCCCGAGGATGTCCGTGAGGGCGGTCATGCACTGCTCCATCGTGGCCACGCGGGCGTGCCTCCATCGCGCGAGGGGACCGGGTGGGCGAACGCCGTCCGCCCGTCCACGCCCCGTGCCCGTCGTCCCCGGCCGGTAACCTCGCAGGCCGGGACGCACCGCCGGTCGGCGCCGGCCGGTGGGGGCCGTCCATCGCGGTGGTGCAGCTGCGCACCGCGCACACCCACCCATCCGAGAGGCGAGCGATGACCGAGCCGAGCCGACCGCGACCGGTGCCCGGCCCGCCGCGTCCCGGCCCGCGTCCGGCGCCGGTCCCGGGCCCGCCCGCCCCGGCCGGGGCGACCGTCCCGGCACCGGTCACCGGCCCGCCCGCGGCCCAGCCGGGTCCGGGCGGCCCGGCGGTCGAGGACGCCGGGACCGGGGTCTTCGCCGACCTCGCCGAGCGGCCGCTGGCCGAGCACGTGGCCGTCTTCGAGGCCGAGCACGCCCGGCTGCAGCGCGAGCTCGCCACGATCGACCAGCTCTGATGGTCCGCCGCAGCCGGCTCGACGCCGAGCTCGTGCGACGCGGGCTGGCCCGCTCCCGGGAGCACGCCGTCGCGCTGATCACCGAGGGCCGGGTGGCCGTGTCCGGGCGCGCCGCCACGAAGCCGGCCACCGCGGTGGACCCCAACACCCCGGTCGTGGTCCGCACCGACCCCGACGCGCCCACCTGGGTGTCGCGTGGGGCGCACAAGCTGCTGGGCGCCCTGGAGGCCTTCCCCGTACCGGTGGAGGGCCGGCGCGCACTGGACGCCGGCGCCTCGACCGGTGGCTTCACCGAGGTGCTCCTGCGCGGCGGCGCCCGGGAGGTCGTCGCCGTCGACGTCGGCTACGGCGAGCTGGCGTGGTCGCTGCGCACCGACGACCGGGTCACCGTGCTCGAGCGCACCAACGTGCGGTCACTGACCCCCGAGCAGATAGGCGGGCCGGTCGACCTCGTCGTGGCCGACCTGTCCTTCATCTCCCTGCGCCTGGTGCTGCCCGCGCTGACCGCCTGCGCAACGGCGGCCGCCGACCTCCTGCCCATGGTCAAGCCGCAGTTCGAGGTGGGGCGGGAACGGCTCGGCGCCGGAGGTGTGGTGCGCGACCCGGCCCACCGTCAGGACGCCGTCCTCACGGTCGCCCGCGCCGCCGCCGACCTCGGGTGGGGCACCGCCGGGGTGGTCGCCAGCCCGCTGCCCGGGCCGGCCGGCAACGTCGAGTTCTTCCTGTGGCTGCGCCGGGACGCCGGGCCGCCGCGGGAGGAGGACGTGCGCCGCGCCGTCGAGGAAGGACCATCGTGAACCAGCGGCCCAGCCCGCCCACCGGCGCCACCGAGGAGGAAGCGTGAGCGAGGTCAGTCCCGCACTGTGGGCGCCCAGCGGGAGCAGGCACGTCCTGCTCACCGTGCACACCGGCCGGCAGGACATCGTGGAGCTGGCCCGCAGCTCCGCAGCCCGCCTGGCCAAGGCCGGCATCACCGTGCGGCTGCTCGAGGAGGAGGCGACCGACCTCGGCATCGAGGGCGCGCACGTGGTCCCCGCCGACGCCGAGGCCGCCCGTGGCGCGGAGATCGTCATGGTCTTCGGCGGGGACGGCACGTTCCTGCGCGCCGCGGAGCTGGCCCACCACAGCAACGCCGCCCTCATGGGGGTCAACCTCGGCCGGGTCGGGTTCCTCGCCGAGACCGAGCCCGAGGCGGTGGAGGAGACGCTCACCGCGATCGAGCGCTGCGAGTACTCGGTGGAGAAGCGGCTGGCCATCGAGGTCGACGTGCTCGACGGCAACGGCGCGGTGGTGGGCGGCACCTGGGCGCTCAACGAGGCGTCGGTGGAGAAGATGGAGCGCTCCCGGGTGCTCGACGTCGTCCTCGCCATCGACGGCCGGCCGCTGACCAGCTTCGGGTGCGACGGGGTCCTCTTCTCCACGCCCACCGGCTCGACCGCCTACGCCTTCTCCGCCGGCGGCCCCGTCGTCTGGCCGGACGTCGAGGCGATGCTCGTGGTGCCCTCCAACGCCCACGCGCTGTTCTCCCGGCCGCTGGTCACCTCACCGGACTCCGTGCTGAGCGTGGCCATCCCCGCCGACGGCAACCGGGCGCGGGTCTCCGCCGACGGGCGCCGGGTGCTCGAGGTCCCCGAGGGCGGCCGGGTCGACGTGCGCCGGGCCGCCCGGCCGGTGCGGATCGCCCGCGTGCACAAGGCCACCTTCGGCGACCGGCTGGTGGCCAAGTTCGGTCTGCCCGTGCGCGGCTTCCGGGACGCGCGGACGCACGACCCGGGCCACGAGCTCACCCCCACCCGCAACGTCCTGACCCGCGGCATCGTCAGCGGGGACACCCGGGAGGAGGGCCGCGGTGGCGGCACGGACGACGACGCGTGAACCCCGCCGGAAGCCGACGCCGGCCGCGACGGGCGACCAGGCCCGGGACGCAACCGCCCCGGGCGGCCGCGCCGCCCGTCCCGGCGCGGCGGCGGACGCGCCGGCGTCGGCCGCCCGCGGCCGGCTGACCGAGCTGCGCATCCGCGGTCTCGGCGCCATCGACGACGTCACCCTCGAGCTGGGCGACGGCCTCACCGTGGTCACCGGCGAGACCGGGGCCGGCAAGACGATGGTCGTCACCGGCCTCACCCTGCTCTTCGGCGGGCGTGCCGACCCGGGCCGGGTGCGCGCCAACGGCCGCGCCGGGGTCGAGGGGCGGCTGACCCTGCCCGCGGACTCCCCGGTGTGGGAGCGGGCCGCCGACGCCGGCGCGGACCCCGACGACGACGGCAGCCTCATCCTCGCCCGCACCGTCAGCGCCGAGGGCCGGTCGCGGGCACACCTCGGTGGGCGCAGCGTGCCGGTGGGCGTGGTCGCCGAGATGGCCGAGGGGCTGCTGGCGGTGCACGGGCAGAGCGACCAGTTGCGGCTGTCCCGCCCCGCCGAGCAGCGGCGCGCCCTGGACCGCTACGCCGGCCCGGCGCACCTGGAGCTGCTCGACCGCTACCGGGCCGCCTACGCCTCCTGGCGGGAGCTGGCGGCCGACCTGGACCGGCGCCGCGGACAGGCCCGCGAACTGGCGCAGGCCGCCGACGTGCTCCGCCACGGCCTGGAGGAGATCGAGGCGGTCGGTCCGCAGCCGGGCGAGGACGAGGAGCTCGACGCGCAGGCGCGGCGGCTCAGCGACGCCGACGCGCTGCGTGCCGCCGCCGACGAGGCCCGCACGGCCCTGGTGGGTGACGTGACCGGCGACCTCGGCGCCGAGGACCTGCCGCAGGACGCCACCGCCGCGCTGGCCATCGCTGAGCGGGCCCTGGCCGCCTCCGACGACCCCACGCTGGTGCTGCTGGCCAGGGACCTCGCCGACGCCGTGGCCGTGGTCTCCGACGTCTCCGGCCAGCTGGCCACCTACGTCGCCGACCTCGACGCCGACCCGGCGCGCCTGGCCGAGGTCCTCGACCGCCGGGCCGCGCTGACCGCGCTGGTCCGCAAGTACGCCGACGTCGGAGAGGGCGTGCACGGCGTGCTGGCCTGGGCCGAGGACGCCCGCGGCCGCCTGGCCGAGCTCGACGTCTCCGACGAGGCGCTCGAGGCGCTCGAGGCCGCCCGTGACACCGCCCGTGCCGAGCTCGCCGACCTGGGCGCGCAGGTCTCGGCGGGGCGCCGGGCGGCCGCCGAGGGGTTCGCCGCCGAGGTGGGCCGGGAGCTGGCCGGCCTGGCGATGAAGAGCGCCCGCGTCTCCTTCTCGATCGACACCGACCCCGACGCGCCCGGTCCCGAGGGCATCGACGAGGTCGCGCTCCTCATGGCCGCCCACCCCGGGGCCCCGCCGCGTCCGGTGCACAAGGGTGCCTCGGGCGGTGAGCTCTCCCGCGTCATGCTCGCCATCGAGGTCGTGTTCGCGGGCGCGGACCCGGTCCCGGTCATGGTCTTCGACGAGGTCGACGCCGGTGTCGGCGGGCAGGCGGCCGGCGAGATCGGCCGGCGGCTGGCCCGGCTGGCGCGCCAGCACCAGGTCGTCGTCGTCACGCACCTGGCGCAGGTCGCCGCGTTCGCCGACACCCACCTCGTCGTGGACAAGTCGCCGGACACCGGCGCGGGCGTCACCGCCACCGACATCCGCGCCGTGGACGGCGAGGACCGGGTGCGCGAGCTGGCGCGGATGCTGTCCGGGCTCACCGACAGCGACACCGGCCAGGCGCACGCCCGTGAGCTCCTGGCCGTGGCCGCGGACGCCCGCGCCGCCACCTGAGCGGACCGCCGCCCGGATCCACCCGGTCGGGTGGTCGTCGTGGCGCCCGCGGACCCGGCCGGGGGACCGCAGGCGTGGGCGGGCCCCGGGCGGGGTAGGCGTCGATCGTGCGCAACCGATGCCAGGTCAGAGTCGACCACGCCGGCACCCGCCCGAGCGGCGGTTCGGCCCGGTGAGCTGTTTCTCCTCCGCCGACGAGTCAGCGCACTACGGGTTCTCCGTCTGCATGCTGCTGCAGCACTACCGCGAGCAGCTGGGCTGGGCGGAGGAGGGTGTGGTCGAGCTCGGCACCGGTGACGCGACCGCCATCGCCGACGTCGTGGCCGGGCTGCCGGAGCTGCGGGTGCGCAGCTTCGACATCAGCGCCCCGTCGGTCGAGCAGGCGCGGGAGAACATCGCCGCCCGCGGCGTGGCCGACCGCTACACCGTGGAGCTCGGCGACTTCTTCGACGCGGCGGACTCCGCCGGATCGCCCGCGGTGTCCACGGTGATCGCCAACCCGCCCTACATCCCCGCGCCCGACCGCGACATCCTCATGCCCGAGCTGTGGGGCGGGGTGCACGGCAACGACCTGGTGCTGCAGCTGCTCAAGGCCGGCTACCGCAACGTCCTCGTCGCCGTGCCCAGCTACTCCGACCCCGGCAGCACCGTGGCCACGGCCGGCGACCTCGGTTACCGGGTGGCCAACTTCCTGGCCATGGGGCTGGACTACGGGCCCTACAGCGGGGAGCCCAAGGTGCGCGACCACATCCGGCGGATGTGCGCCGAGGGCCGCGGCTGGACCGGGGACGACGAGTACATGGTCGCCGTCGCCCTGTTCACCCAGGACCCCGCCATCCCCGGCGACCGGTCCACCCAGCTCCTGCGGGCCCTGCAGATCGCGGTCTGAGCAGCGGGGGCCGCAGGCCCCGGCGAGGAGGACCGGGACACGGCGGCCCGCTGCCTCACCGCCGCTTGGCGTACCCCGCCAGGCCGAACTGCAGCAGGGCCAGCCCGCGCTCGCCGCGGGCCCGCAGCTCGGCGGTGAGCTCCGGGCCGGTCACCCCGGCGAGCACGCGGTCGCGGGCCAGTTCCAGCAGCGCCGCGTAGAGGCCCAGCACCGAGTGGGCGGCCAGCCACGGGGCGAGCTCGCCGGACTCGGCGTGGGTCTCCTCGGCGATCAGCTCGGCCAGCGCCGTGGTCAGCTGGCCCAGGATCTCCCGCTCCCGGACCTGCAGCGTGTGGCTGCCCCGGATGATCCCGGCCATCTCCGCCACGCCGGCCGCCGCCTCCGGCGCGCCCAGCCCGCTCATGGCCCGGACGACGAAGGTGCCCGCCGCCGCCGTCACCGACTCCCCGGCCGGCCGGGTGCGCACCGCGTCGAGCAGGGCGGCCCGCATCGGCGGATCGGCCTCGAAGACCAGGCCCTCCTTGACCGGGAAGTGGTTGAACACCGTCTTCTCGACCACGCCGGCGCGCTGGGCGATCTCCACGACGCTGACCGCGTCGAAGCCCCGTTCGGCGAACAGCTCGGCGGCGGCGTCGACGATGGCCGCGCGGGTCTGCTGCCGGCGGCGCTCCCGCAGCCCCGGCCCGCGCAGCGCCCGCCGGCTGCGGCGCCCGCCGCGCGCCGGATCGGCCGGGGCGGGCGCCGGTGTGCTCGGGGGAGCGGGCGCGGTGGCCCCGGGCAGCGGAGGCGGCGTGGCGTCGGCGTCGTCGGCCGCGGTGGGCTCCTCGTCCGCCGTCCGGTCGCCGGGTCCGGTCCCGACGTCGGAGGAGGGGGCGTCGTCGGGCAGCACGCCGTCCACCAGCACGTGGTCCTCGGAGCCCTGGCCGACCGTGTGCGCCCCTCGTGTCACCTGCCCAACGCTAGACAGCGGACCTGGACGCCGCGGCGGGTCGGTCGGTGATCCTGCGCCCGGCGTGTCGCGTTCCCCGTGGTGTCGCTCACGTAACGTGACGGACCGGTCGCCCCTGCGCGTCGGACGACGGCGCGCCGGAGCCTCCGTGGGAGGGTGTAGGCCATGCGCATCGGCTCCCTCCGTCGTGGCCGGGCACCGGAGTCGGCGCCGGGAGTGACCGGCACCGTGCGGCTGGACCGCCGGACGAAGAACCTCACCAAGCGCCTGCGCCCCGGTGACGTCGCCGTCATCGACCACGTCGACATCGACCGCGTCAGCGCGGACTCCCTCGTCGCCTGCAAGGTCGCCGCCGTCGTCAACGCCTCGGCCAGCATCTCCGGCCGCTATCCGAACCTGGGCCCGGAGATCCTCACCAACGCGGGCATCCCGCTGGTCGACAACGTCGGCAAGGAGGTGCTCTCCGCGGTCAAGGAGGGCGCCCAGGTGCGTCTGGACGGCGACACGCTCCTCCTCGACGACGGGACCGTGCTCGCCAAGGGCACCGAGCAGACCCCGGAGACGATCGCCGAGGCGATGGCCGAGGCCCGGGCCGGGCTGTCGGTGCAGTTGGAGGCCTTCGCCACCAACACCATGGAGTACATGAAGCGCGAGCGCGCGCTGCTGCTCGACGGCGTCGGCGTGCCCGACGTCGTCACGCCGATCGAGGGCCGGCACGTGCTCGTGGTCGTGCGCGGCTACGACTACAAGGAGGACCTCCAGGCGCTGCGGCCCTACATCCGCGACTACCGGCCGGTGCTCATCGGCGTCGACGGCGGGGCCGACGCGCTCAAGGAGGCCGGCTACCAGCCGGACATGATCATCGGCGACATGGACTCGGTGAGTGACGACGTCCTGCGCTGCGGCGCCGAGGTCGTCGTCCACGCCTACGCCGACGGCCGCGCGCCCGGGCTCGCCCGCGTGCAGGACCTCGGCGTCGACGCCATCACCTTCCCGGCCGCGGCCACCAGCGAGGACATCGCGATGCTGCTGGCCGACGAGAAGGGCGCCAAGCTCATCGTCGCCGTCGGCACGCACGCCACCCTCGTGGAGTTCCTCGACAAGGGCCGCGGCGGCATGGCCTCCACCTTCCTCACCCGGCTGCGGCTGGGCGGCAAGCTGGTCGACGCCAAGGGCGTGAGCCGGCTGTACCGCAGCCGCATCTCCACCACCGCGCTGGTCGTGCTGGTGCTGGCGGCCTTCGTGGCCATCGGGTCTGCGCTCGCGGTGTCCGCGGCCGGCCGCGTGTACTTCGAGCTGCTGCTCGACCAATGGAACAGCTTCGTGTTCTGGCTGGAGAACCTCTTCTCGTGATCGACTTCCGCTACCACCTGGTCTCGCTGATCGCGGTGTTCCTGGCCGTGGCGCTCGGCATCGTCATCGGCACCACCGCGCTGAACCAGCCGATCCTCAGCGACCTCGAGAGCCAGGTCGACGCGCTCGCCGCGGACAAGCGGGCGCTGGAGGACCAGTCCCGCGACCTGCAGGCCCAGCTGGACACCGGCGACGCCTTCGAGGACGCCGTCGCCCCGGCGCTGGTCGCCGGCAGCCTGTCGGGCCGCAGCGTCGTGCTCGTGGCCACGGGGGAGGAGGTCGAGGCCGACACCGTCGAGGAGCTCACCGCGCTCGTGGTCCAGGCCGGCGGGACGGTCACCGGCACGCTGCGCCTGCAGCCGGAGTACAGCGACCCCGCGACGGCCGCCAGCCTGCAGAGCTACGTGACCGGCCCCGGCCTGCCCACCGGCCTCACCCTCCCCGAGACCGACGACACCGGCCAGCTGGTGGGGTCGCTGCTGTCCCAGGTCCTCATGCGGCCCGCCGGCGGCGCGCCGGCGCCGGACACCGCCGCGCTGTCCTCGGTGCTGGCGGGCCTGTCCGCGCTGGAGGTCCTCACCCAGGAGTCGCCGTCGGTGACCCCGGCCGACTTCGCCGTCGTCCTCACCACCGGCGACTTCGCCGACGACGAGGCCGGTGACCGCACCGGCACCCTGGTCGACCTGGCCGTCGCCCTGGACGCCGCCGGCTCCGGCGCGGTCGTCGCCGGTGACGCCGCCAGCGCCCGGGACACCGGCCTGGTCGGCGTCATCCGGGCCGACCCGGAGGTCTCCGCCGCGGTGTCCACCGTCGACAACGTGGGTGCCTCCGCCGGCCGGATCAGCACCGTCCTGGCCCTCGGGCGGGAGGGCCAGGGCACCTCGGGCAAGTACGGCACGGGCGACGACACCCAGCCGGTGCCCCCGGTCCCCGCATCCACCCCGTGAGCCGCCGGCCCGACGGCGGCGCCCGGCGGCGGGCGCTGCTGGCGCTGGGCGGCGCGGCCGCGGCCCGCGCCGCGCTGGCCGCAGCCGCCGACCTCACCGCGCGCCCGGCGGGTGCGCCGTGGCGTCGCACCAACTACGCCGGCCGCCCGGTCACCCTGCTCGGCGGGCCCGCGCTGGCGCTGGCCGCCACCGCCACCGCGGCGGCCGGGGCGCCGGCGGGTACCCGCGCCGCCGCGCTGCTGGCCGGCGGCGCCTCCGGGCTGGTCGGGGCCTACGACGACCTGGTCGGGGCCCGTCCCGAGCAGGCCCGCGACAAGGGTCTGGCCGGGCACCTGGCCGCCCTGCGCGCCGGGCGGGTCTCGGCCGGTGCGGTGAAGGTCGCCGGCATCGGCGCGGCCGCCGCGGCCGCCGCGCTGCTCACCCGGCGCGGGCGCGGTGCCGGGGCGCTCGCCGACGCCGTCCTCACCACCGGCCTGGTGGCCGGCACCGCGAACCTGGTCAACCTGCTGGACCTGCGCCCCGGCCGCGCCGCCAAGGCCGCGGCCCTGGGCGCGGCCGCGGGCCTCGCCGGCCCTGCCGGCGGCCTGGTCGCCGGCCCGCTGGGGGCCAGCGTCGCCGTCCTGCCCGCCGACCTCGGCGAGCGGGTCATGCTGGGCGACTGCGGCGCCAACTCCGTGGGCGCCCTCCTCGGCCTGCGGCTGGCCGCGATCCCGGCACGGCCCGTGCGCGCCGGCCTGCTGGCCGGCGTCGTCGCGCTCACCCTGGCCAGCGAGAAGGTGAGCTTCACGGAGGTCATCGAGGCCACGCCGGGACTGCGGGAACTGGACCGGCTCGGCCGCCGTCGCGCATGACGCGTCGGCAGGTCCTCCGCGGGGTCGCCGGCGCCGCCGCCCTCATCGCCGTCCTCACCGTGCTGGCGCGGCTGGCCGGCTTCGCCCGGACGCTGGTGTTCACCAACACCGTCGGCGCCGAGAGCACCGGGGACACCTACCTGGCGGCCAACAACGTCCCCAACATCGTCTTCGAGGTCGTCGCCGGCGGTGCCCTGGCCGGCCTCGTCGTCCCCATGCTCGCCGGCGGCATCGCCGCGGGTGACCGGGAGCAGGTCCGGCGCACCGCCTCGGCGCTGCTGGGCTGGAGCCTGCTGGTCCTGACCCCGCTCGCGGTCCTGCTCGCCCTCCTCGCCGAGCCGGTCGCGCGGCTGCTGCTCGGCTCCGGCGACCAGGCGCAGGTGGCCCTCGCCGCCCGGTTCCTGCTGGTCTTCGCCCCGCAGGTGGTCCTCTACGGCGTCGGCATCGTGCTGACCGGCGTCCTGCAGGCGCACCGCCGCTTCGCCGCGCCCGCGCTGGCGCCGCTGCTGTCCAGCGTCGTGGTCGCCGCGGCCTACCTGGTCTTCGCCGCGATCGGGGGGAGCCGGTCGGCCGACGCCCTGTCGACGCCGGCGGAGCTGGTCCTCTCCGTGGGGACGACGCTCGGCGTGGTGGCCCTGACCGTCGGCCTGCTGCCGGCCCTGCGCCGGCTGGGGCTCGGGCTGCGGCCGGCGCTGCGCTTCCCCGTGGGCGCGGCCCCGCGGGTGCGGCGGCTGGCGGTGGCCGGCGTCCTCACCCTGGCCGGGCAGCAGCTGGTGGCGGCGGTGGCGATCCGGCTGGCCAACGCCGGCGCCCCCGACGGCACGCAGGTCGTCTACGCCGCCGGGCTGACCCTCTTCCTGGTGCCCTGGGCGGCGCTGGCCGTGCCGCTGGCGACCTCGGCCTACCCGGGGCTGGCCGAGCGCACCGAGCTGGGCGACGAGGCCGGCTACCGGCGGGCCCTGGCCCCGGCCGCGGTCCTGGTCCTGGTCGCCTCGCTGGCCGCCGCCGCCGTGCTGGTGGCCGTGGCCGGCCCGATGGCGCGGGTCTTCCTCGCCGGGGAGCCGCCGGCGACGGTCGCCGCCCTGCGCGACACGATCGTCGCCTTCGCCCCCGGCCTGGCCGGCTACGGGCTCGTCGCGCTGCTCAGCCGCGCCCTCTACGCCCGCGGGCTGTGGAGGGCCCCCACGGCCTGCGTGCTGGGCGGCTGGCTGCTCGCGGTCGCCGCCGACCTCGTCCTCGCCGCGGCGCTGCCCCCGGCCGACCGCGGCGCGGCCCTGGCCGCCGGGCACAGCCTCGGGGTGACCGTGGCCGGGCTGGCGCTGTTGGCCGTCGTCGCCCGCGTCGCGGGGCCCGCCGGGCTGGCCGGCGTGCTCCGGACCGGTTCGCCCGCGCTGCTCGCCGCCGGCCTGGGCGCGGCCGCGGGGCTGCTCACCGCCCGGGCCCTGGGCGCCGACCCGGTGCCCCTCGGCAGCCTGGTCTCGGTGGTCGGCGCCGGCCTGCTCGCCGCGGCGGTGGCGCTCGCGGTCGTGGCGGCGGTCATGATGGTCACGGCGCGCGGCCCGCTGCGGGCGGCCGTGCGCGGGCTGCGGACGTCGGACCGGGAGGTGCACGGTGACTGACCCGCTGCCGCTGCAGGGCCGCCGGGTGGCCGAGGTGCTCGCCACCAGCACCGGCGGCGTGGGCACCCACGTGCGGGCGGTGCTGCCCGCCCTGCTGGCGGCCGGCGCGGACGTCGCGGTCTGCGGGCCGGCCGCCACCGAGCAGCTGTTCGGCTTCACCGCGACCGGCGCGGCGTTCACCCCGGTCGGCATCTCCGCGGGCCTGGCCCCGGCCGCCGACGCCCGCGCCGTCGCCGTCCTGCGCCGGGCCACCGCCGGCACCGACCTCGTGCACGCCCACGGCCTGCGCGCCGGCCTGGTGGCCGCCGCGGCCCGCCGGCTCGGGGACCGCCGCCGGCCCCTGGTGCTCACCCTGCACAACGCCCTGCCCGACGGCGGCGGCCCGCTGCGCCGGGTGCTCCGGGCGGCCGAGCGGGCCACGATCCGCGGCGCCGACCTCGTGCTCGCCGCCTCCGGCGACCTCGCCGAGAACGCCTGGCGGCAGGGGGCGCGCGACGTGCGCGTGGCCCCGGTGTCCGCCCCGCCGCTGCCCCCACCGGGTCGGCCCGCCGCCGACGTGCGCGCGGGCCTCGGCCTCGCCGACGGGCGCCCGTTGGTCGTGGCGGTCGGCCGGCTGCACCCGCAGAAGGGCTACGACGTCCTGCTCGACGCCGCCGCCCGCTGGGCCACCGACGCGCGGCTGCCCACGCCGCCGCTGGTCGCCGTCGCCGGGGACGGGCCGCTGCAGGAGGAGCTGGCCGCCCGCATCGCCGCCGAGCGGCTGCCGGTCACCCTCCTCGGCCGCCGCGGTGACGTCGCCGACCTGCTCGCCGCCGCCGACCTGTGCGTGCTGCCCTCCCGGTGGGAGGCGCGGTCGCTCACCGCCCAGGAGGCGCTGCGCTCCGGGACGCCGCTGGTGGCCACCCGCACCGGCGGGCTGCCCGAGCTGCTCGGGGACGCCGCCGAGCTGGTCCCGGTCGGGGACGCCGCGGCGCTGGCCGAGGCGGTCACCGGGCTGCTGACCGACGCGGACCGCGCCCGGCGGCTGGCCGAGGCCGGCACCCGGCAGGCGGCCACCTGGCCCGACGAGGCGGCCACCGCCCGCCAGCTGGTCGCCGTCTACCGGGAGCTGCTCGGACCACCGGGAGCCGGCGCCCGATGACCCCGGTCCGCCGGGCCGCCGCCCTGCTGGCCGTGGTCCTCACCGTGCTGCTCGCCGGCGGTGCGGCTCCGGCCGTCGCGGCGCCCGCGCCGGCCGACCGCGTCCTCGTCGTCGGCGTCCCGGGGCTGGTCTGGGACGACCTGGACCCCGAGGCCACGCCGCAGCTGTGGGCGCTGGCCGACGACGCGCCGGTCAGCGCCGTCTCCGTCCGCGCCGCCCGGGCCACCAGCTGCCTGCTCGACGGCTGGGCCACCCTCGGCGCCGGCAACCGGGCCCGGTTCCCGGCGCCCGACGAGTCGATCCCGCCCGTTCCGCTGCCCACCGTGCCCCTGCCCGGTGAGGCGCCCGGCACCGACGGCGGGGCCGCCGACCCCGGGGAGGCGCCGGCCGACGACGCCGTCCCCGAGGAGGAGCAGGCCCCCGCCGTCCCCCCGGCCGCGCCCTCGCTGTCGCACTGCGGGCTGCAGGAACGGCTGGCGGCCGCCGGGTTGGCCGACCCGCACGCCGCGGTGGCCGCGGTGGCGGCCGACCCGGCCACCGCCCGCTTCGGCGCCGAGCCGGCCGCGCTCGGCGCCGCGGTCGGCTGCGCCACCGTCGTCGGCCGGGCGCCCGCCCTCGCCGTCGCCGCACCCGGTGTCGCGCTCACCCAGCGCGAGCGGCTGCCCGCCGACCCCGCCCCGGTGACCGAGCTGCTCACCGGCTGCCCCCTGACCCTGGTGTCCCTCGACGCGCTGGTGGACGCCGGGGAGCCGGACCTGGAGAGCAGCGACACCGGCACCGAGCCGCAGCCCCGGGCCACCGCCGTCGCGGCGATCGACGCCGCCGTCGGCCGGCTGGCCGCGGCCGTGGACGCCGCCCCGGGGGACACCCTGCTGCTGCTGCAGGGCATCTCGGAGGTCAACGACGGCCGCCCCCAGCTGCACGTCGGGATCGCCTCCGGCCCCGGCTTCGACACGGCCGGCTGGCTGGACTCGGCCAGCACCGGCCGGGCGCCGTACACCCAGCTCATCGACGTCGCGCCGACCGTGCTCACCGCGCTCGGCCGGGACGTGCCGGCGTCGATGAACGGCCAGCCGCTGCGGGTCGCCGGCGAGCGCCCGGCCCTGGCCGAGGCCGTGGAGGTCCTCGACCGGGCCAACACCACCGCCGCGGTCCACTACCGCAGCACCGGCGCGTTCTTCTGGGGTCTGGTCGCGGTGGACGCCGCCGTCGTCGGGCTGGGGCTGCTGGTGGCCGGCGGCCGGCGCCGCGACCGGGCGCCGCGGCGGGCGGGGGAGTGGCTGCGCTTCGCCGTCCGCCCGGTCGCGCTGGGCGCCGCGGCGCTGCCGGTGGCCACCCACCTGGCCGGCCTGCTGCCCTGGGAGGACACCGGCTCGCCCCGGCTGGCGCTGGCCGGGTCGGTCGTGCTGAGCGCCGCGGCGGTGACGGCGGTGGCCGCGCTGGGCCCGTGGCGCGGCTCCCGCCTCGGCCCGCCGGCGGCGGTCCTGACGATCACGCTGGCCACCCTGGTCGGGGACGTGCTCACCGGCTCGCACCTGGAGCTGGGGAGCCTGCTCGGCTACGACGCGATCGTCGCCGGCCGGTTCACCGGGTACGGCAACCTCACCTTCGGCCTGCTGGCGGTCAGCGCCCTGCTGCTGACCGCCTACGCCGCGGCGGCCGCCGGACGGCGGGCCCCGGCGTCCCGGTCCCGCGCGGTCGTCGGCGGCACGGTGCTGGCGGCCGGAGCCGTGGTCGTGCTGGTCATCGGCACCCCCGCGCTGGGCCGCGACTTCGGCGGCGTCCTCGCCGCGCTGCCCGGGTTCGTGCTGCTGGCCATGCTGCTCACCCGCACCCGCGTCACGCTGACCCGGCTGGCCGCGGTCCTGGCCCTGGCCGTGGTCGCGGTCGGCGGCCTCGCGGTGGTCGACTGGCTGCGGCCCGCCGCTGACCGCAGCCACCTGGGCCGCTTCGTCGAACAGGTGCTCACCGGCGAGGCGTGGACCGTGGTCAGCCGCAAGGCCGAGGCCAACCTCGGCATCCTGCTCGGCAGCCCGCTGGCCTGGATGCTGCCGGTCGCGCTCGTGGCCGCGGTCTGGCTGGTCCGCCCGGCCGGGGGACGGTGGGCCGGTCGGGTGCGGCGGCTGCTGCCGGCGCCGCTGCGCGGTCCCGGGCTGCTGCGCGGGCGCCCCGACCTGCTCGCCGCCGACGACCTCGCGACGCTGCGGGCCGGCCTGCTGGCGGTCGCGCTCAGCCTGACCGTCGGCGCGGCGGTCAACGACTCCGGCGTCGCGCTGCCGGCGACCGCGGCGGCCCTGCTGGTGCCCCTGCTGGTGTGGCTGGCCGCGGCGCCCCGCACCAGCGGCCGCGAGGGGGCCGAGGTGGCCGAGGGCACCCCCGGTCCGGACCCGGTCGCGGGCCCGGACCGTGTTACGGTCGTCTCCCGTGGATCGACCGTCTGGAACGCGTGACCATGGCTACGGGGCGAAGGGTCTGCTCCACAACTCCCAGCCGACGAAGTTCGTCTTCGTCACCGGCGGGGTTGTCTCCTCACTCGGCAAGGGCCTGACGGCCAGCTCCCTCGGCGCCCTGCTGTCCAGCCGTGGTCTGCGGGTGACCATGCAGAAGCTGGACCCCTACCTCAACGTCGACCCCGGCACGATGAACCCCTTCCAGCACGGCGAGGTGTTCGTCACCGAGGACGGCGCCGAGACCGACCTGGACATCGGCCACTACGAGCGCTTCCTCGACACCGACCTGACCGGGCGGGCCAACGTCACCACCGGCCAGGTGTACTCCGACGTGATCGCCAAGGAACGGCGCGGCGAGTACCTGGGTGACACCGTGCAGGTCATCCCGCACATCACCAACGAGATCAAGGCACGGATCCTGGCCGGCGCGGAGTCCGCCGAGCGCGTCGACGTCGTCATCACCGAGATCGGCGGCACCGTCGGCGACATCGAGTCGCTGCCCTTCCTCGAGGCCGCCCGCCAGGTGCGGCACGAGATCGGCCGCGACAACTGCTTCTTCCTGCACATCTCGCTGGTGCCCTACATCGCCCCCTCCGGCGAGCTGAAGACCAAGCCGACCCAGCACTCGGTCGCCGCCCTGCGCAGCATCGGCATCCAGCCCGACGCGCTGGTCTGCCGCTCGGACCGGGAGATCGGCACCGGGCTCAAGCGCAAGATCAGCCTGATGTGCGACGTCGACGCCGAGGGCGTCATCTCCTGCCCCGACGCGCCCTCGATCTACGACATCCCCAAGGTGCTGCACCGCGAGGGCCTGGACGCCTACGTCGTCCGCCGGCTGGGGCTGCCGTTCCGGGACGTCGACTGGACCGTGTGGGGCGACCTGCTCGACCGGGTGCACGCGCCCAGGCAGACGGTCACGATCGCGCTGGTCGGCAAGTACATCGACCTGCCCGACGCCTACCTGTCGGTCACCGAGGCCCTGCGGGCCGGCGGGTTCGCCCACCGCAGCCGGGTGGAGATCCGCTGGGTGCCCTCCGACGACTGCCAGACCCCCGAGGGGGCCGCGCACGCCCTCGCCGGTGTCGACGGCGTCTGCATCCCCGGCGGGTTCGGGGTCCGCGGCATCGACGGCAAGCTCGGCGCCATCCGGTACGCCCGCGTCAACGGCGTCCCGCTGCTGGGGCTGTGCCTGGGCCTGCAGTGCATGGTGATCGAGGCCGCGCGCAACCTGGCCGGGCTGGAGGAGGCCAACTCCGCCGAGTTCGACCCGGAGACCCCCGACGCGGTCATCGCCACGATGGCCAGCCAGGTCGACGTCGTCGCCGGCCAGCGGGACATGGGCGGCACGATGCGGCTGGGCAGCTACCCGGCCGCCCTGCAGAAGGGCTCGGTCGTCGCCGAGGCCTACGGCAGCACCGAGATCACCGAGCGCCACCGGCACCGCTACGAGGTGGCCAACGCCTACCGCGACCGGCTGACCGAGGCCGGCCTGGTGTTCTCCGGCACCTCGCCCGACGGGCTGCTGGTGGAGTTCGCCGAGCTGCCGCGGGAGACCCACCCGTTCTTCGTCGGCACCCAGGCCCACCCGGAGCTCAAGAGCCGCCCGACCCGGCCGCACCCGCTGTTCGCGGCGTTCGTGCAGGCCGCGATCGACTTCTCGGAGTCCGCGCGGCTGCCGGTGCCGCTCGACGAGGACGAGAAGGTCGGGATCTGATGGCCGAGCGGGCGGCGTCCCAGGAGGTCGGGATCTGATGGTGGAGCCGGCGCGACCGGGGGACTACGAGGTCCTCGCCTCCGAGACGCTGCACGAGGGCCGGATCATCACCCTCGTCAAGGAGACCGTCGCCATGCCCGGCGGCGGTCAGAGCGACCGCGAGGTCGTGCGGCACATCGGCGCGGTCTGCGTGGCCGCCGTGGACGACGAGGACCGGATCGTCATGGTCCGCCAGTACCGGCACCCGGTCGGCGGCTACCTGTGGGAGCTGCCGGCCGGCCTGCGCGACGCCGCGGGTGAGGCGCCGCTGACCACCGCCCGGCGGGAGCTGGCCGAGGAGGCCGGGCTCTCCGCCGAGCGCTGGTCGCTGATGGTCACCAGCTACAGCACCCCGGGCTTCTGCAGCGAGCAGGTGCTGATCTACCTCGCCGAGGGGCTGTCGGAGGTCGACCGGCCCGACGGCTTCGTGGTCGAGCACGAGGAGCTGGACATGACCGTGGAGCGGGTGCCGCTGGCCGACGCGGTCGCGCGGGTGTTCTCCGGCGGCATCCGCAACGCCTCGGCGGTCATCGGCGTCCTCGCCGCGGCCCAGGCGCGGGCCGCGAAGCCGGAGCTGCGTCCGGCCGACGCGGAGTAGCCGGCGAGCTCCGCGGATCTCGCACGCCTGGAGCGGTCCGGACGTGCGAGATCCGCGGATCTCGCCGCGCGTCAGCCGATGGTGATCGGTGCCGAGGTGCCCACCTGCACCCAGCGCAGGCCCAGGTCGCCCTCGATCTCCTCCTCCAGCCAGAACACGTGGGGCACCCCGCGCTCGAGGCCGGTGAGGGTGACGCCGACCGGTCGGCAGTTGGCGGCCTGGCCGACGACCTGCTGCACCGGCACCGGTTGCGCGCCGGGCACCAGGCGCTGGCTGACCGCCTGCACCCGGTACCGGCGCACGTCGGCGTGGCCGTCGGCCGGCCAGCTGACCGCCGCCGTGCCGGGGCCGGGCACGACCGTCGGGCTGATCCGCCGCGGGGTGCCGTAGCCGCCGCAGAGGGCCTCCGGGGGCTCGGTCTCCATCGGCACCCCGCGGGGCACCATCGGGTGCGGGACGTCGAGGTGCACCCCACGGGGGGCCAGCGGGGCCGGGCCGGTGGCGACGACCGGCGGCGCGACGGGGACGGGCAGGGTCGCGGTGTCGGCCGCCAGGGCCGCGGCCGGTGGGACCACGGGGGCCGGCGCCGAGGGCCGGGACGGGGTGCTGGTGGCGGTGAGCTGGGCGGCCACGTGCGTGGCCGGCGCGCTCAGCGTGACCAGCCCGGCGGCGACCACCCCGACGGCGGTGCCGTACCGCCCGCCGGCGCGGTCGCCACGCCGTCCCTCGCGCCGGCCCTGCTGCCGACCGCCCCGCCGCCCTGCCGCCATGCCCACCTCCGCGTGTCCGGGATGGACATCGGCACGGGCGGCGCGGTCCTCAACGCCAAACCGGCGGAGTGAGCCCGAGGCGGTCCAGTTCCAGGGCGGCCAGCGCCCGCGTGGCAGCGGGGTCGCCGGCCCGCCACGCCGCCGCCGTCCCCGGGGGCAGCGCGGCCAGCCGGGACAGCGGCGCCGTGGCCAGCGCCCGGGCGGCCAGCACGTGCGGGTCGGCGACGGCCACCGCCTGCGCGGCGCCGGCCTCCCGGGCCCACCGCACCCGCCACGGCGCCCAGCGCAGCAGCAGCCAGCCCACCGGCAGCGCCGCGAGGACGACGGCCAGCACGACGGCGAGGGTGCCCACGGCGTCCTGCGCGGCCTGGCCCGCGCTGCCGACGGAGGCCCCCGCGCTGCCGAGGGCGTCGAACGGCGCGGCGAGGTCGTCCCCGACCAGCGGCACGTCGCCGGCCGCCTCCGCCGCCGAGGCCATGTTCCCGGCGACCGAGGCGCCGAGGTCCTCCACCGCCCGCCCCGGCTCGGCCAGGACGAGCACGGCGCCGTGCACGGCCCGGGCCACCAGCACCCAGACGACCAGCCAGGCGAGCATGCCGGCGTCCGCGGCCAGTTGCAGACCCCGCAGGCGAGGCCGGGGAGCGTACAGGCGCATCGGGGTCCTCCACGGGGGCGGGTCGGGGCCGCAGGGCCCTACCCGAGCGGGGACGGCGTTCACCCGCGCCGGTGGCCACGGCCCGGCGCGCTCGGGCGCGGGAGGTGATCCCGCCTACACTCCGCCGCGAGGCGCGCCCCGACCGGGCGCCCCACGACGCGGGACGGGGCCCCGTCACCCTCGGGAGTCCCCGCACCGGGAGCAGGAGCGCGGACGATGCGAGTCGGGGTCCCCCGAGAGGTCAAGAACCGCGAGTACCGGGTGGCGCTGACCCCCGCCGGGGTCACCGAGCTGGTGCGCGCCGGGCACACGGTGCTGGTCGAACGGGGTGCGGGGGAGGGCTCCTCCATCCCCGACGACGACTTCGTCGCGGCCGGCGCGCGGATCGTGCCCACCGCCGAGGACGTGTGGGGCACGGCCGACCTCCTGCTCAAGGTCAAGGAGCCGGTCGCGGAGGAGTACGGCCGGCTGCGCGCGGACCAGACGCTGTTCACCTACCTGCACCTGGCGGCGTCCAAGGAGTGCACCGACGCCCTGGTCACCTCCGGGACGACGGCGATCGCCTACGAGACGGTGCAGACCGCGGACGGCGCGCTGCCGCTGCTCGCGCCGATGTCGGAGGTGGCCGGCCGGATGGCCCCGCAGGTCGGTGCCCACACCCTGGAGCGGGCGCACGGCGGCCGCGGCGTGCTGCTCGGCGGGGTGTCCGGCGTGTACGCGGCGAAGGTCGTCGTCATCGGCGCCGGCGTCTCCGGGATGAACGCCGCCGCGATCGCCCTGGGCATGCAGGCCGAGGTCGTCGTCCTTGACCGGGACATCGACAAGCTGCGGGCCGCCGACCGCATCTACCAGGGCCACCTGCAGACGGTCGCCTCCAACGCCTACGAGATCGAGCGCGCGGTGCTCGACGCCGACCTGGTCATCGGGGCGGTCCTGGTGCCCGGCGCCAAGGCCCCCACCCTCGTCAGCAACGAGCTGGTGGCCCGGATGAAGCCCGGCTCGGTGCTGGTCGACATCGCCGTCGACCAGGGGGGCTGCTTCGAGGACACGCGGCCCACGACGCACGACGAGCCGACCTTCCGGGTGCACGGCTCGGTGTTCTACTGCGTGGCGAACATGCCCGGCGCGGTGCCCAACACCTCGACCCACGCGCTCACCAACGTGACGCTGCCCTACGTCATGGCCCTGGCCAACGAGGGCACCGTCGCCGCGGTGCACGCCGACCGGGCACTGGCCCACGGGGTCAACGTGGTGGCCGGGCAGGTGGTGCTGCCGGAGGTCGCGGCGGCCCACGGCATGACCGCCGTCGGACTCGAGGAGGTCCTCCACTGACCGTCACGGCCCCGCAGGTCACCGACGTCGCGCGGGTGGTGACCGGGTACCTCGACCACCTGACCGTCGAGCGCGGTCTGGCCGCGAACACGATCGCCTCCTACCGGCGCGACCTGCGCCGGTACACGGAGTTCCTCGAGGCGGCCGGGGTGCGCGGGCTGGCCGAGGTCGCCGAGTCCGACGTCGCCGGCTTCCTCACCGCGCTGCGGCAGGGCGACGACGCCCACCCGCCGCTGTCGGCCACCTCGGCGGCGCGGGCGGTGGTCGCCGTCCGCGGGCTGCACCGCTTCGCCCTGCTCGACGGGCTGGTCCCCGACGACGTCGCCGCCGAGGTCCGTCCGCCGACGCCGGCGCGGCGGCTGCCCAAGGCCATCCCGGTCGAGTCGGTGGTGGCCCTCATCGAGGCCACCGGCGCCGTCGACGGCCCGCGCGGGCTGCGTGACCGCGCGCTGCTGGAGCTGCTGTACGGCACCGGCGCGCGCATCTCCGAGGCCGTCGGGCTGGCCGTGGACGACCTGGACCGCGGCCAGTCGGTGGTGCGGCTGGCCGGCAAGGGCGGCAAGCAGCGCATCGTGCCGGTGGGCAGTTTCGCCGTCCGGGCGGTCGAGGACTACCTGGTGCGGGCGCGCCCGGCCCTGGCCGCCGCCGGGCGCACCGGCGTGCGGGGCGGCGCGCTGTTCCTCAACGCCCGCGGCGGCCCGCTGTCCCGGCAGAGCGCCTGGGCGATCCTGCGGACGGCGGCGGAGCGGGCCGGTCTGGGTGAGGAGGTGTCGCCGCACACGCTGCGGCACTCCTTCGCCACCCACCTGCTCGACGGCGGCGCCGACGTGCGCGTGGTGCAGGAGCTGCTCGGGCACGCCTCGGTGACGACCACCCAGGTGTACACGCTGGTCACCGTCGACCGGCTGCGCGAGGTCTACGCCAGCAGCCACCCGAGGGCGCTGACCTGACAGCCGTCGTCCGATCGTTTCGGCGTCACCTGCCAAGGGTTTCGGCTCAACCCTGAGACCGTGTTGGCAGTGGTCGCCATGTCGACACAGCACGCGGCGTGCCTCCTCGGTAAACGGCGCGATCCTCCCTAGCGTCGGGGTCACCCGCGCGGGCAGAACGGCTGACCGCACCGGCCTCCGCGGCCGGAACGGGCACGAGGTGGAGGAACCTGACCGATGGCGATCCGAGGGGACGTGGCCGGCCCGGCCGTCGCGCTCCCGACCGACACCGGACCGGAGATGGGCGCCGCCGCCTCGCGGCTGGACCCCGCCCGCGCGCGGGTGCGCCCCCTGCCGGAGCCCAAGCCGCTCACGCAGCACGGGCCCGCCCGCATCATCGCGATGTGCAACCAGAAGGGCGGCGTCGGCAAGACGACGTCGACGATCAACCTGGGTGCCTCGCTGGTCGAGTACGGCCGCCGCGTGCTGCTCATCGACCTGGACCCGCAGGGCGCCCTGTCGGTCGGCCTCGGGGTGCCGGCCCAGAACATGGACCGCACGATCTACAACGCCCTCATGGAGCGGCGGACGACGCTGGCCGACGTCCGGGTGCCCACCGACATCCCCGGCCTGGACCTCGTGCCCAGCAACATCGACCTGTCCGCCGCCGAGGTGCAGCTGGTCAGCGAGGTGGCCCGGGAGCAGACGCTGCTGCGGGTGGTCGCCGACGTCCGGCACGAGTACGACTACATCCTCATCGACTGCCAGCCCTCCCTCGGCCTGCTCACGGTCAACGCCCTGACCGCCGCGCAGGGCGTGGTGATCCCGCTGGAGTGCGAGTTCTTCTCCCTGCGCGGCGTGGCGCTGCTGGTGGACACGATCGAGAAGGTCAAGGAGCGGCTCAACCCCGACCTGGAGATCTCCGGGATCCTCGCCACGATGTACGACGCGCGGACCGTGCACTGCCGCGAGGTCTTCAGCCGCGTCGTCGAGGCCTTCGGCGACACCGTGTTCCAGACGGTCATCCACCGCACCGTGCGCTTCCCGGAGACCACGGTCGCCGGCCAGCCGATCACCACCTGGGCGCCCACCTCCTCCGGCGCGTCCGCCTACCGCGACCTGGCCAAGGAGGTCCTGGCACTGTGACGCGTCGACCCGTCCTCCCCGGCGCGGCCGAGCTGTTCCGACGCACCGACGCCGTCGAGGCGACCCCGGAGGTCACCGAGCTGCCGAGCATCAGCGCCACGGTGAGCTCGCCCGCCCTGCGCGGCGCCGCCACCCGGCGCGGCGAGCCGGCCGCCGCCGAGACGACCGCCCCGCTGACCCTCGTCCCCGGGGGTGCCGCCGACACCGACGACGCGCTCGCGGCCTACCGCGCCCCGGCGCCGGCCCCGATGCGGGTGCCGTCCCGGCCCACCCGCGGGCGGGCCACCCGCACCGAGCGCACCAAGCACGACGAGAAGATCACCGTCTACATCTCCGCCGACGAGCTGCTCGCGCTGGAGAGCGCCCGGCTGTCGCTGCGCGCCGAGCACGGCGTGGCCGCCGACCGCGGCCGCATCGTGCGCGAGGCCATCGCCGTCCTGCTGGCCGACCTCGGCGAGCGCGGCGAGGAGTCGGTGCTGGTCCGGCGGCTCAAGGGCTGAGGCCCCTGTCGTCCTCCGGACGGTACCGCGACCCGGTGCCGTCCCGGACTGCGTGCAGCCGCGGCCCGGGTCCCGGTCGGGACACGTTCCGGGCCCCGGCGACCGGTCTCCACCGGCCACGTGCCGTCCCTGGTCCGCCGGCCGTCAGTACCTAGGCTGGTCGGCGTGGAGGGGAAGCCGGCGGTCGCCGAGCCGGCGCCGTCGGGCCGGTTCACCGTCCGGCTGACCAACTTCGAGGGGCCGTTCGACCTGCTCCTCCAGCTGATCGGCAAGCACAAGCTCGACGTCACCGAGATCGCGCTGTCGCAGGTCACCGACGAGTTCATCGCCCACCTGCGCGCGCTCGGCGACGAGCTGCACCTGGACCAGGCCAGCGAGTTCCTCGTCGTCGCGGCAACCCTGCTCGACCTCAAGGCCGCCCGGCTGCTGCCGGCCGCCGACGTCGAGGACGAGGAGGACCTCGAGCTGCTCGAGGCCCGCGACCTGCTGTTCGCCCGGCTGCTGCAGTACAAGGCGTACAAGCAGGCCGCGGCCTTCCTGCGGGAGCGGGAGGCCGAGGCGGCCCGCCGCCACCCGCGGGACGCCGGCCTGGAGCCGCGCTTCGCCGAGCTGCTGCCCGAGGTGCTGCTCGGCCTCACCCCGGAGCAGTTCGCGGCGCTGGCGACCCGGGCACTGACCCCGAAGGCGCCCGAGGTCGTCGGTGTCTCGCACCTGCACGCGCCGCCGGTGAGCGTCTCCGAGCAGCTGCTGCTGGTGCGCAACCAGCTGATCTCCGCCGGGACGGCGACGTTCCGGGCCCTGACCGCCGACTGCGGGCACACGCTGGAGGTGATCGCCCGGTTCCTCGCGCTGCTGGAGCTCTACCGCCAGCAGCGGGTGACCTTCGAGCAGCTCACCCCGCTCGGGGAGCTGTCGGTGCGGTGGACCGGCGGCAGCGGGCCCGAGCCGGACGCCGACGACGACGCCGACGAGGAGTACGCATGAGCGAGGAGCGGCCGCCGATCTCCTGGGAGTCGCTCGCCGCGGAGCTCGACGCCACCCGCGAGGCGGCCGAGGCGCAGGGCGGCCCGGACGCCGAGACCTGGGACGCCGTCGCCGCCGAGCTGGCCGCGCGGGTGGCCGAGCGGCCGGTGTCGCAGGTGGAGGCGGAGCCGGAGCCGGTCGTCGAACCTGCTCCGCTGCCGCCGCCGGACGCCGCCCGGCCCGAGCCGCGACCGGAGCCGGGACCCGAGCCGGAGCCGGCCGGCGAGGAGCTGGACCCGGTCGCGCTGCGCGGCGGGCTGGAGGCGCTGCTGTTCGTCGTCGACACACCCGTCGACGAGGTCACCCTGGCCGGTGCGCTGCGCTGCCCGGTGCCGCAGGTGCGCGCGGCGCTGGCCGAGCTCGCCGGCGACTACGACCGCCGCGCCGCGGGCCTGACCCTGCGGCGCGTGGGGGAGGGGTGGCGGCTCTACACCCGGGAGGACTACGCGCCGGTGGTCGAGCGGTACCTGGTCGACGGCCAGCGCAGCCGGCTCACCCAGGCCGCGCTGGAGACCCTCGCGGTCATCGCCTACCGCCAGCCGGTGACCCGCGCCCGGGTGTCGGCGATCCGCGGCGTCGGAGTGGACGGCGTCATGCGCACGCTGGTCAGCCGCGGGCTGGTCCAGGAGGTGGGCAGCGACCCCGACACCGGCGGCGGGCTGTACGGCACGACCCCGCTGTTCCTCGAGCGGCTGGGGCTCACCGGCCTCGACGAGCTCCCGGAGCTCGGCCCGCTGCTGCCCGAGGCCGCCAGCGTGCTCGACGAGCACCCCGACGCCTGAGCGGCACCCCGCGACAGGGCGGTGACCAGGCCGGAGGCTACGGTCGGCTCATGAAGCGCTCACTCTCCGTCCGTGCTCTCGGAGCCCCGCTCGCTGCCGCCGCCCTCCTGCTCGCCGGCTGTGGCGCCTCCGAGGACGAGGAGCGTCAGGCGGCCTTCTGCGAGGACGTCCCCGACCTGCTCTCCGACGTGACCGCCGAGCTGGAGGGCGTCACCGCCGAGCCGGAGCAGGCACCGGGCATCGTCGGCGACGCCGTCGAGCGCCTGGAGGCCGTCGAGCCGCCCGAGGACGTCGCCGACGAGTGGCAGGCCCTCGTCGAGGCCTGGACCGGCATGCGCGACCTGCTGGGCGAGGTCGACCTCACCGACCCCTCGGCCAACACCGAGTTCGTCGGCGAGGCCACCCAGCTGCAGGAGGACCTCGTGTCCACCGGCTCGGCCGTCGACGACTGGGGCCAGGAGAACTGCTGACCGACCGCTGCGCACCCGGCGGCGCCCGCGCCGTCGGGTGGGAGACTGGACGGCGATGAACACCGCTCCGCACGACGAGAACACCACCGACGCCGGCGAGGGCTGGTCGGAGGACATGGAGCTCGCCCCCGTCCACCCCGGCGACCGCGAGCCCGCCGAGCCGGACGAGGAGCGGGAGGGCGAGCGGCTGCAGAAGGTCCTGGCCCGGGCCGGGGTCGGCTCCCGCCGCGTCTGCGAGGACATGATCGAGGCGGGCCGGATCAGCGTGAACGGCCGCACCGTCACCGTGCAGGGCATGCGGGTCGACCCCCGGCGGGACAAGATCGCCGTCGACGGTGCCCGGCTGGAGCTGCGCGACGACCGCGTCACCTACGCCCTCAACAAGCCCGCCGGCGTCATCACCGCGATGAGCGACGACCGCAACCGCCCGACCGTGGGCGACATGGTCGGTGACCTCGCCCCCGGCCTGGTGCACGTGGGCCGGCTCGACCAGGACACCGAGGGTCTGCTTCTGGTCACCAACGACGGCGAGCTGGCCCACCGGCTGGCCCACCCCTCCTACGAGGTGCGCAAGACCTACCTGGCCCAGGTGTCCGGCTCCATCCCGCGCGACCTGGCCAAGCGGCTGCGCGCCGGCGTCGAGCTCGAGGACGGCCCGGTCAAGGTCGACTCCTTCCGGGTGGTCGACACCCACGCCGGCCAGTCCGTGGTCGAGGTGGTCCTGCACGAGGGCCGCAAGCACATCGTCCGCCGGCTGCTGGCCTCCGTGGGCCTGCCGGTGTCGCGGCTGACCCGGACGGCGGTCGGCCCGGTGAAGCTGGAGCGCATGCGGGTCGGGTCGATCCGCCGGCTCACCCGCGCCGAGGTCGGCGCGCTGCAGGAGCAGGTCGGCCTGTAGCCGACGGCGGGCTCAGGGCAGCCAGCGCACGGGGTCGGCCAGGACACCGGCCAGCGCGCGCAGCGCGGCCCCGGTCGCGCCGGCCGCCGGGGCCGCGGTCACCGCCTGGAGGGCCGGCCGCCGCCACCGCGCCGACAGCACCCGGCGGGCCAGCAGCTCCTCCACGCGCGGGCACAGCAGGTCGGCGAGGGCGCCCAGGTGGCCGCCGAGCACCACCGTGGGCAGGTCCAGCACGTTGACCACACCGGCCAGCGCGATGCCCAGGGCGTCGGCCGCGGCGTCGAGGGCCCGCAGCGTCGCGGCGTCCCCGTCGGCCGCCCGCGCCACCACCTCGGCCGGCGGGGTGTCCAGCGGCAGCCCGGCCGCGGCGAGCAGGGCGTGGCGACCGGCGTACTGCTCCAGGCAGCCGGTGGAGCCGCAGCGGCAGGGCGGGCCGTCGGGGTCGACGCACACGTGCCCGACCTCCCCGGCCCACCCGGCACTGCCGGTCATCACCCGCCCGTCGAGGACGGCGGCGCCGCCGATGCCGATCTGCCCGGACAGGTAGAGGAAGTCCCGCAGCGGGCCGGGCCGCCCCGGTGCCACCTCGGCGACGGTGCGGGCGGCGAGGTCGGCCTCGTTGCCGAGTACCGGCCGCAGGCCGTCGGGCAGGGCCGCGGCCAGCAGGTCCGCGGCGGGGACGTCGGACCAGCCGAGGTTGGGCGCCCGCAGCAGCAGGTCCTCCTGCTCGCGGACGATCCCCGGCAGTGCCAGGCCGGCGCCGGCCAGCCGCAGGTCCGCGGCCGGGCCGGCGAGCAGCGTCGTGGCCAGCGCGCCGAGCCGGGGGAGCGTGGCCTCCGGGTCGCTGCCCACGAAGTCGCCGTCCACCACCGACTCGGCCACGACCCGGCCGCGCAGGTCGAGGACCCGGGCGGCGAGCAGCCCGGCGTCCACCTGCAGGCCCAGCGCGCCGATGCGGGCGCCCGGCAGCAGCGGCGTGGCCGGGCGCCCGCGCCGGGGCGGCGCGATGCGCTCGCCCTCGTCGAGCAGCTCCCCGACGAGGAGCTCGTCGACCAACCGGGCGGCGGTGGCACGCGTCGTCCCGGTGCGGGCGGCGATGTCCGCGCGGGACAGGGGGGCGGCCGCGGCGCAGACGGTCCGCAGCACGAGCGCGAGGTTGGCGCTGCGCAGCGTCGACTGCCGGGCTCCGGTCCCCTCCGTCGTGCGCACCCCTTGAGGTTAGCGGTGCCCCTGGCTTATGTTCTACGGAAGAACAAAACCCGATGGAGGGATCCCCCATGAGCCTGCCGCAGCCCACCCGCGAGGACCGGTTCTCCTTCGGCCTGTGGACCGTCGGATGGTCCGCACGCGACCCGTTCGGCGACGCCACCCGCGAGCCGGTCGACCCGGTGGAGTCGGTGCACCGGCTGGCCGAGCTGGGCGCCTACGGCGTCACCTTCCACGACGACGACCTCATCCCGTTCGGCAGCGACGACCCCGCCCGCGAGCAGCACGTCAAGCGGTTCCGGGCGGCGCTGGAGGAGACCGGCCTGGTCGTCCCCATGGTGACGACCAACCTGTTCACCCACCCGGTGTTCAAGGAGGGCGCGCTCACCGCCAACGACCGCGACGTGCGCCGGTTCGCGCTGCGCAAGGTCATGCGCAACATGGACCTCGCCGCCGAGCTCGGTGCCGGCGTCTACGTGCTCTGGGGCGGCCGCGAGGGCGCCGAGGTCGACACCGCGAAGGACCTGCGCGCCGCGCTGGACCGCTACCGCGAGGGCATCGACACCCTGGCCCAGTACTCCGAGGACCGCGGCTACGGCCTGCGCTTCGCCCTGGAGCCCAAGCCGAACGAGCCGCGCGGGGACATCTTCCTGCCCACCATCGGGCACGCGCTGGCGTTCATCTCCACCCTCGAGCACGCCGACCTGGTGGGCGTGAACCCCGAGGTCGGGCACGAGCAGATGGCCGGGCTGAACTACACGCACGGCATCGCCCAGGCGCTGTGGCAGGGCAAGCTGTTCCACATCGACCTCAACGGCCAGCACGGGATCAAGTACGACCAGGACCTCGTCTTCGGCCACGGCGACCTGCTGTCGGCCTTCGCCACCGTCGACCTGCTGGAGCACGGCGGCGTCGACGGCGCGCCGGCCTACGACGGCCCGCGGCACTTCGACTACAAGCCGCTGCGCACCGAGGACATGGACGGCGTGTGGGCCTCGGCCGCGGCCAACATGCGCACCTACCTGCTGCTCAAGGAGCGGGCGGCGGCCTTCCGCGCCGACCCGGAGGTGCAGGAGGCGCTGGTCGCCGCCCGCGTGCCCGAGCTGGCCCGGCCCACGCTGGCCGAGAACGAGTCCTACGAGGACCTGCTGGCCGACCGTGGCTCCTTCGAGGAGTTCGACGTCGACGCCGCCGCCGCGCGCGGTGCCGGTGCGGTGCGCCTGTCCCAGCTGGCCGTCGAGCACCTCCTCGGGGCCCGCTGAGCGATGGCACTGGTGGCGGGGGTCGACACGTCGACCCAGGCGTGCAAGGTCGTGGTGCGCGACGCCGGCAGCGGCGCCCTGGTCCGTGAGGGCCGGGCGCCGCACCCCGACGGCACCGAGGTCGACCCCGCCGCCTGGGCCGCGGCGCTGCAGCAGGCGCTGACGCGGGCCGGCGGGCTGGACGACGTCGCGGCGGTGGCCGTGGGCGGCCAGCAGCACGGCATGGTGTGCCTCGACGAGGACGGTGCGGTGGTCCGGCCGGCGCTGCTGTGGAACGACACGCGCTCCGCGCAGGCCGCCCGCGACCTCACCGCGGAGCTGGGCGGCGGGCAGGCGTGGGCCGACGCGGTGGGCCTGGTGCCGGTCGCGTCGTTCACCGTCAGCAAGCTGCGCTGGCTGGCCGGGGCCGAGCCGGACAACGCGGCCCGCACCGCGGCGGTCTGCCTGCCGCACGACTGGCTGACCTGGCAGCTGGCCGGTGGGCTCGCGGGCGGGTCGACGGGGAGCCGGCCGGGCCTGGAGGCGCTGGTCACCGACCGCGGCGACGCCAGCGGCACCGGCTACTGGTCACCCGCGGGTGGTGAGTACCGGATGGACCTGCTGGAGCGGGCGCTGGGCCACCGAGCGCTCGTCCCCCGGGTGCTCGGCCCGGCCGAGCCCGGCGGGGAGACCCCCGGCGGCGCGGTCCTGGGGCCGGGCACCGGCGACAACGCCGCCGCCGCGCTGGGCCTGGCCGCCGAGCCCGGCGACGTCGTCCTGTCCATCGGCACGTCCGGGGTGGTGTCGATCGTCTCCACCACCCCGGCGGCCGACCCGAGCGGCACCGTCGCCGGCTTCGCCGACGCCACCGGCAACTTCCTGCCGCTGATCGCCACGCTCAACGCCGCGCGGGTCCTCGACGCCACCGCGCGGCTGCTCGGCGTCGACCACGCCGAGCTGTCCCGGCTGGCCCTGTCGGCGCCGCCCGGCGCCGGCGGGCTGGTGCTCGTGCCCTACCTGGAGGGCGAGCGGACGCCGGACCGCCCCACCTCCACCGGCGCCCTGCACGGGCTGACCCTCGGCACGGCCGACCCCGCGCACCTGGCGCGGGCCGCGGTCGAGGGCCTGCTGTGCGGGCTGGCCGACGGGCTGGACGCGGTCGCCGCGACCGGCACCCCGGTCCGCCGGGTCCTGCTGGTCGGTGGCGGCGCCCGGTCGGAGGCGGTCCGCCGCATCGCGCCGGCCGTCCTCGGCGTGCCGGTGCTCGTCCCGCCGCCGGGGGAGTACGTCGCCGACGGCGCGGCCCGCCAGGCGGCGTGGGTGCTCAGCGGCGGCGACACCGCCCCCGACTGGCCCCGGCCCGGCACCGAGGTGCACGAGGCCGACCCCGTGCCGCACGTGCGCGAGCGCTACGCCGAGGTCCGCGACCTCACCGCGGAGCGGGTCCGGTGATCCCGCCGACGGGAGAGCAGTTCGTCCTCCGCTGCGGGGACGCCGAGGTGACCGCCGTCGAGGTCGGCGGCGGACTGCGCACCTACCGGGTGGGCGGCCGCGACGTCGTCGACGGCTACGGCGCCGAGGAGATGGCGCCGCACGCGCGCGGGCACGTCCTGGCTCCGTGGCCCAACCGGCTGCGCGACGGCGTCTACACCTGGGACGGCGAGGAGCACCGGACGCCGGTGACCGAGCCCGAGCGCGGCACCGCCATCCACGGGCTGGTCCAGTTCGTCCCCTGGCGGGCGGTCGACCGGGCCGAGGACAGGGTGGTCCTCGAGCACCTGCTGCACCCGCGGCCCGGGTACCCGTTCACGCTGCGGCTGCAGGTGGCCTACGTCCTGTCCGCCGACGGGCTGCGGGTGACCACCACCGCCACCAACGAGGGCGCCACCGCGCTGCCGTACGGGGAGGGCCACCACCCGTACGTGCTCACGGGCGCGCGCCTGGACGACTGCACCCTGGTCGCCCCCGCCGCCACCCGGCTGGAGACCGACGAGCGGGCCATCCCGGACGGCACGGTGCCGGTCGAGGGCACGCCGTACGACCTGCGCGGCGGGCGGCGGATTGGGAACCTCGTCGTCGACTCCTGCTTCACCGACATCGAGCGCGGCGCCGACGGGCTGGCCGAGGTGCGGCTGCTCGGTCCGGACGGGCGCGGCGTCGCCGTCTGGATGGACGGCGCCTACCGGTACCTCCAGCTGTTCACCGGCGACGTGGTGCCCGAGCCGCGCCGGCGCCGGGGGCTGGCCGTGGAGCCGATGACCTGCCCGCCCAACGCCCTCCAGACCGGGGAGGCGGTCCTGCGGCTGGAGCCGGGGGCGTCGACGACGGGCACCTGGGGCATCCGCCCGCTGGGCTGAGCGGGGGCTTTGACAGGGCCTGCGGTGGGCTCGGACCCTGGACCCGCCGGCCGCCGTCCTGTCCGGGAGGTCCCATGACCGCCGAAGGCCCCACCCGCCGTTCGTTCCTCGGGAGGTCCCTCGCGGTGGGGGCCTCCCTCGCCGGGGGCTCCGCGCTGGGCGGCGTCCTCGGGCGCGCGTCGGCCCGGGCGGGCACGGCGGCGGACCGGACGCCGCAGCCGGTCCCCACCGCCGGGACCTCCCTCGTCACGCTGGGCACGGCCGCGGGCCCGGCGGTGCGCAGCCCGCGCCGGGGGATCGCCAGCGCGGTCGTCGTCGACGGGCACCTCTACCTCGTCGACTGCGGGCTGGGCGTGGTGCGGCAGGCGGTGGAGGCGATGCTGCCGATGGCGGAGCTGCGCGCCGTCCTGCTCACCCACCTGCACTCCGACCACGTCGCCGAGCTCCCCGGCCTGCTGCTCTACAACTGGGGCGCCCCGGTGGACGGCTTCACCCGCCCCTTCCGGGTCCTCGGGCCCGGCCCCGCCGGCGCGCTGCCGGACGGCGCCGAGGCCGTCGTCACGCCGGCGACCCCGGGGACGCAGGACGTCGTGGCCGCCCTGCTGGCCGCCTACGCCTACGACGTCAACATCCGGGTGTACGACGAGGCCCGCCCGCCGCTGGACGACCTCGTCGTCGCGGAGGACCTCGAGCTCCCGGCGGGTGTGCCCGCCGGTCCGCGCGGCCCGCTGGCACCGCCCATGGCGCCGTTCGTGGTGTACGAGGACGAGCGGGTGCGGGTCCTGGCCGCACTCGTCGACCACCCGCCGGTGTACCCCTCCTACGGGTTCCGGTTCGAGACGCCGCACGGCGTGGTCGCCTTCTCCGGCGACACCGCCGAGCACGCCAACGTCGTCGAGCTGGCCCGCGGCGCCGACGTCCTGGTCCACGAGGCGGTCTACCTGGACTTCTACCGCGGCAACCCCGACTACACCGACGAGTTCATCAACCACCTGGCGCAGAGCCACACCGAGCCCGAGGGCACCGGGCGGGTGGCGGCGGCCGCCGGCGCGGGCCACCTGGTGCTCAGCCACCTGGCGGGCGTGGCCACCGACGAGCAGTGGGCGGCGGCGGCCCGCGAGACGTTCGACGGGCCGGTGACGGTGGCCGCCGACGGGCAGGTCTTCCCGGTGGCCTGAGGAGGCGCCCTGGACGCGGACGAGGCGGGTGGCGCGGCATACCTAGACTCGACCGAGGGGCACGGCGACCCGTGCCCCGCATCGATCGAGGAGAGTGGTAGTGGCCGTCCGAGCCATCCGGGGTGCGACGCAGGTGGACGCCGACGACCGGGAGCTGGTCCTCGACGCGACCCGCGAGCTGGTCAGCACGGTCATGGAGCGCAACCAGCTGCAGCACGACGACGTCATCAGCATCCTGTTCACCGCCACCCCCGACCTGGTCTCGGAGTTCCCGGCGCTGGCCGCGCGGGAGCTCGGGTTCGGTGACGTGCCGCTGATGTGCGCCAGCGAGATCGGCGTCCCGCACGCGCTGCCGCGGGTGCTGCGGCTGATGGCACACGTGGAGACCGAGCGCCCGCGGGCGGAGATCCAGCACGTGTACCTGCGCGGGGCCGTGGCGCTGCGACGGGACATCGCCCAGTGACGGCCGACTTCCGGGGGCAGATCACCCTCGACGGGCCGTCGGGGACGGGCAAGTCCAGCGTCGCCCGCGCGGTGGCCACCCGGCTGGGCGCGGCCTACCTGGACACCGGGGCGATGTACCGCGCCGCGACCGTCGCCGTCCTCGACGCCGGCGTCGACCCGGAGGACGCCGAGGCCGTGGCCGCCGTCGTCGCGCAGGCCCGGATCGAGGTCGGGACGGCCGCGGACACCGAGCTGGTGCAGGTGGACGGCGTCGACGTCGCCGTCCGGATCCGGGGCGCGGAGGTGACCCGCGCGGTGTCGGCGGTCTCGGCGGTGCCCGCGGTGCGCCGCCGGCTGGTCGACCAGCAGCGGGCCCTGGTGGCCGCGGCCGACGCGGTGGTGGTCGAGGGCCGCGACATCGGCACCGTCGTCCTGCCCGACGCCACGCTCAAGGTCTACCTCACCGCCGCGCCGGAGGCCCGCGCCGAGCGCCGCGCGGCCCAGCTGGGGCTGACGACGCCGGAGGAGGTGGCCGCCCTGGCGGTCGACCTGCGCCGCCGCGACGAGTACGACAGCAGCCGGGCCGACAGCCCGCTGCGCCCGGCCGCCGACGCGGTGGTCGTGGACAGCACCGACCTGGACCGCGAGGGCGTCGTCGACCGCGTCGTCGAACTGGCGCGGTCCGCCGTGGGGGCGCGGTCGTGAGCGAGGGCAACGGCGGGCCGCTGCCGGTCGTGGCGATCGTCGGCCGCCCCAACGTGGGCAAGTCGACGCTGGTCAACCGCATCCTGGGCCGCCGCGCCGCGGTGGTGCAGGACGTCCCGGGCGTGACCCGCGACCGCATCACCTACGAGGCGCTGTGGAACGGCAAGCGGTTCACCGTCGTCGACACCGGCGGCTGGGACCCCAAGGCCGCCGGTCTGGGCGCCTCGATCAGCCGGCAGGCCGAGTACGCGATGAAGACCGCCGACGTCATCGTCCTCGTCGTCGACAGCTCCGTGGGCGCCACCGACACCGACCTGGCCGCCGCGCGGATCCTGCGCCGCAGCGACCGGCCGGTCATCGTGGTGGCCAACAAGGTCGACGACGAGCGCAGCGAGGCCAACGCCGCCGAGTTGTGGTCGCTGGGCCTGGGCGAGCCGCAGCCGGTCAGCGCGTTGCACGGGCGCGGCAGCGGCGACCTGCTGGACCTGGTGCTGGACGCGCTGCCCGAGGCGCCGCGCGAGCAGCTGGAGGAGGGCGGCCCGCGGCGGGTGGCGCTGGTCGGCCGGCCCAACGTGGGCAAGTCCAGCCTGCTCAACCGGCTGGCCAAGGACGAGCGCTCGGTCGTGGACTCCGTCGCCGGCACGACCGTCGACCCGGTCGACTCCATCGTCACCCTGGGCGGCGAGGAGTGGCGGTTCGTCGACACCGCGGGCCTGCGGCGCAAGGTCAACACCGCCAGCGGCATGGAGTACTACGCCAGCCTGCGCACCGAGGCCGCCATCCAGGCCGCCGAGGTCGCCGTCGTGCTGCTGGCCGCCGACGAGGTGATCAGCGAGCAGGACCAGCGGGTCATCACCCAGGTGATCGAGTCCGGCCGGGCGCTGGTGCTGGCCTTCAACAAGTGGGACACCCTCGACGAGGACCGCCACGCCCAGCTGGAACGGGAGATCGAGCGGGACCTGGCGCGGGTGAGGTGGGCGTCGCGGGTGAACATCTCCGCCGCCACGGGCCGCGGGGTGGGCAAGCTCGCCCAGCACCTGCGCGACGCGCTGGCCTCGTGGGAGTCCCGGATCCCGACCGCGGAGCTCAACACCTACGTGCGGGCGCTGGTCCAGGAGACGCCGCCGCCGGCCCGTGGCGGGCGCGCCCCGAAGATCAAGTACGTGACGCAGGCCGACGTCCGCCCGCCGCGGTTCGTCGTGTTCTCCACCGGCTTCCTGGAGGCCGGCTACCGCCGGTTCCTGGAGCGCAAGCTGCGCGAGCGGTGGGGCTTCGGCGGCACGCCGATCGAGATCTCGGTCAAGGTGCGCGAGGGCCGGGGCACGGAGAAGTCGAAGAGCTGAACGATGAGTCCGGCCTCCGGCGGGGGTCTGAGGGTGGACAGTCCTCTCCACCCCCGTCCGGAGGCCGCTCATGACCGCAGCGCAGACGCACACCCTCGAGGCCCCGGGTGCCGTGCTCACCTACGACGTGCGGCCCGGTCCGGGCCCGGAGCCGGTGCTGCTGCTGATCGGGTCACCGATGGGTGCCGAGGGCTTCGGCACCTTGGCCGGGCACTTCCCCGACCGGACGGTCGTCACCTACGACCCACGCGGCGCGGGGCGCAGCCCGCGCACCGACGGCGCGCGGGAGACCACGCCCGACGAGCACGCCGACGACCTGTCCCGGCTGATCGCGGCTCTCGACGCAGGGCCGGTGGACGTCTTCGCCACCAGCGGGGGAGCAGTCAACGCGCTGGTGCTCGTGGCCCGGCACCCGGAGCAGGTGCGCACCCTCGTGGCGCACGAGCCCCCGGCCGCGCAGCTGCTGCCCGACCGGGAGGCGGCGCTGGCCGCCTCCCGGCACGTGCACGAGACCTACGAGCGCAGCGGGTTCGGGCCGGCGATGGCCCAGTTCATCCGGCTGGTGTCGCTGCGGGGCGCCGTCCCCGCCGACCTCACCGAGCAGCGCGCGCCGGACCCGGCCGCGTTCGGGCTGCCCACGGAGGACGACGGCTCCCGGGACGACCCGCTCGTCGGGCAGAACGTCGTGTCCTGCACCCACCACCAGCACGACGTGGCCGCGCTGCGCGCGGCGTCGACCCGCATCGTGGTGGCCGCCGGCGCCGGGTCCGAGGGCCAGCTGGCGCACCGGGCCGCGGTGGCCCTGGCCGAGCGCCTGGGGACGACGACGGTCGCGTTCCCCGGCGACCACGGTGGCTTCCTCGGCGGGGAGTACGGCCAGACCGGCGAGCCGGAGGCCTTCGCGGCGACCCTGCGCCAGGTGCTCGCGGCCGCGGACAGCCCCGTGCCGGCGCGCGGCTGACCACCGGTCAGGAGCGCGCGGGCGGTGCGGTAACCTCTTCCTGCAGCGATCGGGCGGTGCGAGCCGCCCGGCGCTCGGGCTGTAGCGCAGCTTGGTAGCGCACTTGACTGGGGGTCAAGGGGTCGCAGGTTCAAATCCTGTCAGCCCGACAGTGAAATCGCAGGTCAGAGGCGGGTCGGCCGTGAAGGCCGGCCCGCCTCTTGCATGACTACAGCAACGCGTACAGCAACGCGGCCGAAGTGCAGCAACACGGTCACCACCGGAGCGCCTGGTCGAGCCGCTCGGCCGCCTCCCGCTGCTGCGCCGGGCCCACGTGGCTGTAGATGTCGGCGGTGATGGCGTAGGACGAGTGGCCGAGGTGCTCCTGGACGACCTTGGTGTGGGTGCCGGCGGCGAGCAGGAAGCTGGCGGCGGAGTGCCGCAGGGTGTGCAGGGTGACGCCGCGGAGGCCGGCCCGCTGCGCAAGGACTTCGAAGCGCCGCAGGACGTTGCGGGGCTCGAGCGGTGTGCCGATCTCGGTGGTGAACACCAGGCCGTGCTCCTGCCAGGCACCCGCGGCGGCGAGCTGTTCCTCCCGCTGCCGGGTCCGCTGTGTGCGGAGCGCCTCGACCGCCGACCGGGGCAGGGGCACGGTCCGGCGGGACCTGTCGGTCTTGGGCTCGTCGAGCCGCAGCCCCCGGGAGGTCCGGGCGAGGGTCCAGCGCACCCGCAGCAGCGCGGCATCGAGGTCGACGTCCGACCAGTGCAGGGCCAGCGCCTCCCCGCGGCGCAGCCCGGTGGCCAGCAGCACCCGGAACAGGCTCTCCAGCCGGTCGCCCCGAATCGCCTCGAGGAGTCCCTGGGCCTGCTCCACGGTCAGGTGGGGCGCGTCCCTGCGTTCGACGCCGGGGCGCTTCACGGCCGCCGCGGGGTTGCTGCGGATCAGCCCGTCGCGGGAGGCGATGTCCAGCGCGGACCGCAGGACGGTGTAGATGGTCCGGATCGTCGACGCCGCCAGGCCGGCCTCCCGCTTGGTGACGATGAGCGCTTCGACATCCGACGGGCGCAGCCGGCCGAGGGGGATCGGGGACTGCTGCGCCTTCAGTTGACACTCGTTCTGCGGGATTTTGTTCCGCGGAGAGGATGTCGCTGTGCCCAAGAAGTTCCCGCCGGAGTTCAAGCGTGACGTCGTCCGGGTCGCCCGCCGCGGTGACCTGAGCCAGGCCGAGGTCGCTGCCGACTTCGACCTCTCGGTCGAGTCGGTGCGCCGCTGGGTGCGCCAGGCCGACATCGATGACGGCGTCATCGACGGTCAGACCAGCGCCGAGCAGAACGAGCTGGTGCAGCTGCGCCGCCAGATGCGGCGGCTGGAGATGGAGAACGAGATCCTGCGCCGGGCGGCGGCCTACTTCGCGGCCGGCAGTCTCCCAAAATGAGCTATCCGCTGGTCCGTGACCTGGCCGCCGAGGGCATCCCGGTGCGGCTGACCTGCGGGGTGCTGGGCCACTCGACCCAGGCCTACTACGCCTGGCTCTCGGCTCCGGTGAGCCGGCGCGACCTCGAGGACGCCTATGTCACCAACGCGCTCATCGACGCGCACGGCGATGACCCGGAGTTCGGCTACCGGTTCCTCGCCGACGAGCTCGGGCGCGCCGGCCACCTCGCCGGGGAGCGGCGCATCTGGCGGCTGTGCTCCCAGCAGAAGCTCTGGTCGACGACCGTGCGCAAGGGGCGGCGAGGCGCGGGCAAGACGCCTGGCCCGGCGGTGCACGACGACCACGTGCAGCGGAACTTCACCGCCCAGCGCCCCGATCAGGTCTGGGTCACCGACATCACCGAGCACCCAACCGCCGAGGGCAAGCTGTACTGCTGCGCGATCAAGGACCTGTTCAGCAACCGCATCGTCGGCTACGCGATCGACGAGCGGATGACCGCGCAGCTGGCCGTCACCGCCCTGCGCACAGCCGTGGCCCGGCGCCAACCGGGCGGCGTGGTGGTCGTCCACAGCGACCGCGGATCCCAGTTCCGAGCAAGATCCTTCCGGGCCGTCCTGACCGCCGCGGGTCTGCAGGGATCAATGGGCCGGGTCGCCTCCGCGGGCGACAACGCCGCGATGGAGTCCTGGCACGCCCTGCTGCAGAAGAACGTCCTGGACCGCCGGCGCTGGCGCACCCGAGACGAGCTGCACCAGGCGATCGTGTTCTGGACCGAGCACACCTACAACCGCCGCCGACGGCAGCGCGCCCTGGGCAAGCTCACTCCGGTCGAGTTCGAACTCGCCTTCACCGCTCAGGCTGCCATCGCGGCATGATCAGTCCCAACCGCCGTCAACCGAAGCTGCAGCAGTCCCGGACTCACCTGGTGTCCGAGGAGGGAACGGCAGCTCCGCACACGCGTATGTCGGGGTGAGACGGGTCGCAAGAGCCCACCAGGCACGTCCCCGACTGCGCGACCTCGTGCGCCGTGCACGCCGACAGGCAGCGCCAAGACGTTCGCATCCGCCCTGGCCGGGGACGGTGTGCTCAGCCCATCGGCCGCTGCGGACGCAATCGCCACGGCAGGTCTGGCCGAATCGACGGCGCTGCGCAGGATCCTGTGCGGTGGCCGGGAGACGCAGAGAGGGCACTCACGGGCATACAACAGGGCGCCGATCGGCACCTCTGCCTCCACCGGCTCATTTCCGGTGGTGGCCGTGGCCTGTGTCCGAGGTGCCATACGGCACGTGGGGACGTCGATCCCCGTGACCCAGCTGCTCGAAGGTGGCGCCGACGGCGGCGCGAGGAGGCACACGACGGGGTGATGGGTGCCGGCGGATGACGGTCAGAGGCCGCGCAGGCCGGCCGATGGTGGGGAGCTGAAGCCCGGCTGGATCTCACGACGGTGCGCGGAGCGGGTTGCGGTCACGTCGCTGGAGACAGACGGTCATCAGGTCGCTGATCACGTCTGCTGCCGGCCGGACGGCGGTGACCGAGCCGACGCCCGCTCCCGCGTACAGCGCCATGGCCGCCACGTCCCCGTCGACGGCAGTGACGGGTGGCAGGCCGGCGCCGCGCGGCAGCGGCACCTGCCGGCCGCCCATCGTCACCGTTCCGACCACGTCGGAGTCCGATGACGCGGCTCGTTCGACCGCGCTGCGCAGGACCCTGTGCCGTGGGCGGGAGACGCACAGGGGGCAGTCACGGGGGAACGCGTCGCTGATGACGGTGCAGTCGCCGGCAGCATCGACGAGTGCCTGCTTGTACGCGGGGTGCGCAGCGGATTCGGTCGCCGTGACGAACCGCGTGCCGATCCTCGCTCCGTCCGCTCCGGCGGCCATCACCGCTGCGAAGGTGCGGGCGTCAGCGACGCCGCCGGCAGCGAGCACCGGGATCGCCACCGCGTCGAGGACTTCCCGCAGCAGGGGCCGTAGCGGCCGGTCGCCTCGGACGTGGCCGCCGGCTTCGCAGCCCTGTGCGATGACCAGGTCGCAGCCGGCATCCGCCGCGGCGCGCGCTTCCTCCGCGGACCCGACCTGCCAGCTCACCAGGGCCCCCACCCGGTGAACGAGTTCTACCAGTCGCGGCGAGGGGTGGAACCAGAAGAAGTCGACCACCCGCACCCGCTCTGCGGCGGCGATGACGGCGTCCTCGTCGGTGTCCTCGAGGAGGATGTTGACCGACAGCACGCCCTTCGTGCGACGCCGCATGTCGTCCAAGCGGCGGATGAGGGTCTCGGTGGGCACCCCCAGCGCGGAGACGGTGCCGACACCTCCGGCATCCGCGACCGCGACCGCCAGGTCCGACGATGACAGCGCCCCCATGGGTGCCTGCTGTATGGGAACCGAACAGCCGACCAGGGCCGTGAATCGTGTCCGCATGTTGGCGTCTCCCGCAGTCGCGCGTGACCAGCAAACCGTTCCGCCAGAGGTCGCATGGGTCAAGTGGCTCCGTCCGCGGGGCCATGTGCTCCCGGGGCGTCGATCACAACGGGGAGGTTGCAGGCGCGGCCATCTGGACGGGTCCGGATGCCCCGGGTGCCCCGTGCCCAGAACGGTATTCCGGGACACCGGTTGGACGGCGTGCCGTTCGGCCAGACTGGCACCCTCGTCCGACGATCACGCATGATCGGAACCACCGACGTCCGTGGGCGGCGGGCGCGCCACGATGGCCGGGTCGGGCGGGGGCGCCCCTCGAGGCGCCTTCCGCTGGTTGCCCCCCGCACGGGGGCTGCAGCCTCGCTGCTGCGCAGCCCGGTGGCCACGAGTACGAGCCACGCAGCACGGATACAGCGAGCTGCGTGCCGCATCCCCGGCCCGGTGTAGCACGCGCCGTTCCGGATCGACGCCGACACTCGCGACCGCCGACGGCAGCACGTGGACGCTGCCCGTTGAGGGTGTGCACCTCGACCCGGACCACGAGACTGAGGTCGGCCGGGCACCTGCCGCGCAGCACCGGTGGAAGTGCCTCGACGGCCGGTGCGGGCACGCTGGGACACGACGACGACCTGCGCGGAGCTGCAGGACGCAGGTGAGCCCGGGTCGGGACCGGCCGACGGCGATGAGGGGTCCCGCGCCGGTCGAACCCGGCGGTGACGTTGGATCCCGGCTGAGGTCGGGGGCCGCGATGGAGACACCTGTTCGTCTCCGTCGGCGGGTCAGGCCCGCCTGGCGATAGCTGGCACTCCGCGCACCGGGAGACGGCCGGACGTCGAGCCAGTCCATGTCGGCGACCGCGGTGACCAGGACGCCGCAGCCCGACGCGGCGAGCCCGTCGACGACGGGCCGGGGCGACCGCGTGGACCAACGGCACCGCGCGGCGCAGGTCCCGGCCGTCCCGGAGCGGGTCGCTCTCGACCGACGCGACGTGGGTGCCGGTCACGTACCGGCTTGCCGTCATGCAAGCCCAGCGTCGGCTCCTTGCATGACGGAGGTGCTACGGCCGCGCAGCGATCCTGCGCTGGTCCGCGGGGGCGTCGAGCTCCCTCTGAACGCCTGCAGCGCCGACCTGGGGCCACCGGCGCGCAGCCCGAAACTGGGCGGTCCCCACAAGCCATTCGGTTCCTCGAGGCGCGCGTCGACGACCGTCGCCCCGCTCGGTCCCGCGCATCGGCGGTCATGCCGTCCCAGTACTCCAGCCGCACGTGGATGTGGCGTCTCCTGGGTTGCGTAGTGGCGGCGCAGTAGCCGGTTGGCGTCGGCATTGCCCGCTCCAGAGGCGTGGGCCGAGGCGCCCGGCCACGGGGGAGGCGCAGCCCGGTGAGCCGGATCGCGGTGCCGGTCGAGGCGGTCCGCGCCGTGGCCGGCAACCGCGTCCAGTCGGTACCTCTGACGCCCGCCATCCGCGAGCGGTTCTTGGTGGAGAGAGCCGGCAGGTCCAACAGCCCCGGCAGGTGGTGGCGAGGATGAGGTGTCGGACATCGTCGAACGAGGTCAACGTGGAGCACACGGCGGGCCGTCCGCAGCGACCGCGCGGTCGCGCCGGCGCCGGAACGTCGTCGAGTCCAGGGCGGCGCGGAGCCCCTCGACCGGCCGGCACGAGGCGGAGGCCGCAGGAACGACCAGCACCTCGACGAGGTCGGCGGTGCGCGCGACTTCGAGGACGGTGACCGGGCCCAGCCGCCGCGCGTGGCCGGCGGTGGCGCCCTCGTCCGGCTGGCCCTGCCGCAGCGGGAGGGCCAGCGCGGCGGCATGGCAGAGCCCGTCGGCCAGGGCGTCGACGGCGTCGGCCTCGTCACACGCCGCCCAGGTCACGGCCCCGGCCGGCAGCTCCGCGGTACGCACGTCCAGCAGGGCCTCGATTGCGGCCGATCGTCGTCCCCGAACGACGACGGTGTCCGGCGCGCACGGGGCGCCGGCGACGGGCACCGCCAGGACGGCGGCCCCGGCGGGGAGCTCTCCGGTGCCGGCGGGGACTCGCAGCACCGCTTCCGCCTGCACGAGCGTGGTCAGCGCGCCGGCGCCGCGGGGCAGGGGGACGGCGACCAGCCGCTCCTCGGCGGTCCGCGGGTGGGGGATGCGGGCGAGCCGGACGCGGACGTGGTCCTCGACGGGCTCCGGTGACCGGAGCGCGACGGCCAGCCGGGCGGGGATCCCGCGCTCCATGACCGGATCGCACTCGCGACCCAGGAGCCGGTCCAGCAACGGCCGCACGAAGCAGGCGAAGGCGCGCTCGGCCGATCCGGGATACCCCGGCACGCCGACGACGGGCACGATCCGCTCGCACTCCAGCACCCCGAGGAGGACCGGGTGTCCGGGCCGCATCGCGACGCCGCGCACCGCGACCCGGCCCAGCCGGTCGAGCACTGAACCGGTGTGGTCGTCGCGTCCGGCGCTGGAGCCGGCGATCACCAGGACCAGGTCGGCGCGTTCCGCGGCGTGGGCCAGGGCCGCGGTGATCCGGTCGGGATCGTCCGGGACGACCGGCAGGGCCAGTGCCGCGCAGCCGGCGTCCTCGGCCAGGCCGGCGAGCATCAGCGAGTTGGTGTCGAGGATCTCGCCGGGGCGCAGCGGAGAGCCGATCGGCCGGATCTCGTCGCCGGTCGGCACGATCGCCACGACCGGGCGGCGGCGCACGCTCACGGTGGTGTGCCCGACCGCCGCGAGCGCCGCCGCGTCGACGGGCCGGATGCGGTGCCCGCCGGGGAGCACGACGGCCTCGGACTCGACGTCCTCGCCGATCCGCCGCACGTGCCGGCCGGGGGAGGGCCACGGGTCGGTCACCACCGCACTCCCGCCGGGCAGGAAGGCGACCTGTTCGCGCACCACGACCGCGTCGCGGCCGTCCGGCACCGGGTCGCCGGTGTCGACCCGGTCGAACTCGCCCGGGGCCAGCTCGACCGGCCCCTCGCGCGGGTCGGGGCCGCTCGTCACCGCGATGCCGTCCATGGCCGCGGCCCGGTAGGCGGGCACCGGGTGCCGGGCACGCAGCTCGGCGGAGGTGACGCGGCCGCGGGCGGCGCCCACCGGCACCGTCTCGCCCCTGGGCGCGGGATGCCAGCCCGCGGACAGGCACGTGCCCATCCAGGCGCTGAACGCCGCGGCCACCGGATCGGCCGGAACAGCGGCCGGCGTGGTGGCCTGCGGTGCGGCGCAGCTGCAGGAGGGGTGGTCGTCGACGGCCCGTGGCTGGGTGGCGGTCACTCGCCGTCCCCGCAGACGGCGTCAGCGCCTGGTGACGCGGAGTCCTTCGAACGGCTCGGTGACCGTGCTGGTGGGGCGGGATCGCCGCCGGCCGTGAAGGGCTCGTGGTTGTCGGCGGAGACGGCCGAACGCGCGTAGTCGAGGGCCTGCGGGGGCGTGGGCATCCGGTGCTCCTGCGGGTCGGGGACCGAGCGGTACACACCGGGGAGGAACGCCGGCCGAAATGGCCGGGACGCCCGGTGCAACAGCCGTCAGGGTGCCATTGTCCGGTCGCCGGGTGAACCGTCGAGATGCCGAGGCCGGCCGGCGGCCAGCGCCCTGAGCTGCAACGACATGTTCTCGAAACGGCGCCGCCGCGGCGATTTTCGATTCATCCCCGTACCTTCGACTGCCGCGGAAAGGGAGGTCCATGGCCATCGTCCCGGCGCACGCACATCTTCATTCCTCCGACACACCTCTGAAACGCCGGATCCGCTGGACTGACGACCTCGGACCCGCCTTGGCACGGGCCGGTGGTCGCCCAACCCGTCTCCTCCGTGGAGGTCCTCCCGATGACGCTCGCACCCGACGCCGGACTGCGCGGCAAGGAACTGACGATCGTCCGCGGCGCGTGCCCGCACGACTGCCCGGACACCTGCGCCATGCTCTACACCGTCGAGGACGGCCGGCTCGTCGACGTCCAGGGCGACCCCGACCACCCGATGACCAAGGGGCGCCTCTGCGTCAAGCTCAAGAACTTCCCCGAGCACCACTACCAGGCCGACCGGCTGACGCACCCCATGCGCCGGGTGGGCCCGAAGGGCGCCGGCGCGTTCGAGCCGATCACCTGGGACGAGGCGCTCGCCGAGATCAAGCAGCGCTGGACGGCGATCATCGACGAGTACGGCAGCCAGGCGATCATGCCGCACGCCTACCTCGGGCACCAGGGCGTGCTCAACGGCCTGACCTCCGGCGACGCGTTCTTCAACCGGCTCGGGTCGACGGTCGCGGAGAAGACGTACTGCGAGTCGGGTTCCTCGACCGCCTGGCACATGACGGTGGGGGGCACCGGCGGCCTCGACGTGGAGTCGATGGTGCACGCGAAGTACATCGTCGTGTGGGGCATGAACATGACCAGCACGAACATCCACGGCTGGCCGTTCATCCTGCAGGCGCGGAAGGAGAACGGCGCCAAGATCGTCGTCATCGACCCGGTCCGCACCCGCACGGCGAACCAGGCCGACTGGCACATCCCCATCCGGCCCGGGACGGACGGCGCCCTCGCCATGGGGCTGATCCACGAGATCATCGCGCAGGGGCTGACCGACACGGACTACGTCGAGCGGTACACGCTGGGCTACGACGAACTGGCCGAGCGCGCGGCGAGCTATCCGCCGGAGCGGGTCGCGGAGATCACCGGCATCCCCGCCGAGGACATCCGCACGCTGGCCCGCGAGTACGCGACCAGCCAGCCGGCGGCGATCCGCCAGGGGGTGGCGATCGAGCGCAGCCGTGGTGGCGGCCAGGCCATCCGGGCCATCACCTGCCTCCCCGCGCTGGTCGGGGCCTGGCGGCACGTCGGCGGTGGCACGATGGAGATGCCGATCTGGGAGTTCCCCACGCTGTTCGACCGGATCTGCATGCCGCAGTGGATCCCCGAGGGCACCCGGGTGGTCAACGAGCTCGACCTGGGCATGGCGTTGACCGGCGAGATGGCGTTGGACCCGCCGATCAAGTCGTTGTTCGTCTACAACTCCAACCCGGTCTCGCAGGGTCCGGCGCAGACGAAGACGATGCAGGGGCTGATGCGGGAGGACCTCTTCACGGTGGTCAGCGACCACTTCATCACCGACACCGCGCGCTTCGCGGACCTCGTGCTGCCCGCGACCATGCAGGCCGAGCAGCTCGACATCATGGTCACCTGGGGGCACCTCTACATCTCGCTCAACCAGCCGGCCATCGCCCCACCCGGCGAGTGCGTGCCCAACGTCGAGCTGTTCCGGCGGCTGGCCGCGACGATGGGGTTCGACGAGGACTACTGGAAGCGCACCGACGAGGAGATGCTCGTCGACTTCCACGACTGGGACGCCCCGGCGCTGAAGGGCATCACGCTCGAGACGCTCAAGCAGACCGGCTGGGCCCGCCTCAACGTCGGCCTGCCGGGCGAGCGGGCGCCGCACGCCGAGGGCAACTTCCCGACCCCGTCGGGCAGGTGCGAGTTCCGGTCGAGCCTCGCCGAGGGCGGCAACTTCGTCGTCCCGGTGTGGCGGTCGATGTACGAGGCCATGCAGCCCGGCGGCTACGTCGACCCGCTGCCGGACTACGTGCCGCCCTTCGAGTCGCCGGAGTCCGACCCGGAGCTGGCCGAGCGGTACCCGCTCAACATCGTCTCGCCCAAGCCGCACGCCTTCCTCAACAGTCAGTACGCCAACGCCTCGGACAAGCAGGCCGTGCAGGGCGAGCAGCGCGTGTTCATCCACCCGGCCGACGCCGCCGACCGTGGCATCGTCGGCGGGGAGACGGTGCGGGTGTTCAACGACCGCGGCAGCTTCACCGGCCCCGCCGTCATCGAGGACACGCTGATGCCCGGGGTGGTCATGGCCAACGTCGGCCACTGGCAGAGCAAGAGTTCCGGCAGCACGGTCAACTCCATCACCGCCGACCGGCACAACATGCTGGGCAACGCGGGGGTGTACTCGGACAACCTCGTGGAGGTCCGCAAGGCCGAGGACGCCCCGCCGCCCACCGCCCCGTGACCGCGGTGGGCCTGCCGTGGCATGGCGCCACCGACGCCGAGCCGGCGCGCCTGGTCGCCGGGCGCCGGGCGGACCGTGCTGACCGGCACTCCGAACCGCGCGGCGCGCTCGCCGAGGACGCCAGACCAGTGCCGGCCCTCAATCAGATGTCCTCCACCGGTGGCTGAGCCGTCGGCCCCGGAGACCGATCCCAGTGGCGGGTTCGTGCGGGTGCGCGGTGCCCGCGTGCACAACCTGCGCGACGTCGACGTCGACGTCCCGCGCGGCGCGCTGGTCGCGTTCACCGGCGTCTCCGGGTCGGGGAAGTCGTCCCTGGCCTTCGGCACGGTGTTCGCCGAGGCGCAGCGCCGGTACCTGGAGGTGCTCGCCCCGCACGCGCGCCGGCTGATCACCCAGATGGCGGCCCCCGATGTGGACGACGTCGGCGGCCTGCCCCCGGCGGTCGGGCTGCGCCAGCAGCGCGGCGGAGGGGTCAGCGACCGCTCCACGGTGGGGAGCCTCTCGACGCTGTCGAACACGCTGCGGTTGCTCTTCTCGCGCGCCGGCACGGCGGTGGAGGGCACGCCGCCGCTGGACTCGGAGGCGTTCTCGCCGAACACGCACGCGGGCGCCTGCCCGGCCTGCTCGGGGCTGGGCCGCACCTACCGGACCACCGAGGAGACGTTGGTCCCCGACCCGTCGCTGAGCATCCGGCAGAAGGCGATCGCGGCCTGGCCGGGTGCCTGGCACGGCAAGAACCTCCGCGACATCCTCGGCGCCCTGGGGCACGACGTGGACCGCCCCTGGCAGGAGCTGCCGCAGGAGGAGCGGGACTGGATCCTGTTCACCGACGAGCAGCCGGTGGTCACGGTGACCCCGGTCCGCGACGCGACGACGGTGCAAGGTCCCTACGCGGGCACGTACACGAGCGCCCGCCGGTACGTGCTGCACACGATCGCGACGACGAAGAGCGAGGCGCTGCGGCGACGGGCGCTGCAGTTCGTCGAGACGGTGGACTGTCCCGCGTGCGCCGGCCGGCGGCTGCGGCAGGAGGCCCTGGCGGTCACCGTGGGCGGGTACGCCATCGACGAGATGACGGCGCTGCCGCTCGACGAGCTGGCCGCGCTGCTGACCGGCGCCGGCCTCGCCACCCCGGTCGCCAAGGGTCTGGTCGAGGACCTGGTGGAGCGCATCGAGACGCTGACCGGGCTCGGTCTGGGGCACCTGACGATGGCCCGGCCGGTGCCCACGCTGTCGGCCGGGGAACTCCAGCGGCTGCGGCTGGCCGCGACGGTCCGGGCCGGCCTGTTCGGCGTCGTCTACGTGTTCGACGAGCCCTCCGCGGGACTGCACCCGGCCGACACCGCCGCCGTCGTCGACGTGCTCCGGCGACTGCGGACGGCGGGCAACTCGGTGTTCGTCGTCGAGCACGACATGGCCGTGGTGGGGCAGGCCGAGTGGCTGGTCGACGTCGGGCCCGGCGCCGGGGGCGCCGGGGGCCGGGTGCTGCACAGCGGGCCGGTGGCGGAGCTGGCCGGCGTCGCCGCGTCGGTCACCCGCCGGTACCTGTTCGGGCGAGCCCCGGGGACGCCGCGGCGGGCGCGCACCCCCGACGGGCACGTGACGCTGCGGGGCCTGTCCCGCCACAACCTGCGGGGCATCGACGTCGACCTGCCGCGCCGGGTGCTGACGGTCGTCACCGGGGTGTCGGGCTCGGGGAAGAGCAGTCTGCTCGACGAGGTGGCGGCCGCCGCCGAGGGCGGCGGGTGGCGTGTCGTCCGGCTGGACCAGACCCCGATCGGGCGGACCCCGCGGTCCAACCTGGCCACCTACACCGGCCTGTTCGACGCCGTGCGCGCGCTGTTCGCCGGGACCGCCGAGGCGCGCCGCCGGGGGTACGACGCCGGTCGGTTCTCCTTCAACCGGCCCGCCGGCCGGTGCCCCGACTGCGAGGGGGAGGGGTACGTCAGCGTCGAGCTGCTCTTCCTGCCGTCGCTCTACGCGCGCTGCGCCTCGTGCGACGGGGACCGGTACAACCCGGAGACGCTGGAGGTGACCTACCGGGGAGCGACGATCGCGGAGGTCCTCGACCTCACGGTGGAGGAGGCCGCCGGGTTCTTCTCCGCCGTGCCCGCGGTCGCCGGCCCTCTCGCGGCGCTCCAGCACGTCGGTCTGCACTACCTGCGGCTCGGGCAGCCGGCGACCGAGCTCTCCGGCGGCGAGGCGCAGCGGCTGAAGACCGCCACCGAGCTCGCCCGGCCGCGGCGCGGCGGCGGCCCGGAGACGGTCTACCTGCTCGACGAGCCGACCACCGGCCTGCACCCGGCCGACGTCGAGATGCTGGTGACGCACCTGCACCGTCTGGTCGACCGGGGGGCCACGGTGGTGGCGGCCAGCCACGACCTTGCGGTGGTCGGTGCGGCGGACCACGTCGTCGAGCTGGGGCCCGGCGCCGGGCCCCGCGGCGGCACCGTCGTCGTCACCGGGCCGCCCGGCGCCCTGGCTGCACACCCGGACAGCGTCACCGGCCGGTATCTCGGGCGGTGAGCGGATGAACCGACTCGGGGTCACCTCGACCTGGTCGCTGACGGAGGGGCCCACGACGGCGAACTGGTCGTGTCGCTCCTCGCTCGTCCTTCGGCTGGTTCCCAGCGTCAGCTGAACGCGACGCCGCCGTCCACGATCAGGGTCTGGCCGGTGATGAACCCGCTGCTCCGGGAGCACAGGAAGGAGATGGCGGGGCACAGGTCGTCGGCCTCCATCGGGCGGGGCACCGCCCGCCGGCTCGCGGCGACCGACAGGTAGTCGGCGTCGTTCAGCGATCGCGTCGCCTCGGTCTCGACCAACCCCGGGGCGATCGCGTTGACGGTGATGCCGTCGGCGCCGACCTCGCGGGCCACGCTGCGGGTGAGCGCGATGACCGCGCCCTTGGAGGCGGTGTAGTGGGCGAAGAACGGCACGCCCATGTGCACCGTGGACGACGCGATGTTCACCACCCGGCCGTGGCCCTGCTCCTTCATGGCCGGGTGGACGGCGCGCATGCCGAGCCACACCCCTCGGGTGTTGACCGCCATCACGCGCTCCCACTCGTCGACGGTGATGTCGGTGAACGGGCGCTTGGCGCCCAGCCCCTGGTAGATCGCCGCGTTGTTGACCAGGGCGTCGATCCGGCCGTGCCGCTCCAGCGTCGTGCTCACCAGCCGATCCCAGGAGGCCTCGTCGCTCACGTCGGCCCGGACGTGGGTGACGTCCAGGCCACCGGCGTCCCAGGCCGCCTCCGCGACGTCCGCCGCGACGACCGCCGCTCCCTGTGCCGCCAGGTACCGGCTCACCGCCGCTCCGATGCCGTGCGCGCCACCGGTCACCAGGACGACCGTTCCCGGCTCGACACTGCCCTGCCCGCTCCCGAACGTGTCCATCGTCGACGCCTCTCAGCCCTGGGGGAGCAGCGCGTCGAGGTCGGCCGGGCCCTCGAGGATCCCGTAACGGGCGCCGACCTCGGACATGTACTCGAAGGACCCGCGCTCCAGTTCCTGCGGCCAGGCGGCCAGGGTGATCGTTTCGGCGAGTTCCGGGCTGAGCTCGGTGTAGTCGCCCAGGATCCCGCGCGCCTCGTCGGGGTTCTCCGTGGCGTACGCGAAGGACTCCTGCAGGCCCTCCACGAAGGCGTCCACCAGTTCCGGGTCGGACTGCACGGTCTCGGACGCGGCGAAGTACCCGCCGATGAGCAGCGGGTCCTCCTGGGCCTCGGCGAACACGTTCGACAGGCAGCGGGCGCCCTGCTGGATCGCGATCGTCTTGAACGGCTCCACCGAGGTGGCCGCATCCACCTGACCGGTGGCGATGGCCTGCGGGACGTCGGGGTGCGCGATCTCGAGGAACTCGATCGTCGAGGAGTCGGCGCCGGCGCGGTCGACCACGTCGCGGATGACCGCGACGTTGATGTTGCCCAGCGTGTTGGTGCTGACCCGCTTGCCGGCCAGGTCGGCGACGGACTGCAGGGGGCTGTCCGGCGGGACGATGACGCAGCCGAAGTCGTCGGCGGGATCGCCGGTCGAGGAGTTGCCGGGCGCGATCACCTGGATCGGGAGGCCGGCCTCCTGCGCGACCATCAGCGACAGCGTGTTGCTGAACGCGAAGTCCTGCTCCCCGCTGACCACGGCGGGGATGAGAGCCGCGCCGCCCTGCCCGGTGACCACCTCGACGTCCAGGCCGCGTTCGGAGAAGAAGCCCTCCGCGACGCCGAGGTACAGGGGGGCGACGTCGGCGATCGGGACGACCCCGACGGTCACCTGACGGGGCGCGTCGCTCGAGCCGGCGCCGGCCGCCGCGCCGTCCTCACCCCCGCCGCAGGCGGCGAGCAGCACCGAACAGGACAGCAGGACGGTCACGCGCAGGCGGGACATGGAGGGCCTCTCGACGGTGGGGGATCGCATGACGCAGGTTCGGGGACGGTGCGGTCTCAGCGGATCGGCTCGGGTGCAGCCCGATGGGCGGTCTCGGCCAGGACGGCGGGGACGACCTCGTCGCGGAACAGCCGCACCGAGGACAGCACCGTGTCGACCTGCAGGGAGCCCCACGCGAAGGCCCCGGCGAGGTAGTTGATCTCCCCGACGGTCACCGCCTCGGCGACCTGGGCGGCGACGGTCTGCGGCGACCCGACGAACAGCTTCCGCTCGGCCACCAGCCGGTCGAAGTCCAGCGGGCCGGTGAAGCGGTCGCTGCCGTGAAGGCGCCAGAGGTGGGTGAAGCTCTCGTAGTGGGCGTCGAAGGCGGGCCGGGCGATCCCGACGGCTTCCTCATCGGTCGGGGCGACCAGGACGTGCCGCAGCATGCCGAAGCGCGGCGTCCGGCCCGGCAGGCTGTAGCGGACTCCGCCGCGCGCCGCGGACTCCCGGAAGCAGGCGAAGAAGACCCGGCTCTGCTCGCGTACCACCGCCAAGGGCGGGGAGGCGAAGCCGAACCCGAACAGGACGTTGTACCCCTCGTCGCCCAGCCGCGGGATCGAGGCGGCGTTGGAGGACGGGTACCACAGCGGCGGGTGCGGGCGCTGGTACACCGGCACGTGCAGCGGGACCTCCTCGCCCGCGGGGCCCTCCACCCCCGGCCGGCGGAACCGTCCGGTCTCCATCGCCTCGACGATGGCCGGGAACAGCTCCTCGAAGCGCTCGGCGGTCTCTGGCGGCGTCAGGCCGTACATGGCCGCCTCGATGGGAGAGGACCCCTTGCCCACGCCGACGTCCAGCCGGCCGTGGCTGAGCTGGTCGAGCATGCAGATCTCCTGCACCAGCCGCAGCGGGTCGTACAGCGGGACGATGAAGGTGGTCGGCGCCAGCCGGATGCGCTCGGTCTCGCGGGCCGCGGCGGCGATGAACACCGACGGGGACGGCGCCAGGCCCAGCGGCGTGCCGTGGTGTTCGGCGATGTGATAGGTGGAGAACCCGCTCCGGTCGGCCTCGGCGAGCACCCGCAGCCGGGCGTCGTAGACCTCGGCCGGCGTCATCGCGGGGTGGGCGTCGAGCCAGTCGAAGAGTCCGAACTCGAGGTCCGGTGGCGTGGCCTGGTCTTCCGGCTGTGCGGACATCTGCCCTCCTGGGCCCGGGTCGGTGGGCGAGCTCGAACGACGCGTCGGGGCGTCGTGGTGCCACGTGAGCCGGACGGTCCGCAGCGAGTCACCCCCGCCGCGGGTGTCGGCCTCGCACGCGGAGTGTGACGTGCCTCATTCAAGGGGGAGATGGTTCGTACGTCAAGAAACGGCCTGCGCGCCGCAGCGGACCGCCCGGCGGCTCAGTCGGCCGTGACGAACTCCTCCAGGAGCCGGAGGAACACCGTCGTCTTCTCCGGCGGCAGCCGGGCCTCGAAGGCCTGCCGCAGGCGTTCGACGCGCGGCTCGAGTTCGGCACGCAGGGCGCGCCCGGCCTCGGTGAGCCGCAGCTCGAAGCGCCGCCCGTCCTGGGTGGACCGCTCCATGGTCAGGTACCCGGCGGCCTTCAGGCGGTGGACCACGGCGTGGGTGCTGGCCGGGTCCAGTGCGACGAGGCGGGCGATGCTGGCCTGGTCGAGCGGCTCGTGTCGGCCGAGCGTGGACAGCACCGCGTACTGCACCGACGACACCGTCCCGGAGACGTGGCGCGTCCACATCTCGTTGTGGACCTGCCCGGCTCGGCGGATGAGGTGGCCGGGGAGGCGGGCGAGGTGCGGGGCCACGGCCGGTGCCGTCGTCTCGTCGCCGGTCGCCACGGTGGGAGTCTAGGGAGAGTCGGCGGCCGACCCCGCCGGAACGGCCCACGAGGTGAGGAGCTCGTCGGTGGTCACCACCGGCCCGATGGTCGCGGCGAACTCGGCGCACGGCGTGGCCTGGTGCACCACCCCGAGGGCCTCGGTCGCGTCTGCGACCAGGACCGGACGGTAGCCGCGGGCCACCGCGTCGACGCCGGTCGCCCGCACGCAGACGTCGGAGGTGAGCCCGACGAGGACCACCGTGGGGCGGGCCAGGCCGCTGAGCACGAGTTCCAGTGGGGTGACGGCGAAAGCGGAGTACCGGTGCTTGACGGAGGTGGAGTCCTCGTCAGCGACCAGGTCGCCGAGTGGTTCGGCACCCCAGCTCCCCGCGGCCTCGATCGGGTCCGTCTCGGGCTCGATGGTCGTGCCGCCCGTTCCCCGGCGCCGCCGACCCGGGTGTCGGTCCACCGCGAGTGCTGGGTGTGCACGTGCAGGCCCGGGAGGCCGGCGGCCCGGGCCGCCGGTGGCAGCGTGGTGATCCGCTCGACGGCCGCGAGCGCCGGGGCGCAGTCGACTCCCCGGCTCCCGAGCGTGCCCTCGGGGTGGCAGTAGTCGTTCTGCAAGTGGACGACGAGCACGAGGGCTTCGTCCGGAGCGATCTCGGCCGGGTGCATGGTCACCTCTCCACCGCGGCGGTGTCGTCGGAGGAGGGTGACCGTGCGGGTCGAGGACGTCGCCGCCTCGGGGGAGAGCAGTGGCGCCGGAACGGTGCGTCGATCCCGCACTGGTCGACGACGCGCTGGGCGCTCCGGCGACCTGCCTGGTCAGCGGAGCCTGAAGACGTCGGTCCGGGGCCGGACGTCGGCCGTGACGGGTCGACGGGCGTGGGGGAGGGCTGCGGCCACCAGCCGGTAGGAGTTCTCGACGAGGTCGCGGACCAGGTCTTCTGCGACGTTCGCACCCGCCCAGACGCTGAGCCAGTGCCGCTTGTCCATGTGGTAGCCGGGAGAGATGTGCGGATGCGCGGCGATCAGCTCCGCTGCGACCTCCGGTTCACACTTGACCGTGACCACCGCACGGCCGGGCACCTGGGTGGTGAGCAGGAAGACCTTCCCGCCGACCTTGAACACGTCCCAGTCCGGGCCGAACGGGTGCTCCCAGGAGGTGGACGCCAGCTCCATGGCCGCCTGCTCCGCGACGTCGAGCAGCGCCTCGCCGTCCATCCTGCCTCCCGTCCACGCTGTGCGCTGTCGGTCCCGTCCGCGCCCGTCGCGCGCCGCGCAGGTCGCGGGGTGCCCCGCGAGGGGAGCGCCTCGAGTGCCACTGCGACGCCGACGACATCGTCGTCCAGTGGCCGGGGGAGCGGCGGGTCGGCCGGGGCAGCGGTTCTGCCCACCATTGCACCCCGTCCGCAGCTCGGGGCCGTGTCCGGAGAGATCCGGAGCGCCCCCTGACTCGTTCGGGAGGCGGTTCGCCCCCTCGACCACCTCCAGGTCACCCCGGGTCCGGGCCGTGGAGGCGGTCAGCTGCCGGGGTCGTCCCGACCCACGGCCGGGGGGACGCGCACTGGGCCGGCCTCGTCCGGACGGGGGCGGTCCTGGTGGTGCAGGCGGATGGCGACGAGGGCCAGGTCGTCCTCCGGTGTGGTCTCGACCAGCTGGTCGATGAGCTCGTCGCACAGGTCGTCGAGGGGGCGGTCGGCCAGCCGCGCGGCGGCGGTGCGGAGGCGGGCCATCCCCTCGTCGAGATCGGAGTTGCGGCGTTCGATCAGCCCGTCGGTGTAGAGCAGGACGGTGGTGCCGCGGTCCAGGGTCACGACCGACTCGGTGCGCGGGGTGGTGTGGTCCACGCCGAGCATGAGTTCCCCTCGCCAGGTCGTGAGGTCGGCGACGGTTCCGTCGGGGTGGATGACCAGGGGTGGGGGGTGGCCGGCGTTGGCCCAGCGCATCCGGGTGACACCGCGCGCGAGCTCGGCGGGGGTCTGCTCGAAGCGGGCGAGCGCCGCGGTGGCGTAGGTGTGCAGGTCCAGCTGGGTCATCGCGGCGTCGAGCTGGCTCAGCAGCCGGGCCGGCCCGGCATCGCCGGTGACCGCGATGCCGCGCAGCATGCTGCGCAGTTGTCCCATCGACGCGGCCGCCGCGGTGTCGTGCCCGACGACGTCGCCGATGACCAGCGTGGTGGCCCCGTCGGGTTGGACGAAGGCGTCGTACCAGTCCCCGCCGACCCGCGCGGCCTCGGCGGCGGGCAGGTAGCGCACGACGATCTGGGCGTGGTCGGGCTCGGGTGGTGCGGTGAGCATGCTGCGCTGCAGCTCCTCGGCCAAGCGTCGCTGCTGCTCGTACAGGCGCGCGTTGTCCAGGGCCAGCCCGATGCGTTCGGCGACCTCGGTGGCGGTGGCGACGTCGGCGGCGTCCACCGTCCGGTGCCGGTCGTGGACCACGGTGAGGGCGCCCAGGACCCGGCTGGGCCCGCGGATCGGCAGCACCGTCATGGTGCCCGGGGCCAGTGCCCGCAGGAGTTGGCGCGCGGAACCGGTGGCCACCGTGCCCAGCCCGCGATCGGTCAGCTGTCTCGCGGACAGGGCCACGGGGGTGCCCGTGGTCACCGCGCGCAGCGCGGGGGAGGTGGTCGGGGAGGACAGCTGGGCGGCGGCGGCGTAGCGGCGGACGAGGGCGGTCTTCATCGGGTCCACGTGCCAGCCGCCGGCGTCCTGCAGGCTGCCGTCCTCGGCCACCAGCGCGACCGTCGCCCAGCTGGCCAGCGCCGGGACCAGCAGGCGGGGGATGCGTCCGGCGGCGGTCGACGCGTCCAGCGTGCCGGCCAGTTCGGCACCGACCCGGGCCAGCAGCGCCAGCCGCTCGAGCGCCTGGCGGCGGGCGCTGACCTCGGTGAAGTACAGCCACAGCCCCTGCGCGGTGGGCACGGCCTGCACCTCGAACCACCGGTTCAGAGGTTCCGGGTAGAAGGCCTCGACGGTGTGGGGCTCCCCGTTGGCGACCGCCCGCCGGTAGGCGCGGCCGACGTCGTTGTCCACGTTGGCCGGAAAGGCGTCCCAGTAGGAGCGACCCAGCAGGCCGGCCCGGGCACAGCCCATCATCTGCTCCGCGGCGGCGTTCACGAAGCGGACCGTCCAGTCGGTGTCCAGCTCGATCAGCCCGATCGGCATGGTCTCCAGCGTCTGGGGTTCGGCCCCGAGCCCGTCCTTGCCGTCACCCTCTGTGCGCCACCAGCGCGCCATCACACCTCTTCGTGGTGTCACCCTGATTGCGGACTTGATGACTTTATCAACCGAATGTCGGGCGAGCAGCTTCGTAGCATGGTCCTCATGCCGTTCACTCCTGGCCGACCGCTGGCCGAGGCCAAGGCGGAGCTGTTCAAGGCCCTGGCCCACCCCGCGCGGATCCGGGTCCTGGAGTTGCTCGCGGAGCGCGACCGCACGGTGGGCGAGCTGGCCGACGGCACGGGGCTGGAGCTCTCCCACCTGTCCCAGCAGGTGAGCGTGCTGAGGCGGGCGGGGATCGTCGGCAGCAGGCGGGTGGGCAACAACGTCATCTGCACCCTGTGCGATCCCCAGACCGCCGAGCTGCTCGCCGTCGCGCGCCGGATGCTGACGGCGAACCTGCGACAGGGGCAGGCGCTGCTGGAAGAGCTGGACAACGCGCAGGACGCCGTGTCGCTGGCGGACACGGCACGCCCGACGACCTGAGCGCCGACCGGTCACGCGGTGCGGATGTCACTGGGGCGAGGCGGTGAGGACCTCGTCCGGGACCCGACCGGCCGGGCGGAACCGGGTCCGGCGCTCGGCCGTCCAGAAGCACGCGGCCACGACGGCGAGCCCGCTCACCACCCACCAGGGATGGGTGATGACCGCGTCCTCCGCTCCGGACAGCGGGTTGGCGAGTACGCCGAGGCGGTCCAGCGTCCACCCGGTGGCGGCGGCGAGTGCCACGGCGGCACCGGCCAGGCGCAGCGCCGGGGAGTACCGGGTCCGGGACGCCACGTACAGCGACGGGAAGACCAGCGCCACGGTCAGCAGCTGCGCCAGTTCGACGCCGACGTTGAACGCCAGCAGTGACAGCACCGAGGCCGAGCCGTCGAGGCCCAGGTCGGTGAGGATGCCGGCGAAGGCCAGGCCGTGGACGAGGCCGAAGCCGCCGGCGATGAGCACCTCGCCCCGGCGGGCCAGCGGTCGGAGGGCGTGCACCGCCGCCACGCCGACCGAGGCGGCGATGAGCACCTCGACCGGTGCCCCGGGCACGGCCACCCAGCCCAGCGCCGAGGCGATGAGCGTGAGCGAGTGCCCGGCGGTGAACGCGGTGACGACGGCGAGCACCCGTCGCAGCGTCGCCGCGAGGCCCTCGCGCCGCTGCCACCTGCCGGCGACCACGACCAGGGGCGCGACCAGCAGCAGGGTGAGCAGGAAGAGCAGGTGGTCGGCGCCCTCGAGCACGTGGTGCAGGCCGTAGCCGACCATGTCGGTGAAGCCAGTGGAGATCGCGCCGGTGGTCGTCTCGCCGATCTGCAGACTGCTGTCGGACGCGGTGAGGACGCCGGCGGTGGAGATGTCACCGGCCGCGTCGGTGAGGACGACGACGGCCTCGTGGGCCGGGTCGGCGTCGATGATCCCGTCGTAGGTCAGGGTGAACGCCGAGGGGTCGGCGCCGCCGGGGTCGAGGGTGACCTCGACGCTGAGGGACTCGATGCCCTCGACCGACTCCCGCACGACACCGCTGTGGGTCTCGGGCCACGCCGTCCCGTCGGCGCCGGTCACGGTGAGGTGCTCGTCGAGGTAGGCGGTGACCGCGTCGGCGTAGGAGTCGACGTCCGTGGCGCTCGTGTGGTCCGTGCCGACCGCCTCGTCGAGGGTCTCGAGCGCCACGCTGATCGTGGCGTCCACCGAGTCCTCGCCCACGCGCACCGACAGCGTGCTGCTGTCCAGGCTGTGCGCGTGGGCGACGGCGGGGGTGAGCAGGAGCAGGCCCGCGCTCAGTCCGCCGGTCAGGGCGGCACCGGCGGCGAGCGTGCGGGTGCCGGGAAGGGTGGTCACGACGTCCGACCGTGAGGGCCGTCGCTGGGAGGTCCCTGGAGGCGGGCTGGGAGCTCGTACCACTGGACGTCACCGCTCGGTGCCACAGTGTGTTCACAGTGGACGTCCAGCGACGGCCGAGCGGCGCCGGCCACCGTGGAGCCCGACCGACTCACCCCGACATCGAGATGAGCCCACGATGCAGCTCCGCACGACCGTCGCCGCCCTCCTCCTGACCGCCGTGGTCCCGATCGCCGCAGCATGCGGCACGACCGCCGAGGCCGCCTCCACCGGCAGCAGCACGGCCGACAGCAGCACCGCCGACACCGGCTTCCCCGGTGGCGGGCCGGGAGAGGGCGGCGGCCCGGGTGGCGTCGACGTCTCCTCCGTGACCACCGAGGACCAGCTGGTCGAGCTGGTCCAGGAGGCCTACGGCGACGCGGGCCTCGACCTGCACCGCGGCCACCAACCCGTCCAGGACGTCCTCGACGAGGTCCTGACCATCAGCCACGACGAGCTGCACGTCCGCATGGACGCCGGCCAGAACCTCGCCGCCGTCGCCGAGGACCTCGGCATCGACCCGCAGACGCTCGTCGACGCGCTCGTGGAGTCCTGGAGCCCGGCGATCGACGACCTGCTCGCCGCCGGCACCATCACCGAGGACGAGGCCGAGCAGTACCGCGCGGCACTCGAGGAGGCCTTCACCTTCCGCGTGAACTGGGACGGCGAGGAGGCCACGCCCACCTTCACCGGCCTCGACGCCTGAGCCGGGCGGTGACCCCTGGGTCCGGCGGCACGCCCGGCGGACGTCAGCCGGTTCGTGCCCGGCCGGACCGGCGACGGACCGATGCCGGACGTGTGGCCGCCATTCATCTCTCCTGGCGATCGCTGAGGCCGCAGACCAGTGTTGGACCGATCGCTCCACCGCCTCGACACTCGTCGCGTGGAGCCAGCGACCATCCCGACGAGGACCGGCGCAGCACCACGACCTGCACCCAGATCGCGCCCGGGGTCGCCGAGCAGGTCGCGCTGCCGGCCTTCCCGCAGGAGATCGACGTGGAGTCCGATCAGCGCGGTCGCCGGGCTCGTGCAGCAGTACGGGGCGACCGAGGACCAGATCGACGTCGACGCCCTCATGGCCACCGGCTGACCCCGGGGTCCGCGCCTCCGGTGCGCGGCACCGACCATGGTGTCCGTCGACACCGCGGACACCTCACCGACAGACCTCGAGCAGTGGGAGAGAACATGGCAAGGATCGTGGGCGGCATCGGCATGTCGCACTCGCCGACCATCGGGTTCGCCCTGGACATGCAGAAGCAGGACGACCCGGCCTGGGCGCCGATCTTCGAGGGCTTCGCCGAGGTGCGGGACTGGGTGCGGCGGCGGGACGTCGACGTGCTGTTCATGATCTACAACGACCACATCACGTCGTTCTTCTTCGACCACTACTCGGCCTTCACCCTCGGGGTGGACGACAGGTACCTCCCGGCGGACGAGGGCGGTGGCCCGCGCGACGTGCCGCCGGCGGAGGGCCACGACGCCCTGGCCCGCCACATCGGTGCCGCACTCATGGCCGACGAGTTCGACATGTCGTTCTTCCAGGGCAAGGCGCTCGACCACGGCGTCCTGTCGCCGCTGTCGATGATGGGCGACGCGGACGGTCCCTGGCCGGGGAGCATCGTGCCGCTGCAGGTCGGCGTCCTGCAGCTGCCGATCCCCAGCGCCCGCCGCTGCTACAAGCTCGGGAAGTCCCTGCGCAAGGCCATCGAGAGCTTCCCGGACGACGACCTGCGCGTGGCCGTCGCAGCCACGGGGGGCATGTCGCACCAGGTCCACGGGGAGCGCGCCGGCTTCATCAACGAACCCTGGGACGACGAGTTCCTGCGGCTGCTCGAGACCGCCCCGGAGAAGCTGGCCGAGATGCGCGTCGCGGAGTTCGCCGAGCTCGGTGGCTGGGAGGGCTCGGAGGTGATCACGTGGCTGATCATGCGAGGCGCGCTCTCCGGCACGGTCACGAAGGTGCACGCCAAGACCTACGCGCCCTCGGTCACCAACATCGCCACCGTGGTGTTCGAGGACCTGGGGGACGCCCCGGATCCCGCCGAGGTGGCGGCCTACCGCGAGCACATCGGCTCGCAGTACGCCGGAGCCGAGCAGCTGGCGGGCACCTACCCCTTCACCCTGGAGCGCAGCCACGCCTGCTTCCGCATCAACGACTTCCTCCACCGGCTGGTCGAGCCCGGGCACCGGCAGCGGTTCGTCGACGACTTCGAGGCCCTGGCCGCGGAGTTCGGGCTGACCGAGGAGGAGCGCGACCTGATCCGCGGCCGCGAGTGGCTGGAGATGGTGCGCCGCGGGGTCAGCTTCTTCGTGCTGGAGAAGATGGCCGCGGTGCTCGGCGTCTCCAACCCGCAGGTCTACGCCAGTTTCCGCGGAGAGACCCTCGAGCAGTTCATGGCCACCCGCAAGGTGCCGATCCAGTACTCCGTCGCCGGCGGTGCCAAGGCGGCCCACATCGACGGGGACTGAGCCGCTCACCCACCGGGACGGGGCTCCCGGCGGTGGGCCCCACCTCCGTGGACCGCGGCGAACCGGGCACCTGGAGCGCGTTCAGACCTCGACGGCGGTGCCGCAGATGCTGCAGACCTCGAGGTGATGGCGGCCCCACCGGGCGATCGGCACGAAGAACACCGTGAGCTGTTTGGCCTGCCGGACCCGCGCCCACTGGGTGGTGTTGCCGCAGCGCGGGCAGGTACGGACCTCCCCGGGCCCCAGGTCCTGCTGCTTGGTGCCGAAGCCGAAGAGGAAGAACACCTCGCCACCCTAGGCAGCGGACACCCACCGCCGTCCGGCGCGCGTGCCGCCTGGCCCGGCCGTGCTCCGGCCCCTGCCGTCGGCTGCCGCGCAGGAGTGCCCCGGCCCCGAGCACTCGTGGACGCCGGCGGGCCGGCACCGCTCCGATCCCGTGGCGACCCTCCCGTGACGTCGGCACGCCCGACAGGGCTCGCACGAGGGGGTGGGCGACCTCATCGGCGCAGGTGACGAGCGACGCAGGTGACCACCCCTGAACCGCAGTCGCTGACCGCGCGTCGCGGCTGGTGCCGGCGTGGGATGAGAGCGCCCCACGTCCGTCGTCGTGGGATCCGGTCCCGGATGCGCTCACGCGGCACGTCGACGTCCCGCGAGACCAGGTCGCCGTCGGAGCCGGCGGCGACGTACCGGACCGCCGCGCGCCAGCCGGTGCCGTCGTCGTACATCCGCCATGCGTGCTGGATGGCGGGCCACCACCGTCCCGCAGAGTCGACCTCGACGTGGCGCGGTGGGTCGATGCGGCGTTCGACGAGGACGTGACCGTCGTTCACGAGACGGGAAGGTACTGACATGAGCCGGCCCACACGGGGCCAGGCCTCGGTCCCGGCCGGCTCAGGAGGCGGCGCTGGAGGCGCGCTCGTGAGGTCGTCCAGGAGCGGGCACCCCCCGGCGCTGCAGTTCGGTGCGCGGTGAGTGGGCGCCCGTCGCAGTCATGCGGTGAGCCGTTCGCACTCCCCGCACCGCGGAACCGTCCCGATGTCACGCCAGTCCACGTCCGCCATCGCCGTGACCAGCACGCCGCAGATCGACGCGGCAAGGCCGTCCACGACCGGCCGGGCCACCGCATGAGCCGTGCCGCCCCTGCGATCGAGGTCCCGGCCGCCTCGACGCGGATCGTGCTCGAGGGACGCAACGTGCGTGCCGGTCACGTACGGGATGGCCGTCATGCCACAAGGGTCGGCCCGTCAGATGTCGGCATCGCAAACTCCGGACGGCGATCCGGTGATGGGCTGGGGATGTCGCGGCGCGTCGGGCCGAGCGCACGAGGGCCGGCACGTCCGACGGGGGTCTCGGCCTTCCCCTCGGCGACACCGGCCCGCTCCGCGCCCGCATGGAGCCCCGCAGAGCGGTCGTCTCGCGCACAGGCGAGCAACCGGTCCCGGGACGAGACTGTGCCCTGAGTCACTGTCGCCTCTTGTCCCATCCCACCGGCTCTGGTTCCCTCTTGCGAAGTCGGTTCCGAATGACGCAACAGGAATGGGGAGTGTCATGGAGCAGCCGCACGGCAGGCACGTCTCGACCTCCGGTCCGCCGAGCCGGGCGGAGGTGAACGGACAGCACCCGGCCGCCGGTGACGCGGGCCGAGCGGCGGAGGAGGGCTCCCGCGCTCAGGTCGGGCAGGACGCCGTGGCCGAGTGCCACCCCGCGCTCGCCGAGACCCCACCCTGCGTCGCCGATCGGCACTGGGCCGTGGACCGGGTCCTGTTCGCCATCGCCGCGGCCATGGCACTGGGCTTCGTGGTCTGGGGCTTCGCCACCCCCACCGGGCTCGGCACCGTGAGCGGCTCGGTCCTCGGCTGGATCACCGGGAACCTGGGCTGGCTGTTCGTGCTGCTGGCCTCGGCGTTCGTGATCTACGTGATCTGGCTGGCGGCCAGCAAGTACGGACGGATCCCGCTGGGACGCGACGACGAGCGGCCGGAGTTCCGCACCATCTCCTGGATCGCGATGATGTTCAGCGCCGGCATGGGCATCGGGCTGATGTTCTTCGGGGTCGCAGAGCCGCTGTCCCACTTCGTCGCCCCGCCACCGCTCACGACCGAGGCCGAGAGCGCCGAGGCCATCCAGACGGCGATGGCGACCACGCTGTTCCACTGGACCCTGCACCCGTGGGCGATGTACGCCGTCGTCGGGCTCGCCATCGCCTACGGCACGTTCCGCAAGGGGCGCCGCCAGCTGATCAGCTCCGCCTTCATCCCGTTGCTCGGGCGGCGGCGCGCCGAGGGCCCGGCGGGCCGGGTCATCGACGTCCTGGCCATCTTCGCGACGCTGTTCGGGTCGGCGGCCTCCCTGGGCCTCGGTGCCCTGCAGATCGGCAGCGGCGTGGAGATCCTCGGCTGGGCCGGGGACGTCGGCAACGGCGTCCTGGTCGCGATCATCGCGGTGCTGACCGCCGCCTTCGTCGCCTCGGCCGTGTCCGGCATCGAGCGCGGCATCCAGTGGCTGTCGAACACCAACATGGTCCTGGCCCTGGTGCTCGCCGTGTTCGTCTTCGTCCTCGGTCCGACGATCTTCATCCTCAACCTGATCCCCGACGCGGTTGGCAGCTACTTCTCCGACCTCGGCGCGATGGCCGCGCGCACCGAGGCCACGGGCGGCGACCCGATGGCCACCTGGCTGCGCGGCTGGACGGTCTTCTACTGGGCGTGGTGGATCAGCTGGACGCCGTTCGTCGGCCTGTTCATCGCCCGCATCAGCCGCGGCCGCACCATCCGGCAGTTCGTCACCGGCGTGCTCCTGGTGCCCAGCCTGGTCAGCCTGCTGTGGTTCGCCGTCTTCGGTGGAGCCGGGATCGCCGCCCAGCGCGACGGCCTCGACGTCGCGGGACAGGGCACCACGGAGGGGCAGCTGTTCACCGTCCTCGACCAGTACCCCCTGGCCACCGCCGCGACCGTGCTCGTGATGGTCCTCGTGGCGATCTTCTTCGTGTCCGGTGCGGACGCGGCCTCGATCGTCATGGGGTCGCTCTCGCAGCGCGGCACCCTGGAGCCCAGCCGCTGGGTCGTCGTCTTCTGGGGCGTGGTGATGGGCTCCGTCGCGGCGATCATGCTGCTGCTGGGCGAGGACGGCGCCGCGCTGACGGGTCTGCAGAACCTCACGATCATCGCGGCACTGCCGTTCGCGCTGGTGATGGCGGCGATGGCCGTGAGCCTGGTCAAGGACCTCCGCCGCGACCCCATCATCCTGCGCGGCAACTACGCCAACCTGGCGATCGAGAAGGCCGTCGTCGACGGCATCACCCGCCACGGGGACGACTTCGTCATCGTGGTCGAGCCGTCCCGGACCCCGGACACCCCCGACACCGGGGGCGTGGCGGGGGCGGGGTCCGCCCAGCCGGGTGGCCCGGCATCGGTCAGCCGGAGCGGCAACTTCGTGGTGCAGGAGGGGAGCCCGTCCGTCCCCGCGCCGAGTCAGCCGGCGGCGCAGCCCATCGGTCGCCCGCAGGACCCGCGCGACTGACGGGTCCCTGCCGGGGACCGGCCGGAGGTGGGGACCCCGGTACCGGAGCGGCAGCTCCGGTACCGGGGTGGGCCACGCTGCCGTCGCACCGGTCAGGAGGTCAGGACGGTGACGGCACCGCCGAGCGCAGGTGCCGGCGCCACCGGGTGAACAGGCGGGGCTGGTCCATCCCGAGGACGGCGACGGGCTGCCCGTCGCGCTCGTAGACCGCCAGGAAGCTGCGGTCGGCGCAGCTGCCCTCCACCACGCGGGGGACGTCGCCCTCGCGGCGGGACCCGGCGAACTGGATGCGGGCGCCGTACTGGTCGGACCAGAAGTAGGGGACCGGGGCGGGCGGGGGCTCCCCGTCGCCCAGCAGGGTGGCGACCGCGGCCGCCGGCTGCTCCAGCGCGTGGGTCCAGTGCTCGACGCGGACGTGCCGCTGCGCGGCGGGGGACCACGCCGCGGCGCAGTCGCCGACGGCCACCACGCCCGGGACGGTGGTGGCGCAGCGCGCGTCGGTGAGGACGCCGTCGCCGAGGGCCACGCCCGAGTGGGCCAGCCACTCGACGTTCGGGACGGCGCCGATGCCCACGACCACCACGTCGGCGGGCAGGCGCGTGCCGTCGGTCAGGTCGACGGCCTCCACCCTGCCGTCGCCGACCAGTCCGGCGACCCCGGTGCCGACCAGCAGGCGGGTGCCGGAGTCGCCGTGCAGCCCGGCGCAGACCGCGCCCATGTCGGCGCCCAGCGGACCGGCGAGCGGGACGGGCTGGCTCTCGACGACCGTGACGTCCCACCCCAGCGCGCGGGCCGTGGAGGCGACCTCCGCCCCGATGAAGCCGGCGCCGACCACGACCAGGTGGCCGCCGGCGGCGAGGTCCTCCCGTAGGGCGACGGCGTCGTCCAGGGTGCGGAGCACGTGCACCCCGGCGAGGTGCGCGCTGCCCGGCAGGCGCCGGGCACGGGCCCCGGTGGCGAGGACGACGCCGTCGGCCCGGACCTCGCTGCCGTCGCTCAGCAGCACCGCGCGACCGAGCCGGTCCACGCCGACCGCCGCGGTGCCCAGTCGCCACTCGAGGCCGAGCTCCTCGTCGTCGGGTGCGCCCAGGGCGATGTCGTCCCGGGACGCCGTGCCCGCCAGGAACCCCTTGGACAGGGGCGGGCGGTCGTAGGGGGCGTGCACCTCGTCGCCGATGACCACGATGCGGCCGTCGTAGGCCCGGTCCCGGAGGGCGCGCGCCGCCGACAGGCCGGCCAGGGACGCCCCGACGACGGCGACGGTGGGGATCACGCGGCATCGTCCGCGGCGATCCCGGGCTGCACGTGGACCACGCCGTCCCGGACGACGACCCGGTGCGTGCGGACCGCGGTCCTGGCCGGCGGGCCGGACACCTCGCCGGTGCGCAGGTCGAAGCACGAGGCGTGCAGGGGGCACTCGACGGCGCACCCGTCCAGCCAGCCGTCGGCCAGTGAGGCGTCCTGGTGGGTGCACGTGTCGTCGATCGCGTAGAAGGCGCCGTCGACGTTGAAGACGGCGATGGGCTCGTCGGCCGCGACTCGGATCGCCTCGCCGGGCGGCAGCGCGGTCGTGGGGCAGACCGGGATCATGGGGGGCTCCAGGCTGACACTCGTTGCGGTTGACGCAACATGAAGCTGATGACGCAACAGCATGGTCGCCCCGCTCGGGCGGGTCAAGAGGCGAGCCGACCCCCACCGTCCGGCACCTACCCTGAGGTCATGAGTGGCCCCCAGGGAGAGAACGCCGAGCGGAGCTCGGTCGCCGTCGTCCAGTCCGTGGACCGGGCACTGAGCGTCCTGGAGATCCTGGCGGCCCAGGGGGAGGCCGGCGTCACGGAGGTGGCGGCCGAGCTCGGCGTGCACAAGTCCACGGCCTTCCGGCTGGTCGCGGCGCTGGAGAGCCGGGGCTTCGTGGAGCAGCTGGCCGACCGGGGCAAGTACCGGCTGGGCTTCGGTGTCGTGCGCCTGGCCGGTGCGGCCGCCGCGCAGCTGGACATCGCCCGCGAGGGGCGGCCGATCTGCGAGGCGCTGGCCGCCGACCTCGAGGAGACGGTGAACATCGCGATCCTCGACGGTGACCGCGCGGTCAACGTCAGCCAGGTCCGCGGGCCCGCGGCACTCAGCACGCACAACTGGGTGGGGCAGGGCACCCCGCTGCACGCGACGTCGAGCGGCAAGGTGCTGCTCGCCCACGCGCCCGACGCCGTCCGCAAGGACGTGCTCTCCCGCGAGCTGCCGCGCTACGCCCCCGCCACGATCACCGACCCCGAGGTGCTGCGGCAGCACCTGGACCAGATCGTGGAGCAGGGCTGGGGCTCCACCGTCGAGGAGTACGAGGTCGGGCTCACCGCCGTCGCCGCACCCGTCCGTGGCGCGGACGGGGACGTGGTCGCGGCCCTCAGCGTGTCCGGGCCGTCCTTCCGCCTGGCCGAGGAGGACTTCCCGAGGCTCGCCCGGCGGGTGCAGTCCGGCGCCGAGGAGCTGAGCCGGAGGCTGGGCTTCTTCGCGCAGTCCCACTGACCCGGCGGGGCGCCGCCCCCTTCCGTCCGCGGTCCGTGCCCGCGCCGTCGACGGGGCGGCGTCGGGTGCGCGCTGTGCCCGCGCACCGCTGACGGGGTGATCGGTATCCGGGGTTGGCGCGGGGGATTCGTGGCAGCACAGGTTGTTGCGTAGAGCGCGACGCGCTCTGTAATGTGAAACACACCGGTCGTCCTGAGCTCGCCGGCGGACGACGACCGTGGCCAGTCGCAGACCTGTGTTGTCCGACGTCCGGCGTCCCGCAGACCGCCGACGGAACCCCGAGGTGCCGTATGACCACCACCGAACAGCCCGCGAGCCTCATCTCCACGCTGCCGGGCCACTACTACACCGACCCCGCCGTCTTCGCCCTGGAGCAGTCCCGCGTCTTCGAGGACATGTGGTTCTGCACCGTGCGGTCCAGTGACCTGGCCAAGCCCGGCTCGTTCAAGAAGGTGCAGGTGGGCAGGGAGAGCGTCCTCGTGGTCCGCGGCCGGGACGGTCAGCTGCGCGCGTTCCTCAACATCTGCCGGCACCGCGGTGCGCAGATCTGCACGGAGGAGTCGGGCGCGACCAACCGGGCCTTCCGGTGTCCGTACCACGCGTGGACCTACGACCTCGAGGGCAAGCTGATCGCGGCGCCGAACCTGAAGAACATGCCCGACATCGACCGGGTCGAGTACGGCCTGGTCACGGTGGCGTTGCGGGAGTGGCTGGGGTACGCGTGGGTGTGCCTGGCGACGGAGCCGCCGTCCTTCGAGGACGACGTCGTGGGTGACGTCGTCGAGCGCCTCGGGAGCGTGGAGGCGATCGACCACTACGGGATCGACTCGCTGTCCGTGGGCCGCCGCGTCACCTACGACGTGAAGGCGAACTGGAAGCTCATCATCGAGAACTTCATGGAGTGCTACCACTGCGCGACGATCCACCCGGAGCTCACCGAGGTGCTCCCCGAGTTCGCCGCCGGCTATGCGGCGCAGTTCTTCGTCGGCCACGGCGCGGAGTTCGGGGACGACGTCAAGGGCTTCACCGTCGACGGCAGTGAGGGTTTCGACCGGCTCCCGGGCGTCGAGGAGGACCAGGACCGCCGCTACTACGCGATCACGGTCAAGCCGACGGTCTTCGTCAACCTGGTGCCCGACCACGTCATCGTCCACCGCATGTTCCCGGTCTCGGCCGACCGCACGATCGTGGAGTGCGACTGGCTGTACACGCACGACGTGATCGAGTCCGGCCGGGACGTGTCACGCTCGGTGGAGCTGTTCCACCGCGTCAACGAGCAGGACTTCGCCGCCTGCGAGCGGACCCAGCCGGCCATGTCCTCCCGCGCCTACGCCAACGGCGGGGTGCTCGTGCCCTCCGAGCACCACATCGGCGCCTTCCACGAGTGGCTCACCCAGCGCCTGGCGCGCTGAGCCGCTGCCGACGGCACCGGGGCGGGAGGACGACCCCCTCCCGCCCGGCGCCGTCGGCCTCGGACGACGACGTGGCCGTCCTCGACGGCCGGTCCGGGCGTCCGGCCCGGACCCGGCCGGCAGAGCCGGTTCAGCGGTCGTCGGCCAGCCGGGCCAGCCACGTCTGCCGCCACGCCTCCGTCCTCGCCACCTCGTTGAAGGTGAAGAGGTGGAGGCCCTGCAGGCCGTGTCCCGGCTGCCCGAGGGTGGGGGCGAGGCGTTCGACCAGGCGGTCGGGCCGGTAGCCGTGGGGGAGGAAGAACCGCCAGAACAGGCTGTGCTGCCTGCTCAGGAAGCGGGCGGACTGCCCGAGCCCCAGCCCCGCCGAGATGCGCACCAGCTTCTGGCGCGTCACCGCACCGGGGAGCCCGACCCGGATCGGCAGGTCCACGCCGCGCGCCCTGACCCGGCGCGCCCATGCCGTCGTCGTCGACGGGTGGAAGCACAGCTGGGTGATGACGGAGGTCGCGTGCGGCGCCTTCCGCTCCAGCGCCTGCTCGATCAGCTCGGCGCCGATGTGCCCGTGCCCCTCGGGGTAGCCGCCGATCCCCACGTGCCGGAAGGGCCGCCCGGCGGTCTCCAGCTGCTCCAGCAGGCTGAGCGCGTCGGGGAACGTGCCGGCGGGCTCGGCGGCGTCCCCTCCGACGACGAACACGCCGTCGACGCCGGCGGCCCGCAGGCGGGCGACGACGTCGGCCAGGTGGGCGGCGTCCCGGACCAGCCGCGCGGCCAGGTGCGGCGTGGTGTCGAACCCGTGTCCGGACAGCCGCTCGGCCAGCTCCAGCGTGGGTGTCAGGCCCTTGGCCTCCGTCACCGTCACGGTGAGGGGGACGGTCCGGGGGACGTGCGCGACGACCGCCTCCTCGGCGCCGCGCAGCGGCAGGACCTCGTAGCTCACGCCCCGCAGCGCCCGCTCCAGCGCGACCCGGAACCGCCGCCGCGCCGGCCGGCTCTCGTCCGGAGGCGGCGACCCCGCGCCCGGAGGCGCGCCGGAGGCCCCACCGGACACGGCTCGCCTCCGCGGCGGCGGTCCTGCCCTCTCGGTGACCGGCCCGGACGGCGACGACGCCCTCCGCTCGTGTGTCATGGCGCTGGACCTCTCCTCGGGACGGGCGTGCGGCGGGCCGGGGGACGGCGTGGCGCTCCGGCAGGTCTGCGGCACATCGCTCCCGCCGGACCCCTTGACCCCTGCGAGCACCCACCCTACGGTGTTGCACGACTGATATACCAGTCCCCGGCACGGATTCATGACAGAAGGGACCCCGGCATGGTCGTCCAGCTGGAAGCCGCTCCGGACCGTGTGCTCGACCGATCGCTGGGAGACACCGACCCCGAGGTCTGCGCGGCGATCTCCGCCGAGCTGACCCGGCAGCAGACCACGCTGGAGATGATCGCCAGCGAGAACTCCGCACCCGTCGCGGTCATGCAGGCCCAGGGGTCGGTGCTGACCAACAAGTACGCCGAGGGGTACCCGGGCCGGCGCTACTACGGCGGCTGCGAGCACGTCGACGTCATCGAGCAGCTGGCCATCGACCGGCTGACGGCCCTCTTCGGTGCCGAGTACGCCAACGTCCAGCCGCACTCGGGCGCGCAGGCCAACGCCGCGGCGATGGCCGCCCTGCTCGACCCGGGCGACACCATCCTCGGTCTGGACCTCGCCCACGGCGGTCACCTGACCCACGGGATGAAGCTCAACTTCTCCGGCAAGCTCTACGACGTCGCCGCCTACCACGTGGGCCGCGAGGACCACCGGGTCGACATGGCCGAGGTGGAGGAGCTGGCGCGGGAGCGGCGGCCCAGGCTCATCGTCGCGGGCTGGTCGGCCTACCCCCGGCACCTCGACTTCGCCGAGTTCCGCCGGATCGCCGACGAGGTCGGCGCCTACCTGATGGTCGACATGGCGCACTTCGCCGGGCTCGTCGCCGCGGGGCTGCACCCCTCGCCGGTGCCCCACGCGCACGTGGTCACCTCGACCACCCACAAGACCCTGGGCGGGCCACGCGGTGGGGTCATCCTGGCCACCGCCGACCTGGCCAAGAAGTTCAACTCGTCGGTGTTCCCCGGCCAGCAGGGTGGGCCGCTCGAGCACGTGATCGCCGCCAAGGCGGTGGCCTTCAAGCTGGCCGGCGAGCCGGCCTTCCGCGAGCGCCAGGAGCGCACCCTCGCCGGCGCCCGGGTCCTCGCCGACCGGTTGCTGGCCCCCGACTCGCGCGCCGCGGGCATCGACGTGGTCAGCGGCGGCACCGACGTCCACCTGGTCCTCGTCGACCTGCGGGAGTCGACCCTCGACGGCCGGCAGGCCGAGGACCGGCTGGACGCCGTCGGGATCACCGTGAACCGCAACGCCGTGCCCTTCGACCCCCGCCCGCCGATGGTCAGCTCCGGCGTGCGGATCGGCACCCCGGCGCTGGCCGCCCGCGGCTTCGACGTCGACGACTTCGCCGAGGTCTCCGACGTGATCGCGGCCGCGCTCCGCCCCTCGACCGGGGACGACGAGCTCCCCGGCCTGCGCGCGCGGGTCACCCGGCTCGCCGACCGCCACCCGCTCTACCCCGACCTGACGGAGGCCGGCCGATGAGTCCCCGCACCCCCGGCGCCGACCTGCCGGACCACCCGGACGCCCTGTGGCGCGACGCGGAGCCGAGGCGTTCCTACGACGTGGTGATCGTCGGCGGCGGCGGCCACGGCCTGGCCACCGCCCACTACCTCGCCGAGAACCACGGCATCACGAACGTCGCGGTGCTGGAGAAGGGCTGGCTGGCCGGCGGCAACATGGCCCGCAACACCACGATCATCCGGTCCAACTACCTGTGGGACGAGAGCTCGGCCATCTACGAGCACGCGCTCCAGCTGTGGGAGGGGCTGGAGGAGGACCTCGACTACCCGATCCTGTTCAGCCAGCGCGGCGTGCTCAACCTCGCCCACACCCTGCAGGACGTCCGGGACAGCGTGCGCCGCGTCGAGGCCAACAAGCTCAACGGCGTCGACGCGGAGTGGCTGGAGCCCGACGAGGTCCGCAAGGTCTGCCCGATCGTCAACACGTCGGGCGACATCCGGTACCCCGTCCTGGGGGCGACCTACCAGCCGCGCGCCGGCATCGCCAAGCACGACTACGTGGCCTGGGGCTTCGCCCGCCGGGCCGACCAGGCCGGCGTCGACCTCATCCAGGACTGCGAGGTCACGGGGTTCACCACCGACGGCGACCGGGTCACCGGCGTGCAGACCAGCCGCGGCACCATCGCCGCCGGCACCGTCGCGCTGTGCGCGGCCGGCCACACCTCGGTGCTGACCGACATGCTGGGCATCCGCGTGCCGGTGCAGAGCCACCCGCTGCAGGCGCTGGTCTCCGAGCTGCTCGAGCCGGTGCACCCCACCGTGGTCATGTCCAACGCCGTGCACGTGTACGTCTCGCAGGCGCACAAGGGCGAGCTGGTCATGGGCGCCGGCGTCGACTCCTACAACGGCTACGGCCAGCGCGGGGCGTTCCACGTCATCGAGCGGCAGATGGCCGCCGCCGTGGAGCTGTTCCCCGTGTTCGCGCGGGCCCACCTGCTGCGCACCTGGGGCGGCATCGTCGACACCAGCCCCGACGCCTCGCCGATCGTGGGCCGCACGCCCTACGCCAACCTCTACCTCAACTGCGGCTGGGGCACCGGGGGGTTCAAGGCCACCCCCGGCATCGGCTGGGCCCTGGCCGCCACCATCGCCTCCGGCGAGCCCCACCCGACCGTGGCGCCGTTCAGCCTCGACCGCTTCGTCACCGGCGCACTCGTCGACGAGCACGGCGCCGCCGCCGTCGCCCACTGACCCAGGGAGTCCCCGTGCAACTCATCCCGTGCCCGTGGTGCGGCCCCCGCGAGGAGGTCGAGTTCTCCTACGGCGGCCAGGCCCACGTCCCCTACCCGGACAGCCCCGGCGAGCTCTCCGACGAGCAGTGGGCGCACTACGTCTTCTTCCGCGACAACCCCAAGGGCCGCTTCGCCGAGCGTTGGAACCACAGCGCCGGCTGCCGCCGGTGGTTCAACGCGATCCGCGACACCGCCACCTACCGCTTCGAGCGCGTCTACCGCCTCGATGACCCGAAGCCGGTGACCCCGTGACCAGTCCGTTCCGCACCCCCGAGGGCGGCCGCATCGACCGCGCCACCACCCTCGAGTTCACCTTCGACGGGCAGACCCTCTCCGGGCACCCCGGCGACACCCTGGCCTCGGCGCTGCTCGCCACCGGCCGGCACCAGGTCGCCACCAGCATCAGGCTCGGCCGGCCGCGCGGGATCGCCGCGGCCTGGGCCGAGGACCCCGGCGGCCTGGTCCAGGTCGAGGAGCCCTTCCCCGAGCCGATGCTGCTGGCCACCACCGTCGAGCTGTTCGACGGTCTGGTCGCCCACGGCCTGCCGGGGCAGGGCCGGCTGGCCGACGTCCCGGACTCCGCGCGCTACGACGCCGTCCACGCCCACGTCGACGTGCTGGTCGTGGGCGCCGGACCGGCGGGGCTGACCGCCGCGCTCAGCGCCGCCCGGGCCGGTGCCCGCGTGGCCCTGGTCGACGAGCAGTCCGAGGCCGGGGGCTCCCTGCTGTCGGGCACCGACCGGCTCGACGGTGTCCCGGCGCCGGACTGGGTGGCCGACGCGGTCGCGGAACTGGCCCGCCACCCCGAGGTGCTGCACCTGCAGCGCACCACCGCCTTCGGCAGCTACGACGACGGCTTCGTCCTCGCCCTCGAGCGGCGCACCGACCACCTCGGTGCGGCCGCGCCCAAGCACGTGTCACGGCAGCGGGTCTGGCGCATCCGGGCGCGGTCGGTCGTCGTGGCGACCGGAGCCCACGAGCGCCCGGTCGTGTTCCCCGACAACGACCGCCCCGGGATCCTGCTCGCCGGCGCCGCGCGGACGTTCCTGCACCGCTACGGCGTGCTGCCCGGCCGCGAGGCCGTCGTCTTCACCACCAACGACAGCGCCTACGACGCGGCGCTGGACCTGTCCCGCGCCGGTGTGCGGGTGCAGGCGGTGGTCGACGCCCGCCCGGAGGGCTCCGCCCGCCGCGAGGAGTGCGAGCAGGCGGGGATCCGCGTCCTGGCCGGCGCGGTCGTGACGGGCACGCAGGGCGTCGAGCGGGTCACGCACGCCCTCGTCGCCCCGTTCGCCGACGGCGAGGTCGGCGCGAGCAGCGCGATCGCCTGCGACGTGCTGCTGGTCAGCGGGGGCTGGAACCCCGCGGTGCACCTGTTCAGCCAGGCCCGCGGCCGGCTGCGCTACGACGAGGCCCTCGGCGCCTTCGTCCCGGGCGAGGACCTCGACGGCCTGGCCGTCGCCGGGTCGGCCGCCGGGGTGCTCGACCTGGCCGGCTGCCTGGCCGACGGGCAGCGGGTGGCCCGAGCGGCCCTCTCCGCCCTGGCCCTGGAGCCGGCGGACGACGATCGGCTGCCCGCCGCCCCGGAGCCCGTCGTCCCGACCGCGCCGCTGGTGCTGTGGCGGGTGCCGGACACCTCCGGCACCGAGGGCAGCACCTCCTTCGTCGACCTGCAGCGCGACGCCACCGTCGCCGACATCACCCGCGCGGTCGGCGCCGGCCTGCGCTCCATCGAGCACGTCAAGCGGTACACGACCATCGGGACGGCGCACGACCAGGGCAAGACCTCCGGCGTCCTCACCTCGGGGATCGTCGCCGAGCTCCTGGGTGTGCCGGTGCAGGACACCGGGACGACGACGTTCCGGCCGCCCTACACCCCCGTCGCCTTCGCCGCGCTGGCCGGCCGCGACCGCGGTCGGCTCTTCGACCCCGAGCGGGTCACCGCCCTGCACGACTGGCACGTCGCGGCCGGGGCGGTCTTCGAGGACGTCGGCCAGTGGAAGCGGCCCCGCTACTACCCGCGGCCCGGCGAGGACATGGAGGCGGCGGTCCTGCGCGAGTGCGCCGCGGCCCGCACCGGGGTGGGGATCCTCGACGGCTCCACCCTCGGCAAGATCGACGTCCAGGGGCCCGACGCCGCCGTCCTGCTGGACCGGCTCTACACCAACCTGATGAGCAGCCTGAAGGTCGGGTCGGTCCGGTACGGGGTCATGTGCGGTGTCGACGGCATGGTCATCGACGACGGCACCGTCCTGCGGCTGGCCGAGGACCGCTTCCTCGTCCTGACCACCACCGGCGGCGCGGCGAAGATCCTCGACTGGATGGAGGAGTGGGCCCAGACCGAGTGGCCGGACCTCCGGGTGTCCTGCACCTCGGTCACCGAGCAGTGGGTCACCGTCCCCGTCGTCGGCCCCCGTTCCCGGGACGTCGTCGGCGCCGTCTTCCCCGAGGTGGACGTCTCCAACGAGGCCTTCCCGTTCATGACCTGGCGGGACACCACGCTCGGCGGCGTGCCGGTCCGGCTGGCGCGCATCAGCTTCTCCGGCGAGCTGGCCTTCGAGGTCTACGTCAACCCGTGGTACGCGGTCGCGGTGTGGCAGCGGCTGCTCGAGGCCGGCCGCCCGTACGGCATCACGCCCTACGGCACGGAGGCCATGCACGTCCTGCGCGCGGAGAAGGGCTACCCGATCATCGGGCAGGACACCGACGGCACGGTCACCCCGCAGGACCTCGGCATGGCGTGGGCGGTGTCGAAGAAGAAGCCCGACTTCGTCGGCAAGCGCTCCTTCGCCCGCGTGGCGAACCAGGACCCGCTGCGCAAGCAGCTGGTCGGGCTGCTGCCGGTGGACCGGCAGACCGTGCTGCCCGAGGGGTCGCAGATCGTCGAGTTCGCCGCCGACGGCCAGCTGCCGCCCCCGCCGGTCCCGATGCTCGGCCACGTCACCTCCAGCTACCGCAGCGCCGAGCTCGCCCGCCCCTTCGCCCTCGCGCTGGTCAAGGGCGGCCGGGAGCGCATCGGCGACACCGTGCACGTCCCCGTCAACGGCACCCTCGTCCCGGTCGAGGTCACCGGGTCGGTGCTGGTCGACCCCGAAGGAGCCCGTCGCGATGGCTGAGCTGCTGCGCACCCACCCGCTCGAGGCCTGGATCCCCACCTTCGAGCAGCTGCCCGAGACCGTCGGCATCGCCGTCGAGCCGTTCGTCGCGATGGTCGACGTCCGCCTCGGCACCGTCGGCGCGCAGGCGTCCGCGGCGCTGGGCGTCGACCTGCCGACGACACCCAACACCTGGGTCCCGACGGAGGTCGGGCGGGCCGTGTGGCTCGGCCCGGACGAGTGGCTGATCACCAGCACCACCGAGGCGCCCGAGCAGCTCGAGACCCGGGTCCGCGCCGCCGTGCTGCCCCTGGGCGGGACCGCGGCGGACGTCTCCGCCCAGCGGATCGGCCTGCGGCTGACCGGTGCACGGGTGCGCGACGTCCTGGCCAAGGGCTGCTCGATCGACCTGCACCCCCGCGTGTTCGGCCGGGGGAGCAGCGCGCAGACGAGGCTCGGACAGGCCGGCGTCGTCCTGCTGGCCCTCTCCGACACCGGCGACGACGTCCTCGTCCTCGTCCGGTCCTCCTTCGCCGGCTACCTGGCCGACTGGCTGCTCGACGCGGCCCTCGAGTTCACCACCACCACCACCACCACCACCCACGACCGCTGATGGAGGACCCCTCTGCCCCCCGCCCCTCGCAGGCTCGCGGCGGGACCCTGCAGAGGGGCCGACCCAGACCAACAGGAGCAGCAATGTCCACCACCCCACGTGTGGTCATCATCGGAGCGGGGATCGTCGGGGCCAACCTGGCCGACGAGCTGACCGCCCGTGGCTGGGACCGCGTCACCGTGGTCGACCAGGGGCCCCTCCCGCTGACCGGGGGCTCCACCTCGCACGCGCCGGGGCTGGTCTTCCAGACCAACGCCTCCAAGACCATGACGGCCTTCGCCAGCTACACGGTCGAGAAGTTCCTGGGCATCGACGTCGACGGCGCCTGGTGCTTCAACCAGGTCGGCGGCCTCGAGGTCGCCGCCACACCGGAGCGGCTGGCCGACCTGCACCGCAAGCAGGGCTGGGCCACCTCCTGGGGCGTCGAGGCGCAGGTCGTCGACGTCGACGAGTGCGTGCGGCTGCACCCGCTGGTCGACCGCGACCGCATCCTCGGCGGGCTGCACATCCCCTCCGACGGCCTGGCCAAGGCCTCGCGGGCGGTCGTCGCGCTGGCCCGCCGCGCCGAGGCGCGCGGTGCGCGGTTCCAGGGCTCGACCCGCGTGACGGGCATCGAGCAGACCGGTGGCCGGGTGACCGGCGTCCGCACCCCCGACGGCGTCCTCCCCGCGGACGTCGTGGTGTCCTGCGCCGGCTTCTGGGGGCAGGAGCTCGGGGCCATGGTCGGCATGGACGTGCCCCTGCTGCCGCTGGCCCACCAGTTCGTCTGGACCGGCCAGGTGCCGGACCTGGTCGGCCGCAACACCGAGCTCACCGAGGCCGGCCTGCCGATCCTGCGGCACCAGGACCAGGACCTGTACTACCGGGAGCGCGGCGACACCCTGGGCATCGGCTCCTACGCCCACCGGCCCATGCCGGTGGACCTGCGCGAGCTGCCGCAGGGGGACGGCGTCCGGGAGGAGTCGATGCCCTCGATGCTGCCCTTCACCGAGGAGGACTTCGCCGCCCAGTGGGAGGAGAGCCAGCTGCTGCTGCCCTCCCTGCGGTCCTCGAAGATCGACACCGGCTTCAACGGCGTCTTCTCCTTCACCCCCGACGGCGGTCCGCTGGTCGGGGAGTCCGCCGACGTCAAGGGCTTCTGGATCGCCGAGGCGGTCTGGGTGACCCACTCCGCCGGGGTGGCCAGGGCGGTGGCCCAGCTGCTCGTCGACGGGCGCAGCGAGGTCGACCTGCACGGCTGCGACGTCCACCGCTTCGAGGAGGTCCAGCTCGCGCCGGAGTACGTCAGCGAGACCTCGCAGCAGAACTTCGTCGAGGTCTACGACGTGATCCACCCGCTGCAGCCGCGGCTGTCCCCGCGCGACCTGCGGGTGAGCCCCTTCCACGCCCGGCAGCAGGAGCTGGGCGCGGTCTTCCTGGAGGCCGCCGGCTGGGAACGGCCGCACTGGTACGAGGCCAACGCCGCCCTCGTGGACGAGCTGCCCGCGGAGTGGGTGCCGCCGGAGCGCGACGCGTGGGCTGGGCAGTTCTGGTCCCCGATCGCGGCGGCCGAGGCGTGGCGGACCCGCACCGCCGTCGCGATGTACGACATGACCCCCCTCAAGCGGCTCGAGGTCAGCGGCCCCGGCGCCCTCGACCTGCTCCAGCGACTGACGACGGGGGAGATGGACAAGTCGGTCGGGTCGGTCACCTACACCCTGGCCCTGGACGAGGCCGGCGGCATCCGCAGCGACCTGACCGTGGCCCGGCTCGGTGAGCAGCTGTTCCAGATCGGGGCCAACGGCCCGCTCGACCACGACCACCTGCGGCGCGAGGCGCCGGAGGACGGCACCGTGCAGATCCGGGACGTCACCGGCGGGACATGCTGCATCGGGCTGTGGGGTCCGCGGGCCCGGGACCTGGTCCAGCGGCTCAGCGCCGACGACTTCTCCAACGCCGGGCTGAGGTACTTCCGCGCCAAGCGGGCTCGGATCGGGGGGGTCCCGGTGACGGCGATGCGGCTGTCCTACGTCGGCGAGCTGGGCTGGGAGATCTACACCAGCGCCGACAACGGCCGGCGGCTGTGGGACGTGCTGTGGCGCGCCGGCCAGGACCTGGGTGTCATCGCCGCCGGCCGGGCGGCCTTCAACAGCCTGCGGCTGGAGAAGGGGTACCGCGCCTGGGGCCACGACATGACCACCGAGCACGACCCCTACGAGGCGGGTCTGGGCTTCGCCGTCCGCAGGCAGAAGGGCGGCTTCGTGGGCAGCCGGGCCCTCGCCGACCGCAGCGACGCCACCGTCAGCCGCCGGCTGTCCTGCCTCACGGTCGACGACGGCCGCAGCGTCGTCCTCGGCCACGAGCCGGTCCTCGTCGACGGCCGCCCGGCCGGCTACGTCACCAGCGCGGCCTTCGGCCACACCGTCGGCCGGCCGATCGCCTACGCCTGGCTGCCCGCCTCGGCGACCGTCGGCACGCCGGTGGAGATCGAGTACTTCGGCACCCGGATCGCGGCCACCGTCGCCGCCGAGCCGCTGGTCGACCCCGAGATGGCCCGCATCCGCGGCTAGTGCCTGACCGCAGCCCGTGCGTTCGACGGATGCAGACGGTTCGTGCACTCGTCGTGGCCCGGCACCGGGCCGGCCCACGACGAGTGCACGCAGCGCTGCGCGCGTCTTCGACCGCCTCGACCGGGCGGGGCGCACGGGCGCACCCTGGCGGCCGAGGGGCCGACCTGATCGACGTCGGCGGGGAGTCCACCCGGCCGGGCTCGCGCCCGCCGGGCCTGGCCGAGGTGGACGCCGTCGGCCCCGTGTGACCGGCTGCTCGTCCCCTCAGATCACCGCGCGGATCGCCCGCTCGAAGCCGAGGACGTGCTCGCGGGCGAGGTCGTCGGCCCGGTCGGCGTCGCCGGCGGCGATCGCCCGCAGCAGCTCCACGTGCTCGCCGACGTGCTCGTCCACCGTGGGCAGGCGGTCCAGGAACAGGCAGAAGATCCGCGTGGCCAGGTTGTCGTAGCGGATGAGGACGTCCTCGAGGTGGGGGTTGCCGGCCGCCCGGTAGATGGCGCGGTGCACGGCGAGGTCCCAGCGCATCAGCTCGGTGCGGTCGATCGCGGTGACGTCCAGCTGCTCGATCCCCGTGGCCAGCTCCTCGAGCTCGGCGGAGCCCATGCGGGCGGCCCGCTCGGCGGCCCGGCGGGCGGCCAGCGGCTCCAGCTGGGCACGGATCTCGGAGATGTGGGCCAGGTCGGAGATGTCCACACCGGTCGCGAACGTCCCCCGCCGCGGGTAGGACACGACCAGCCGGTCGCCCTCCAGCCGCTTCAGGGCCTCGCGCACCGGTGTCCGGCCCACGCCGAGCTCCCCGGCCAGCTCGTCGTCGTCGATCGGGTCCCCCGGACGGATCGCCAGCATGATCAGCCGGTCCCTGATCGCCACGTAGGCCTTGTCCGCCAGGGAGCTGGCGGACGCGTCGAGCTCGAGCGGTGCGAGGGTCACGAGCAGATCGTAGAGGTTGACGGCCCCGGGGCCTTGCCTCCTCAGAGGGATCGACATACCTTCACCCTACCTCTGATATACCAACTGTGTACCTGCACCTGCGGTGGGTTCCGGTCATCCGCAGGAAGGGGAGGCCCGGTGACGATCAGCGCCTTCGACCTGTTCAAGGTGGGCATCGGCCCGTCCAGCTCGCACACCGTCGGCCCCATGCGGGCCGCGGCCACCTTCGTCTCCCGCCTGCGGGAGGAGGGGGTCCTCGGCCGGGTGGCCGGCGTCCGGTGCGAGCTGTTCGGTTCCCTCGGGGCCACGGGGCACGGGCACGGCAGCGTCAAGGCCGTCGTCCTCGGGCTGGAGGGCGAGCAGCCCGACCTCGTCGACCCCGTCGCGGCCGGCCCCCGGGTCGAGGCCATCCGCCGGGAGGGCGGGCTCCGGCTGGCCGGCGAGCACCCGATCGCGTTCTCGGTGGACGACGACGTCGTCCTCCACCGGCGCAGGCGGCTGGACTTCCACAGCAACGGGATGCTCTTCGTGGCCGTCGACGCCGACGGGGCGCAGCTGTGCCGCCGCGAGTACTACTCGGTGGGCGGCGGGTTCGTCCTCGACGAGGACGAGGCCGGCAACCCGGTGGTCGTCGAGGACGCCACGCCGGTGCGCTACCCGTTCCGCACCGGCGAGGAGCTGCTGGCGCGCACCCGGGAGACCGGCCTGCGGATCAGCGACGTGGTGCTGGCCAACGAGCTGTCCTGGCGCAGCGAGGCCGAGGTCCGCGCCGGTCTCCTGCACGTCTGGGCGGTGATGCAGGAGTGCGTCGAGCGCGGGACCCGGACCACCGGCGTCCTCCCCGGCGGCCTCAGGGTGCGCCGGCGGGCGGCCGCGCTGCGCGCCCACCTGGAGGAGCACCCGGACGAGGCCGACCCCCTGCGCGCCATGGAGTGGGTCACCCTCTACGCCCTGGCCGTGAACGAGGAGAACGCCGCCGGCGGGCGGGTGGTGACCGCGCCGACCAACGGTGCCGCCGGGATCGTGCCGGCGGTCCTGCACTACTACCGGGACTTCGTCGACACCTGCTCCGAGGACGGCGTGGTCCGGTTCCTGCTGACCGCCGCCGCGATCGGCCTGCTGTTCAAGGAGAACGCCTCCATCTCCGGCGCGGAGGTCGGCTGCCAGGGCGAGGTGGGCTCGGCCTGCTCCATGGCCGCCGCCGGCCTGGCCGAGGTCCTCGGCGGGACGCCGGAGCAGGTGGAGAACGCCGCCGAGATCGGCATCGAGCACAACCTCGGCCTCACCTGCGACCCCGTCGGGGGGCTGGTCCAGATCCCCTGCATCGAGCGCAACGCCGTCGGCTCGGTCAAGGCCATCACCGCGGCGCGCATGGCCGTCCGCGGCGACGGCCGGCACCACGTCCCGCTGGACAAGGCGATCAAGACCATGCGCGAGACCGGCGCGGACATGAAGGACAAGTACAAGGAGACCGCCCGTGGCGGGCTGGCGCTCAACATCGTCGAGTGCTGAGGAGGCACCCGTGTCCCACTCCTACACCCTCACGCTCAGCTGCCGGGAGCGTCCGGGCATCGTGCACGCGGTCAGCTCGTTCCTGTTCGAGCACGGCTGCGACATCGTCGAGCACCAGCAGTTCGACGACGCCGTCCGGGGCCAGCTGTTCCTGCGGACGGCGTTCGTCTGCTCGCAGGAGACCGACGCCGAACGCCTGACCACCGAGTTCCGTGCGGTGGCCGACGAGTTCGGCATGAGCTTCGACGTCACCGGCGAGGAGCCCCAGCGCGTGCTGGTGATGGTGTCCAAGCTCGGCCACTGCCTCAACGACCTGGTCTTCCGCTGGCGGGCCGGCACCCTCGGCGCCGAGCTCGTCGCCGTCGTCTCCAACCACGAGGACCTGCGCCCGATGGCGGAGGCGGCCGGCCTGCCCTTCCACCATGTGCCCGTGACGCCGGCGACCAAGCGCGAGGCCGAGGCGCGGCTGCTCGAGCTGGTCGACGAGCACCGCGCCGACCTGGTCGTGCTCGCGCGCTACATGCAGGTGCTCTCCGACGAGACCTGCTCCGCCCTGCACGGCCGGGCGATCAACATCCACCACTCGTTCCTGCCGGGGTTCAAGGGCGCCAAGCCCTACCACCAGGCCTTCGACCGCGGCGTGAAGCTGGTCGGCGCGACCGCCCACTACGTGACGCCGGACCTGGACGAGGGGCCGATCATCGAGCAGGAGGTCATCCGCATCGACCACACCCACGACCCGCGCGCGCTGGCCACCGTCGGCCAGGACGCCGAGGCGCTGGCGCTCTCGCGCGCCGTCCGGTGGCACAGCGAGGGGCGCGTGCTGCTCAACGGGCACAGCACCGTCGTCTTCCGCTGACCCGGCTGCGGAGCCGGACCGGTGCGCAGCCGGTCGGTGGTCGCTGCTAGTCGGTGGTCATGGCCCGCCGGCGGACCCGTTCGTCGAAGCGGTCCCGCTCGCCGCTGACCGGCCGGCCGAGGTACTCGCCCAGCGTGACGCCGGCGGCGAGCGCGAGACCGACGGCCAGCGCCCCGACGAGGGCGGCCAGCCCGCCGTCGATGTCGGCGTCGACGACGATCCGGAACAGGCCGTGGTAGATCGCCAGCCCCGGCAGCAGCGGCACGATGCCGCAGACGGCCACGAGCTGCGGGGGGACCCGCAGCCGCTGGGTCAGCACCTCTCCGACGAACCCGATGACGACGGCCGCGACCCCACTGGCCAGCGGAGCGCCGGCCCCCAGTGCGCTGAGCGTCCAGAACGTCGTCCAGGCCAGTGCTCCGGCGATCGCGGCGAGGCCGACGGCGTGCGGCCGGGCATGACTGGCGAGGGCCCAGAAGCCGGCGATCCCGGCCGAGGCGGCCAGCGCGACGGGAACGGGCACCGGGACGGGCGCGGTGGTGACGACGGTCAGCGGGAGCTGCGCGCGCTGGGCGAGGTCGAGCACGCCGGCGATGCCCACGACGATGCCCGCGGTCAGCGTCACCACCTCGAAGGCCCGCGCTCCCGCGGTCACCGGGAACCCGCTGATCGCGTCCTGCGCGGCGCTGACCAGGGAGAGCCCGGCCAGCAGGACGACGATGCCCGCGGCGACGACCAGGGAGGTCCGGACGTCGACGTCCCAGGCGAGCAGCAGGACGGCGACCCCGGTCGCCAGCGCGGCCCCGACCACCTGCTGGAAGAAGACCGGCAGGCTGCGCCGGTTGAGCACGCGCAGCACCTGCTCGATGAGGGCGGTGGTGAGTGCTGCGAGGAGGGCCTCCCGCCACCCGCCGCCGAGGACGATGCCGAAGCAGCCGGCCACCCCGGCCCAGGCCAGGGCGTTCACGGTCCGGCGGTACGTGGCGGGCGCGGCGACCACCCCGTCCAGGCGGCGGTGTGCCTCCTCGACGTCGAGGTCGCCCGCGCCGATCGCCCGGGCCAGGTCGGTGATGCCCTGCAGACGGGTGTAGTCGGCCCTGGTCATCCGCACGATCCGCATCGCGGTGAGCGGTACGGCGTCCTCCCGGTCGAAGCTGACCGTGATGGAGGTGAAGGTGATGTCGACCTGGCAGCTGGTCAGCCCGTAGGCGGCGGTGACCCGCAGCATCGTCGCGGTCACGTCGGCGGAGGGCGCCCCGATGGCGAGCATGGACGCCCCGATGCGCAGGGCCAGACCCAGCGCGGCGTGCGCGGTGAGGTCGTCCATCCGGCTGGCCTGGGCGCGCAGGCCGATCGGCGCGGTCGGCGGGTCGTTCCCCGCGACCGCACGCCAGGCCCGCTCCGGGAGACGCGAGTACGGCACGCGGCGACGCGGGGACCAGTCGGGCACGCAGCCAGGCTATGGCGCCTCCAGCTGCTGTCCCGACCGGCACCGGGCCGGCCCGCGACGTCCTCGGCAGCGGATCGCCGGACGGACCGCAGCGACAGCACGGCGCGACGGGCCCCGCTCCGGGCCCGTGCCGCTGTGAGGGCACGTCGCAGCCGCACGTCCGTCGAGGCCCCGGATGTTCGGCCGGCGGATCCCGGTGGCATGACCGGGGCATGGGAGACCACGAGATGCGCACCTGGCTGATCACCGGCTGCTCGACCGGGCTCGGCCGGGCCTTCGCCGAGACGGCGCTGGAGCGCGGACGCAACGTCGTCGTGACGGCCCGGGACGTCGCGACCGTCCAGGACCTGGCCGACGCGTACCCGGGGACCGCGCTGGCCGTCGCCCTGGACATGACCAGCGACGAGCAGGTCGCCGCGGCGGTGGCCGCGGCCGAGGCGCGCTTCGGCGGCGTCGACGTCCTGGTCAACAACGCCGGCTACGGGTACCGGGCCGCCGTCGAGGAGGGGGAGGACGGCCCGGTCCGGCAGCTGTTCGACACGCACGTCTTCGGCACGGTCCGCACCGTCAAGGCCGTCCTGCCCGGTATGCGCAGCCGCCGCTCCGGGACGATCGTGAACCTCTCCTCGATCGGCGCGCGGATCTGCCCCGAGGGGTCGGGCTACTACTCGGCGGTCAAGGCGGCGATCGAGGCGCTGACGCTGTCGCTGCGCAAGGAGGTCGGCCCGCTCGGCATCACCGCCATGACCGTCGAGCCCGGGGGCTTCCGCACCGACTTCGCCGGCCGGTCGCTCACCCAGGCGCAGACGCCGATCGCCGACTACGCCGACACCGCCGGCCGGCGCCGCAAGGACCGCGACACCGGGCACGGCCGGCAACCGGGGGACCCGGCCCGGGCGGCGGCCGCGCTGGTCGACGTCGTCGACTCGGGCAGGGCGCCCTACCTGCTCGTGCTGGGCAACGACGCCTCGGATGGGATCCGCGCGGCGCTGGACTCCCTGCGGGAGGAGCTGGACGCGTGGGAGGAGGTCAGCCGCAGCACCGACTTCCCCCGGTGACGCCGATCGGCTCAGTCGTCCCAGTCGTCGTGGTCGTGCCAGTCGTCGTCCCAGTGCTCGTGCCAGCCGTCGCCACCTCCACCTCCACCTCCACCGCCACCACCGCCGCCGCCGTCGGCCAGCGCCGCCCCGGTCAGGGCGCCGACGAGGACCAGGAACACGGCGACGGCGACGAGCACGGCCGCCAGGCGGCGCACCCGGAGCCGGCCGGTGGCGGCGGTGGTCAGGGAGGCCCGCACCTGCTCGACCGCGAGCGCCCCGAGCGACCGCCAGCCCGGCGCCGTGCGCTCGGGCTCCGCCGGCGGGAGGTCCTCGGTCAGCGGGTCGAGGTCGGTCCGGTGGACGGCGGCGAAGGCGTCGGCCATCCGCTCGCTGCCCTCGTCGGGGGTGAGCAGGCCGCGGGCCACCGCGTCCTGCAGCCGTCCGACGGTGGCCAGCCGGTCGGCGTCCGACGCGCGCACCCGCGGCGCGGACGGGGCGGCGCTGTCCAGGTCGATCAGGGGTGGCATGACTGCTCCTCCCGGAGTGCGATCCAGAGGGCACCAGCCTGCACCCGCACCCCCCGGGCCGGGCCGGTTCCGGTGCGTGCCCGTCCGGAACGCCCCGAGTCGCCGTGCGACGTGTGCGCGGTGCAGGGGCCCGGTGTCGTTCCGTGCTCCCCAGGCCGCCACGCGGGCCGGGCGGCGGCCGGCGGAGCGCGGGACGACGGTCGGCGGCCGCCGGTGTGATCCACACCAATCCGGTGGGATTTGTTGCGGGCCCGGTGGTGGGGGAGCATGGCGGGGTGGCCCGGCTGACCCTGACGAGCGACCGCGCCGTCGACCTGGCCGGCACCGCCAGCTGCCTCTGTCGCTGACGTCCCTGCGCCGCCCCACCCGCCGGGGCCGGGCGCCGTCGCGCCGAGCCCCTGCGCGACCGCGCAGACCTGCCCGGCCCGACCCGCTCCCCGAGGACCCGCTCCCGTGATCGAACTGCACGACGTCCGCAAGGTGTTCCCCGCCCGGGGCCGGGCCGGCGAGGTCGTCGCCGTGGACGGGGTCAGCCTGCGGGTGGAGGCCGGTGAGTTCGCCGGCGTGGTCGGCCCGAGCGGGTCGGGCAAGAGCACGCTGGTGCGCCTGGTCAACCTGCTCGAGCGCCCGACGTCGGGGTCGGTGACCGTGGACGGGCAGGTGCTCACCGAGCTGCCCGCCGACCGGGTGCGCGAGGCCCGGCGCTCCATCGGGATGGTCTTCCAGCACTTCGAGCTCCTGGACTCCCGGACGGCGGCGGGCAACGTGGAGCACCCCCTCGAGCTGGCCGGCGTCGGCCGGGCCGAGCGCCGTCGCCGCGCGCTGGAGCTGCTGGACCTCGTCGGGCTGGGGGAGCGGGCCGGCGCGCGCCCCGCGCAGCTGTCCGGCGGGCAGAAGCAGCGGGTGGCCATCGCCCGCGCCCTCGCCGGCCGGCCGCGGGTGCTGCTGTGCGACGAGGCGACCTCGGCCCTGGACCAGGCCAGCACGACCGGCGTGCTGGACCTGCTGCGGCGGGTGCGCGCCGAGCTGGGCCTGACCGTCCTGCTGATCACGCACGAGATGGCCGTGGTCAAGGCCGTCTGCGACAGCGCCGTCCTGCTCGAGCGGGGCCGGGTCGTCGACGGCGGCCGGCTGACCGACGTCCTCGCGCGGGAGCACTCGCCGCTGGGGGAGGCGCTGCTGCCGGCCCCGGTTGCCGACGCCGGCGCCGGGCACGGCGGGGCCCTGGTCCGGGTGACGGTCACCGACGCCACCCCGGAGACCGTCGTGCTGCGCACGCTGGTCGGCGAGCTGGGGCTGGCCGTGGAGGTCGCCGGGGGCTCGGTGGAGACGGTCGCCGGCGGGCGCTACGGCCGGCTGCTGCTGCGCGTCACCGGGGACCTCGACCGGCTCGACGGCGCCGTCCGCCGGCTGCGGGACGACGGCGTCCTCGTCGAACAGGTGCACGCGGGTGTGACCGCAGGGGCGGGGCGATGAGCGACTGGAGCCGGATCTGGCCGCAACTGCTGGAGGCGACCGGCGAGACCCTCTACATGGTGGGCGTCGCCGCGCTGGTCACCGTGCTGCTCGGCGTGCCCCTGGGGGTGCTGCTGACCGTCACGGCCCCGGGCGGGCTGGCTCCGCGCCCGTCGGTGAACCGCGCCCTGGGGCTGGTGGTCAACCTGGGCCGCGCGCTGCCGTTCATCATCCTGCTGGTCCTCGTCGCGCCGATCACCCGCGGCATCGTGGGCACCACGATCGGCTCGACCGCGGCGATCGTGCCGCTGACCATCGGCGCGGTCCCCTTCCTCGCCCGGCTGGTGGAGACCAGCCTCCGCGAGGTCGCCCCCGGCAAGGTCGAGGCGGCGCTGTCCATGGGCGCCCGTCGGCGCGACGTGGTCCGCACCGTGCTGCTGCCGGAGGCGCGGCCCTCGCTCATCGCCGGGGCCACCGTCACCGTCGTCGCGCTGATCAGCTACTCGGCCATGGCCGGGGCCGTCGGCGGCGGCGGGCTCGGCGACTTCGCGATCCGCTTCGGCTACCAGCAGTTCCGCACCGACATCACGCTCAGCACCGTCGTCCTGCTGCTGGTCATCGTCCAGGCCCTGCAGTGGGCCGGTGACCGCTGGGCGCGCCGCCTGGCGCACGTCTGACCCCTCGCCGGCAGCCCCCGAGCCGCCGGCACCCACCGCACCACCCCCGAAGGAGAACCCCTCCCATGCGCTCCCGCCCCACCCTGTTCCTGGTGACCACCGCGGCGACCGTGCTGCTCACGGCTTGCGGTGGCGGCGAGGCCGAGCTGTCCGCGGCCGACGAGCCGCTGCGGGTCGGCGCCTCGCCGGTCCCGCACGCCGAGATCCTGCGCTTCATCGACGAGAACCTGGCCACCGACGCCGGCCTGGACCTGGAGGTCGTCGAGTTCACCGACTACGTGCAGCCCAACGTGGCCCTCGACGACGGGTCGCTGGACGCCAACTACTTCCAGACCGTGCCCTACCTGGAGGAGCAGGAGGCCAGCGCCGGGTACGACTTCACCGCGCTGGAGCCGGTGCACATCGAGCCGCTGGGCATCTACTCACAGTCGCTGACCGACCTCGCCGCCCTGCCCGACGGGGCCACCGTGGCGATCCCCAACGACCCGACCAACGCCGCGCGCGCCCTGCGGCTGCTCGAGGCCAACGACCTGATCACCCTGGCCGACACCGGGGACGCCGCCCCGACGTCCCTGGACATCGAGGCCAACCCGAAGAACCTGGAGGTCTCCGAGGTCGAGGCCGCCCAGGTGCCCCGGTCGCTGGCCGACGTGGACATCGCGGTGATCAACGGCAACTACGCCATCGAGGCCGACCTGGTCCCGGCCGAGGACGCGCTGGCGCTGGAGGAGGCCGAGGGCAACCCCAACGCCAACCTGGTCGTCGTCCGGGCCGGTGACGAGGACGACGAGCGGATCCAGCAGCTGGAGGAGCTGATCCACTCCGAGGAGGTCCGCCGGTTCATCGAGGACACCTACGAGGGCGCGGTCATCCCCGCCTTCTGAGGCATCCCGGGGCGCGGGCGGTCAGCCCGCGCCCCGGTCGGGGTGGTTGGCCGTCACGCAGAACGGCAGGCCGGCCGGGTCCCGCAGCGCCACGAAGCCGTCGCCGGGCCACAGCAGGTCGGCGCCGAGCGCGCGCACCCGGGCCACCTCGGCGTCGACGTCGTCGGTGCCCAGGTCCAGGTGCGCGCGGGCGCGCGTGCCGCCGTCGTCGGCCCCGAGGCGCTGCACCAGCAGCGCCAGCGGGCTCTGCGAGCGGTGCACCAGCCGGGCGAACTCCGGGGAGTCCACCGGCTCGTCGGCCCACCCGGTCGCCGCGCGCCAGAAGTCCAGCTCGGCGTCGTACCGGTCGGCGGGGACGTCGACGCACAGCTGCACCAGCCGGGTGCGGTGCCCGTCCGGCCACGGCGTCGCGCCCGGGCGCACGTGCGGCCAGGTCTCCTCGCAGACGCAGAAGGGCAGGCCGGCCGGTGAGGTCATGACCCGCCACCCGTCGCCGGGCGGGCCGGGCTCGGCGCCCAGCCCCGCCAGCCGGGGGACGTCGTCGGCGAGCGAGCCGAGCAGGTCGAGGTGCACCCGCGGCGGACCGCCGATGCGCTGCACGTGCAGGTAGGGCGCCCCGGACGGCGGGTCGAGGGAGACGAACTCCGGGTGCCCGGGCCACGGCTGCCCCGGCGGCCACCCGGTCACCGCCGACCAGAACGCCCGGGCGGCGTCGACCCGGTCGGCCGGCACGTCGACGAAGGCGTGCACCCACGGGACCGGCATGCGCCCAGGCTGGCACGGCCGCGCCGGGCCCGCCTGCGTGGCAGGCTCCTCCCGTGGCCGAGCCGTCGCGCACCGCCGTCGTCACCGGGGCCGGGTCGGGGCTGGGCCGCGCCATCGCCCGCGCCCTGGCCGACGACGGGTGGTCGGTCGCGCTGCTCGGCCGCACCCGCGCCGCGCTGGAGGGGACGGCGGCCGGTGGCGGGGCCACCCTCGTGCTGCCCACCGACGTCACCGACGAGCGGCAGGTCGACGCGGCCTTCGCCGCGGTGCGCGACGCCTGGGGCCGGGTGGACCTGCTGGTCAACAACGCCGGCACGTTCGGCCCGTCCGGCGAGGTCGACCAGATCGCGGTCGAGGACTGGCGGGCCACCGTCGAGGTCAACCTCACCGGCATGTTCCTCTGCGCCCGCGCCGCCGTCCGGGTGATGAAGGCGCAGGACCCCTCCGGCGGGCGGATCGTCAACAACGGCTCGATCTCCGCGCACGTGCCACGCCCGGCCAGCGTCGCCTACACCGCCACCAAGCACGCGGTCACCGGGCTGACCCGCGCGCTGGCGCTCGACGGCCGGGCGCACCGCATCGCCGTGGGGCAGGTCGACGTCGGCAACGCCGCCACCGACATGACCGCGGGCATCGCCACCGGCGCCCGGCAGGCCGACGGCTCGGTCCGGCCCGAGCCCACCTTCGACCCCGCGCACGTCGCCGCCACGGTGGTGCACATCGCGCGCCTGCCGCTGGAGGTGAGCGTGCCGTCCACCACGGTGCTGGCCACCGGCATGCCCTTCCTCGGCCGCGGCTGAGGACCCCGGGCGGTCCGCGGGGAGGAGCGGGTCACCCCTCCGCCGCGGCCGGCCCGCCCAGGTACGCCGTGATCGCCGTGTACGCCGCGGTGACACCCGTGGTCAGCGTCGGCTCGACCACCGGCGCGAAGAAGGGGGAGTGGTTGGTCGGCACGGGGTCGGCGCCGTCGACGACCTCGTCGGGCATGCCGCCGATGAACCAGTAGACGCCCGGCACCCCGATCGCGTCCGGCAGCAGGCCGAAGTCCTCGCTGCCGAGCAGCGGCGGCGTGTCGTGGACCCGGTCCGCGCCGAACACCTGCGTGAGCGCGGCCGTGACGCGTTCGGTCGCCTCCGGGTCGTTGCGCAGCAGGGGGAACGTGTACAGCTCCGCGACCTCCGGCTCGGGCGCACCCGAGGCCTGCGCCTCGGCCGCGACCACCCGGCGGAGGGCGGCGAGGACGCGGGCCCGGACGTCGGTGTCGAGGGTGCGCACGTTGACGGTGAAGACCGCGGTCGCCGGGATGACGTTCTCCTTGAGCCCGGCGTGGAAGCTGCCGATCGTCACCACGGCGGGCGTCAGCGGGGGCACCTCGCGGGACACGATGCTCTGGATGCGCACCACCATGTGCGCGGCGAGCACGACGGGGTCGATGGTGTCCTCGGGGCGGGAGCCGTGCCCGCCGCGCCCGTGGACGGTGACCTGCCAGCTGTCGGCCATCGCCATCGCCGGGCCACCGGTCAGCCGGATCTCACCGGCCCGGAACGGGTACACGTGCTGGGCCAGGACGACCTCGGGTCGGGGGGCGCGGGTCCACAGCCCGTCGGCGACCATCGCCGCGGCGCCCTCGCTGGTCTCCTCCCCGGGCTGGAAGAGGAACACCACGGTCCCCGACCAGGTGTCCCGGGTGTCAGCGAGCACCGCGGCGGCGCCGATCGCGCTCGTGACGTGCACGTCGTGGCCGCAGGCGTGCATCACCGGCACCTCGGTGCCGTCGCCGAGCCGGCCGCGGGCGGTGCTCGCGTACTCCAGCCCGGTGTCCTCCGCGACGGGCAGGGCGTCGGTGTCGGCGCGGAAGGCGACGACCGGTCCGTCCCCGTTGCGCAGGACGGCGACCACGCCGGTGCCGCCGCAGCCGGCCGTCTCCCAGCCCAGCCGCCCCATGCGCTCGGCGACCAGTGCGGCGGTCCGGTGCTCCTGCATCGACAGTTCCGGGTTCGCGTGCAGGTGGCGGTACAGCCCGTGCAGCTCCTCCTGGAGCTCGGGGGTGATCAGCGGCTGGTCTGTTGGCGACGTCATCGTCCGGTTCCTCCGTCGGTCTCGTCGGGATCCCGGCTGCGGCCCTCCGGTCGGCTCCGGCAGCCGGTGCGGTGGTGCCCGGGCGGGACGCCGTCGACCCGTCCGGTCCGTCGACGCCGCGGACCCCCGTGCCTCACCGGTCGCGGGGGAACAGCGGACGGAGTGCCGGCGGGGGGCGGAACGGCCGCCAGGCGCCCTCGGCCATCGCCAGGCGGTCGGCGAGCAGCCACAGGACGGCCGGGTTGACGGCGAGGCCCAGGTGGCTGCCGCGGACCTCCACGTCCTCCCGCCGGGCGGCGCGGGTCCCGTACCGGCACGAGGACCAGTGCACGATGCCGTCGGCCCGCGTGTAGACCGACGTCGCGGGCACGCGCAGGCCGCCGCGCTCGGCCCAGGGGCGCGGCAGCGCCGCCGCACCGCGCAGGAGGCGCGGGGCGTCGTCCACCATGCCCGACGCCGTGCGGACCCACGGCGCCCAGCGCACCACCGGCGTGCCCAGGGTGACCAGTCCGCGGACGCTGCCGGGTGCGGCTCGGGCCAGCTCCTGCGCGTAGAGCCCGCCCAGGCTCCAGCCGACCAGGCTGACCCGCTGCCCGGAGGTGCGGTGCAACCGCTCGAGGTGGGCCCGCAACCCGCGGACGACGCGGCCGGTCGGGCCCCGGTTGACCCCCAGGGTCCAGCCGGACACGTCGTGGCCGAGGGCGCGCAGCGCGGTCCGCAGCACCCAGGTGGCGGGGTCGCCGGTCATCAGCCCGGGCAGCACCAGCACCGGGTGGCCGTCCCCGCGGGGTGCGGTCGCGAGCACCGGCCAGGCGACGGCGAGGGCGGCCGCGTCCAGTCCCGCCCGCGGCGGCTCGGTGAGGAGCAGGGCCCGGGAGGGGTGGCGGGTCGCGGCGGACACCCGTCAGCCCCCGGCGGCCGCGGAGCCGTACCAGGCGGCGAGGCGGGCGAACCCCTCGTCGAGGGTCACCTGCGGTCGCCATCCCAGCGCGGCGCGGGTCCGTCGCTGGTCGAACCAGTGCGCGGTCGCCAGCTGCTCGGCGAGGAAGCGGGTGAGCGGCGGAGTGGAGCGTCGCCGGGTCGCCGCCCAGAGCCCCTCGACGGCGGCACCCACGCCGTACGCGGCCCGGTACGGCACCCGCCCCCGCGGCCCGCGGACCCCGGCCGCCCGGCACAGCCGGGCGAGGACCTCGGCGACCGGGCGCGGCTGCCCGTTCGAGACGACCAGGGCCTCGCCGTGCACCGGTCCGCACGCGTCCACGGCGGCGAGGAGGGCCGCCGCGGCGTTGTCGACGTAGGTGGTGTCGATGAGGGCCGCGCCCGAGCCGATCACCGGCAGCCGCCCGCCGCGGGCCCGCGCGACGATGCGCTCGACGAGCTGGGGGTCGCCGGGCCCCCACACCAGGTGGGGCCGGACCACGAGGACGGCCAGCGACGGGGAGTCCGCGGCCAGCGCGTCCACCTCGGCCACGGCCTTGGAGCGGGCGTAGTGCCCGCGGGCCCGGCCGGCGTCGGCCGGCTCCGCGCCCACCCCGGCCAGCGCCGTCCCGGCGTGGGCCACCGACGGGGACGAGACGTGCACCAGCCGCCCGACGTCCGCGGCCCGGCAGGCGTCGAGGACGGCCCGGGTGCCCCCGATGTTGGCCGAGGCGTACTCGGCCCACGGCCCGGTGACGTCGACCTTCGCGGCCAGGTGCAGCACGGCGTCCTGGCCCCGGACGGCCCGCGCGACCACGGCCGGGTCGGCGACGTCGCCCAGCACCTCGCGGCACGGCAGGCCGGAGGGGCGGCGCTGCAGCACGGTCACCTCGTCGCCCCGGTCGAGCAGCCCGGTGGCGGTGGCCCGGCCGAGCATCCCGCTCGCGCCGGTGACCAGGACCCTCACGATCGCAGGGACCGCGCGCCGGCCAGCAGGCGCGCCGCGCGGCGGGCGACCTCGCCGCGGTCCACCTTCGACTGGTGGCGCACGTCCACCGGCAGCCGCGCGGCGAGCAGCACCGCGGCGACGTCGACCCCGGCGACCGCCCGGACGGCGTCGGCGGTGTCCGGGTCGGCGAGGCGCAGGCCGGCCCCCCGGGCCCGGGGCGGGAGCGGGCGGCGAGGGGGCCCCGACGGGACGACGACGACCACGACGACCTGCGCACCGGCCGGTCCCACGCCGACGGCCGCGGCGGCCGAGACGCCGGGCAGCTCCTCCACCCGCTGCTCGATCCCGACGGGGGTCACCGGCCCGGCGGCGGTGGGGACGACGTGGGCGAGGCGGCCCTCGATCCACAGCCGGCCGTCGGCGTCCAGGTGCCCGACGTCGCCGGTCCGGTGCCAGCCGGGGTCCCGAGACGTCGCGCGCTCGAGGGCCCACAGCGCGTCGTAGCGGTCCTTGACGTGCGCGGCCCGCACGCAGACCTCGCCGGTCACGCCCGGGCGGTCGGTGGGCGCGGCGTCGGCGCGCCCCTCGGGTGACAGGGGGCTGATCCACACGTCGACACCGGGCAGGGGCCGGCCCACGCAGACGCCCTCGCCGGCGCCGGCCGCCTCGATGCCGGACAGGGAGACGTCGGTGACCGGCAGGACCTCGGTCATGCCGTAGGGGGTGTGCGGGTCGGCGGCGGGCAGGACCGCCCGCAGGGAGCGCAGCAGGGACGCCGGGACGGGCGCGCCGGCCGACATCAACAGCCGGATGCCGCCCAGGGCGGTGCGCTGCCGCGGGGAGAGGTCCCCGGCCGTGGCCGCCACGCGCCGCAGCGCCGCGGGGGAGGCGAAGACGACCGTGGCGTCCACGGCGGCCGCGGCGTCGGCGAGCGCCGCCGCGGTCAGCGACCCGGGCGCGGTCACGTCGACGTCGGGGACCGCCGACCCGATGCCCAGCGCGGGGCCGAGGATCGCGAAGGGCGCGAACGCCGCGACCAGCCGGTCGGTCGCGGTGAGGCCGTAGGTGGTGCGGACGAGGTCGAGCTGGGCGGCGGCCCGGCGGTGCGTGTAGACCACGCCCTTGGCCGGCCCGGTGGCCCCGGAGGTGAACAGGACGGCGCAGTCGGCGTCCACCGGGCACTCGGCGGGCGCCGGCGCCGACCGGCCGAGGGCCGCCACCTCGTCGAGGGTGTGCGCGGCTCCCAGGGCTCGGAGCGCCGTCCGGCCGGCCCGCCCGGCGAGGACCCGGGACCCGGGCAGGCCCATGAGGCGCGCCGCCGCCAGGCCCGCCCGGCTGCCGACCACGTGGTCCACCGCCGCGCTGCGCAGGGCCCGGCGCATCCCGGCGAGCCCCAGGCCCTTGTCCGCGACGACGACGACGGCGCCGGCGCGCCACACCGCGTACACCGCGGCGGTGAGGTCGGCCGACGGCTCGACGAGCATCGCGACGCGCTGCCCCGGCCGCACCCCGCACGCCGCCAGCCCGGCGGCGAGGTCGGACACCCGCCCGGCCAACCCGGACCAGGTCACCGTCGCGCCCCCGACCTCGACCACCGCCGGTGCGTCGTCCCCCGACCGCTCCTGCAGGGCCGACCACAGGCGGCGTCCGGCGCCGTCCGCGGCCGTCGTCCGGGGGGCGCCGGGGGCGGCGTCGAGGTCGGCGACCCACTGCGCCACCGCGTCGGCGTACTGGGGAGCGTCCTCGGGGAGCAGGTGCGAGGCGCCCTCGTAGCGGTGCAGCCGGGCCCGGGGCAGCCGGCTGCGCAGGTCGGTGAGGTAGCGCTCGCCGAAGACCGGGTCGCGCGGGCCCCACAGCAGCAGGGCCGGGACGTCCAGCGTGCGGATGCCCTCGGCGATCTCCTCCTGCACCGGGCGGGACGGGTGGCCGGGCGCGAAGGGGATGTCGGCGACGAAGTCACCGACGGACCGGCGGCGCGCCGGCGACCGGTAGGGGGCGGCGAAGGCGCGCCGGACGTCGGCGGGCAGCGCGGGCCGCGACAGGGCCGTCGTCGCCCGGACGAACACCGGGGTGCCCACGGTGACCGTCGCGCGCACGCCGGGAGCCGAGGCCAGCCGGATGAGGGCCGGGCCGAGGTCGCCCTCGGGCATCGCGACGGCGGTGTTGGCCAGCACCACCCCGCGCACGTCCCGGCGGTGCTGCAGCGCCCAGCCGAGGGAGATGACGCCACCCCAGTCGTGGCCCACCGTGACCACCGGGCCCGTGACGCCGAGCGCCGCGGTGAGGTCCCCGAGGTCGGCCACGCGCTGCCGCAGCGACCGTGGCCCGGGCAGCCGGTCGGACCAGCCCATGCCCAGCTGGTCGGGGGCCACGACCCGCCAGCCCGGCGGCGCGGCGGCCAGCAGCCGGCGCCACAGGTAGGACCAGGTGGGGTTGCCGTGGACGCACAGCAGGGTGCCCACCGGGTCCGGGACGCCGTTGTCGAGGACGTGCCAGGTGTGCTGGGCCCCGGTCGCGTCGGCGACGGTCAGGGAGCGGGACCACGCCGGGTCCAGGCCCGGGAGCGCCGGCGGGAGGGACGCCGCCGTCACCAGGCGATCTCGAGGCAGGAGGCGTTGAGGCCCGAGCCGATGCCCATGAGCAGCACCCGGTCGCCGTCGCCGAGGGAGTCCTGCTCGACGGCGAGGGTGAACGGCACCGACGCGGGGCCGAGGTTGCCCCGGGTCGGGAACGTGGTCGGGACCAGCGCCGGGTCGATGGAGAACCGGTCGCACATGGCCTTGGTGTGGACCTTCGACACCTGGTGGACGATGTAGCGGCTCATGCCCCCGGCCCAGTCGAACTCGGCGCCGGCGTCGGCCCAGAGGTCGGCGGACAGCGCCAGCCCGGCGTCGAGCAGGCCCTTGAGGTCGGTGCGCATCTCGTCGTTGTCGCCGACGCACAGCTCGTGGTGCTCGGTCCCTGCTCGGCTCACCGACGCCACCAGCCGGTGCCCCTCGGGGTGCCGGTCGGCCCGGCCGAGCACCATGGCGACCGCGCCCGAGCCGAGGGTGAGGGTGGCGAACTGCGACAGCACGTCCCGGGAGGTGGTCTCCGGGCGGTTCAGCCGGTCGACGGTGCGCTCCTGGACCGGCCGGGAGTCCTCGCCGTTGACGACCAGGGCGTGCTCGACCAAACCCGACTCGATCATGGCCGCCGCCAGTTCCATGCCGTTCACGAACCCGAGGCAGGCGTTGGTGACGTCGAAGTTCTGGCACGAGCGGGGCAGACCCAGGGCGTGGTGGACCGCGACCGCGGTCGAGGGCTCGAGGTACCGGCGGCTGACCGAGGTGTTGATCATCACGCCGATCGCGGCCGGGTCGACCCCGCTCTCGCTGATCGCCTTCGCGCCGGCCATGGCGGCGCCGTCGACGAACGTGACGCCCTCGGCCCACCAGCGACGCTGCTCGATGCCGGCGAGCCGCTCCAGCAGACCGGGGCGCAGGCCCACCCGCCGGTAGGTGTCGGCGAGCGCGTCGTCGAGGGCGTCGGAGCTGACCACCCGGGTCGCGTCGGCGATCTCCACGGTCAGGACGGCCGTGTTGGTGAACCGGTGGGTGGCGCTGCCGCTCATCTGGAGTCCAGTCCTCGGAAGGGCTGACTCCCTGTTAGCGCCGCCCTGGTCCGCCGAGCGTTACCCGACCGGCCCTCCGCTATGCGCCGTCCCGCCGCCCGCCAGCGCGACATGTGTGGCACGCCACGCCGGACGGTCGGTGGGTGTGTCCTGCGCCACTTCCCGTCATGATCGCTGCGCACGACGGCGGCCCCGGCCGGCGCCGTGCCGGCTCCGCGACCCGGTGTCCGTCGCCGCGTACCGAGCCAGGCGGAAGCCGGTGTCCGCGCTCCCGCCGTCAGCCCGTCCAGCACCGATCCGAGGAGAACACGTGGCACGAAGCCGTTCCGTCAAGCGAGGCGTCCCGGTCGCCCTGGCCGCCATCCTCCTGGTCGCCTGCGGAGGGGGCGAGGACGAGGGTGCCGCCGGGGGCACCCAGCCGAGCGCGGAGGACCCGACGTCGGTCCTGGTCGGCACCCTGCCCATCCCGGACAACGCGCCGCTGTTCCTCGCCATCCAGGAGGGCTACTTCGCCGACGAGGGGCTCGACGTCGAGACCCAGATGGTCGCGGGCGGGTCGGCGGCGCTCCCGGCGATGGTCGCGGGCGACCTGCAGTTCAGCAGCTCCAACTGGACGACGGTGCTGCAGGCGGCCAGCCAGGGCCTGCCGGCCCAGATGGTCTGGGAGATGTCCGGACCCAAGGAGGGGGTCAACGGGATCATGGTCGCGGGCGACGCCCCGTACCAGAGCCCCGCCGACCTCCGCGGCCAGCGGGTCGCGGTGAACACCCTGGCCGGCCTGGTGGAGCTGCAGGTCCGCGAGTGCATGGCCGCCAACGGCCTGCAGGACGGTGACTACGAGCTCGTCGAGATCCCCTTCCCGGACATGCCGGCGGCCGTCCAGCAGGGCAACGTGGCCGCCGCCTTCATCGGCGAGCCCTTCACCACGCTCGCCGAGGACCAGGGGCAGCGGGTGATCGCCGAGCCCTCCACCTGCAGCGACCGGCTCGCCGAGATGCCCGTCATCGGCTTCATGACCACCTCGCAGTACTCGGCCGAGAACCTCGAGGTCGTCTCGGCGTTCGCCCGGGCCCTGGAGCGCGGCGCCGAGCTGGCCGCGTCCGACCCGCAGCAGGTCGTCGACATCCTGCCGACCTACACCCAGCTCACCCCGGAGCTGGCCTCGCGCATGACGCTGCCGGCGTGGCTGGAGGACCGCGCGCCGAGCACGGAGCGGGCCGAGGTCACCCAGTCGGCCATGATCGACTTCGGGTTCATCGACGAGCCGGTCGACGACCTGGACGCGCTCATCGCACCCGTCGACTGACGACGGGTGCGGTGCCCGGCCGTCCCCCGGGTGCCCCTCCGGCCCCGGGGGACGGCAGGGCGGGTGCGCGGGGCCGGGCGCGCTGCGAGGCTGGGGCCGGCAACCCTTCCGAGGAGGTCTGCATGGGGTTCGTGCTCCCCGAGGACGTCGACCACCGGCCGGTGGCCGTCGTCGGAGCCGGCAGCCTGGGCCGCCGCATCGCGGCCGTCCTCGCCGCGGGTGGGACGGACGTGCGGCTCACCGACCCCTCCGCCGAGCAGCTGGCGGCCGCGCAGGAGTACGCGGTGGCCTCGGTCGAGGACGTCCACCGGGCGCTGGGACTGGCCGGTGAGGAACGCGGCACGGTGTCGCCGGCCGCGGGCCTGGAGGACGCCGTGGCCGGTGCCTGGCTGGTGGTCGAGGCCGTTCCCGAGCAGGTGGACCTGAAGACCGCCGTCTTCGGCCGGCTGGACCGGCTGGCCGAGCCCGACGCCGTCCTGGCGAGCAACTCGTCGTCCATCCCGACCCGCCAGGTCATCGGCGAGGTCACCCGCCCGGAGCGGGTGCTCAACACGCACTTCCAGTCCCCGCCGGAGCACACCGCGGTCGAGCTGATGTCGTGCGGGCAGACCGACCCGGCGGTCATCGACGCGCTCGTGGAGCGCCTGCCCCGGTACGGACTGGTGCCCTTCCGGGTGCGCCGGGAGAGCGACGGGTTCATCTTCAACCGCATCTGGGCGGCCATCAAACGGGAGTGCCTCATGGTCGTCGAGGAGGGCGTGGCCACCCCCGAGGACGTCGACGCCATGTGGCAGCTGTTCACCCGCCCGGGGACGCCGCCGTTCCGGTTGATGGACGTCGTGGGCCTCGACGTCGTCCTGGCCATCGAGCAGCACTACGCCGACGTGCGCGAGGGTGTCCCCGAGGGGCCGCGCCGGCTCCTGCGGGAGTACGTCGAGCAGGGCCGGCTGGGGCGCAAGAGCGGCCGCGGCTTCTACGACGACCACGGCTGAGCCCCGCCGGCACCACCGACCCCGCCCCGCCAGGGGGCCCCACCGCTGTCCCTGGCACGTGCCGCGCCGAAGCAGCTTGACGTCTATGCGTAGACGTATGCGTATACTCGCTGCGTGACTACGATCGGCTCGTGCCGAACAAGACGATCTACGTCTCCGACGCCGACCTCCCGGTGTTCCAGCGCGCGCAGGAGCTCACCGGGGGCAACCTCTCGGCGGCCATCTCCCGGGCGCTGCGCCGGCTGGTCGAGGTCGAGGAGGGCCGCCTGCAGGGCTTCGACGAGGTCACCGTCGGGGTGGGCGCCGGCGCGCGGAGGCTCCAGCGCTTCCAGGGGGTCCTGCTCGCCGAGTGGAACCGGTCCACGGCCAGCGGCGTGGAGCGCTACCGCGTCTACCGCACCCGCACCGGCCGGTTCGCCGTGCACACGGCCCGTCCGGAGGGCCACGTGCACACCGCCGGCGAGGACGGCCGGCTGACCGGCTGGCGCAAGCACCTCACCGCCGACCAGCAGTGGGGGCAGGTCCCCGCCTCGGCCACCCTCGAGGTCTTCGACACCTTCGAGGAGCTGCGGGGGGCCGTCCCGGCCGAGCTGGCCGCGCTGGTGGAGGTGCACGCCACCGAACCCGAGGTCGAGGACCTCGACATCTGACGCTCCCGGCGCCGCCGGGAGTCCCCGGCACGGCTGCGAGGAGCGTTCATGCCCGCCATCCCCATCCCGGCGATCGAGGTCGCCGGCCTCACCAAGCGCTACGGCGACCACACCGTGCTCGCCGGCCTGGACCTCACGGTGCCCGCCGGGACGGTGACCGCGCTGCTGGGCCCCAACGGGGCCGGCAAGACCACCACCGTGTCGATCCTGGCCACGCTGCTGCCGGCCGACGGCGGCGCCGCCCGCGTCCTGGGCCACGACGTCGCCGGGGAGCCCCGGGCCGTGCGGCGGCTGATCGGGGTCACCGGCCAGCTCTCCGCCGTCGACCCGCTGCTGACCGTCGCCGAGAACCTGCGGCTCATGGCCGACCTGTTCCACCTGCCCCGCCCGGAGGGACGCCGGCGCGCGGCCGAGCTGGCCGAGCGCTTCGGGCTGGCCGACGCCGCGCGCAAGCCGGCCCAGCAGCTGTCCGGCGGCATGCGCCGCAAGCTCGACCTGGCCATGACGCTGGTCGGCGGCCCGCGGGTGGTCTTCCTCGACGAGCCCACCACCGGCCTGGACCCCCGCGCCCGCCACGACCTCTGGGATCAGGTGCGCGCCCTGGTGGCCGACGGCGTGAGCGTCCTGCTGACCACCCAGTACCTGGACGAGGCCGACCAGCTGGCCGACTCCGTCGCCGTCCTGCACGGCGGCCGGCTGGTCGCCCACGACACCCCCGCCGGCCTCAAGGCCGCCCACGACGCCGGCTCGCTCGACGACGTCTTCCTCGCCCTGACCGCCCCCGACCGGCGCGGTCCCGGACACGACACGGAGGAGGTGGCGTGATGACCGCCGCCGTTCCCGTCCCGACGACGCCCGGCCTGCCCGGCGCCGTCCGGGACCTGACCACCATGGCGCGGCGCAGCCTGCTGCGGATGGTCCGGTACCCCTCGATGACGGTGCTGCTGGTGAGCACGCCCGTGGTGCTCCTGCTGCTGTTCGTCTACGTGTTCGGCGGGGCGTTCGGCGCCGGGGTCGCCGCCGGTGCCACCCCGGGCGCGGCGGGGCGGGCCGCGTACCTGGACTACATCACCCCCGCCGTGCTGGTGATCACCGCGGCCAGCATCGCGCAGTCGACCTCGATCAGCGTGGCCATGGACATGACCGGCGGGATCGTCACCCGGCTGCGCACGACGCCGGTCGCCCCGGTGGCCGTGCTCGGCGGCCACGTCGTCGGCGCCGTCGTGCAGACGCTGCTGGCGGTCGCCGCCGTCCTGGGCACGGCCGTCCTGCTCGGCTTCCGCCCCGGTGCCGACGCGCTCGGGTGGCTCGGGCTCACGGGCTTCGCCGCGCTCGTCGGCCTCGTGCTCACCTGGCTGGCGGTGGCGATGGGGGCGGCGGCCCGCTCCGTCGAGTCCGCGTCGAACACCCCGATGGTCCTGCTGCTGCTGCCCTTCCTCGGCAGCGGCTTCGTGCCCGTGGAGACCATGCCCGCCGCGGTCCGCGCGTTCGCCGAGCACCAGCCCTTCACCCCGGTCATCGAGACCGTCCGCGGCCTGCTCTCCGGCGGGCCGGTCCCGGCGACGACGGTCGGGACGGCGCTCGCCTGGTGCCTCGGCCTGACCGTGCTCGGCTGGCTGTGGGCCCGCGCGGCCTACCGGCGCCCCCGCCCCTGAGCGGGTCGGCGCCGACGGTCCCGGCGGAACCAGACCAGCGGGCCCGCCCCGGTGACCGCCGCCCCCACGCCCTTGCGGCCGGAACCTCCGCGCCGCCGTGCCCCGCGGCGGGGCTCAGTAGGAGCGGGGGAGTCCGAGCACCCGGGTGGCGACGAACGCCTTGACCATGTTGTTGCTGACCGGGGCCACCTGGTAGAGGCGGGTCTCGCGGAACTTGCGCTCGACGTCGTACTGGTCGACGAAGCCGTTGCCGCCGTGGGTGTCGAGGGCGGCGTTGCCGGCGGCCCAGCTGGCCTCGGAGGCCAGGTGCTTGGCCATGTTGGCCTCGGCGCCGCACGGCCGGCCCTCGTCGAACAGCCGGGCCGCCTCGTAGCGCATCAGGTCGGCGGCGCGCACCTTCATGTAGGCGTCGGCCAGGGGGAAGGCCACGCCCTGGTTGGCGCCGATCGGCCGGCCGAACACCTCCCGCCCGGTGGCGTAGCCGACGGCGCGCTCGACGAACCAGTAGCCGTCACCGATGGCCTCCGCGGCCAGCAGGACCCGCTCGGCGTTCCAGCCGTCGATCACGTAGCGGAACCCGGCGTCCACCTCGCCCACGACGTGGTCGGCCGGCACCCGCAGGCCCCGGTAGAAGACCTGGTTGGTGGCGTAGTTGAACATCGTGCGCACCGGCACGACCTCGAGGGTGTCCGGCTGCTCGGCGCGCACCTGCCGCAGGTCGACGAGGAAGAGGGTCAGGCCACCGGTCCGGTCGGCGGCCTTCTCGCTGGTGCGGGCGAGGACGAGGGCCAGGTCGGACTCGGCGATGCGGCTGGTCCAGTTCTTGTGCCCGGTGAGGACGTAGTCGTCGCCGTCGCGGACCGCGGTGGTGGCGATGCTGGTGGTGTCCGAGCCCGCGGCGGGCTCGGTGACGGAGAAGACCTGCAGCCGCAGCCGGCCGGAGGCGACGGGAGGCAGGTAGGCGTCCTTGAGCCGGTCGCTGCCGTGCCGCAGCAGCGCGCCCATCGTGTACATCTGGGCGTGGCAGGCGGCCGCGGAGCCACCGGAGCGGTTGATCTCCTCCATGACCACCGAGGCCTGGGTCAGGCCCAGGCCGGCGCCGCCGTACCGGGCGGGGATGAGCACGGCGAGCAGGCCCGACGCGGTCAGGGTGTCGACGAACTCCTGCGGATAGCGGCGGTCGCGGTCGGTCTGCCGCCAGTACTCGTCGGGGAACCGCGCGCACAGCTCGCGGGTGCGGGCGCGCAGGTGGTCCAGGTCCGTCTCGTCCACCCCGGTGTCGGGCATCGTTCCTCCTCCGTCCGCGGAGCGCCGGACCGGCGGCCCTCCCCGTCAGTCTCGCGGCGCCGGCGGGCCGGGGCAGGGCGTGGGCCGGGCCGTGTCCTGCGGCGACGGCAGCCGGCCACGTCCTGCGGCCGGCCGGACGGTCACCGGGCCAGGCGCAGCGCGGGCGCGGCCGGGCCGGGGCCGGCTGCCGCTCCCCCGGGGAGGACGACGAGCGCCGGGCGGCCGCCGTCCGGGGACGGTCCGCCGAGCGCGGCCCGGAGCGAGGCGTTCGCGTAGCCGGCGGGCAGCCGGCGGCACTCGTCGTGGGCCGGCGCCGGCGCGGGCTCCTGTGCCAGGTGGACGTAGGTGATGCCGTCCGCCGGGTCGTACGTCCTCATCTCGTCCTCGCCTCCTCCCGGATCCGCCGCTGCGGGGTCGTGGTCTGCGACGCCGGCGCTGCGATCCGGACGGCCACAGCGTGGCCCACGGGTACGACAGGAAGCAGACCCCGACGAGGCGGTGCGTGATACCCCCGGCGCCGGTGCCCGCGCCGCCCGCACCCGCCCCGGCCGGCGGCCCGGAGGGGGCTGGGAGGATCGGCGGCACACGCGATCTCGAGGGGGACGGCCCGACATGACCAGAGCGCTGCTGCTGGAGAACATCGACCCGGTGGCGGTGGAGCTGCTCTCCTCGGCCGGCTACGAGGTGCAGTCGCTGCGGGGAGCGCTGGACGAGGCCGACCTGGTCGCCGCGCTGGACGGCGTCGACCTGCTGGGCATCCGGTCGAAGACGCAGGTCACCGAGGCCGTCGTCGACGCCTCCCCGGGCCTGGTGGCGGTGGGCGCCTTCTGCATCGGCACCAACCAGATCGACCTCGCCGCGGCGGCCGGTGCCGGGGTGGCGGTGTTCAACGCGCCGTACTCCAACACCCGCAGTGTCGTGGAGCTGGCGATCGCGGAGATCATCAGCCTGGCCCGGCGGCTCAACGACCGGGACCGCGCGCTGCACGCCGGCATCTGGGACAAGTCGGCCAAGGGCAGCCACGAGGTCCGGGGCCGCACGCTGGGCATCGTCGGCTACGGCAACATCGGCAGCCAGCTGTCGGTGCTGGCCGAGGCCCTGGGCATGCGGGTGCTGTTCTACGACCTGGAGGACAAGCTCGCCCTCGGCAACGCCGAGGCGTGCAGCAGCCTGGACGAGCTGCTCGAGCGTGCCGAGGCGGTGACGCTGCACGTGGACGGGCGGGCGGGCAACGCGGGGCTGTTCGGCGCCGAGCAGTTCGCCCGGATGCGCCGCCGCAGCCTGTTCCTCAACCTCTCCCGCGGGTTCGTCGTCGACCACGAGGCGCTGCGCGAGCACATCGAGAGCGGCCACATCGCCGGTGCCGCGGTCGACGTGTTCCCCGACGAGCCCCGCGAGCAGGGCGACCCGTTCGACTCGGTCCTGCGCGGGCTGCCCAACGTCATCCTCACCCCGCACGTCGGCGGGTCGACCCAGGAGGCGCAGTACGACATCGGCCGCTTCGTCGCCGGCAAGCTGGCCGACTACGCCCGCACCGGGACGACGACGCTGAGCGTGAACCTGCCCGCGGTGGCCCTGCACGGCTCCTCGGCGGCCCGCTTCGCGCTGCTGCACCGCAACGTGCCCGGCGTCCTGGCGCGCGTGGACGCGCTGGTCGGCGAGCACGGCCTCAACGTCGACGGCCAGGTGCTGGCCACCCGCGGGGAGCTGGGCTACGTGGTCACCGACGTCAGCGGCGACCTGTCCCCGGCGCTGGTCGCCGCGCTCGAGGCGCTGCCGGAGACCGTCCGGCTGACGCGGTTCCCCGGGGCCGCCTGACGCGAGGTGGCGCCCGCGGCGCCACCGGCCGGGCCGTGGGTCAGCCGCCCGGTTGGTCCAGTTCGCGGCCGGCGGCGGCCAGCACGGCCTCGCGGACGCGGTCGAGGGTGGCGGAGCGCAGCCGCCACTGCTGCCAGTACAGCTCGACGTCCACCGTGACGGCCGGGTCCAGCTCGACCAGCTCCGCCGCTGCCCCCCGGGCCTGCAGGTCGGGCACCATGCCCCAGCCCAGGCCGAGGGTGACCGCGGCGACGTAGTCCGCCGAGGCGGGCACGTAGTGCACGGGTGGGGCGACGTCCCGACCGGCCCGCGCGTGCAGGTACCGGTGCTGCAGGTCGTCCTTGCGGTCGAAGACGACGACGGGGGCGCGGGCGAGCGCCTCGGGGGTGGGGCCGGAGGGGAACCAGCGCCGCGCGAAGCCCGGGGTGGCCTTCGGCCGGTACCGCATGCCGCCCAGCCGGGTGGAGGTGCAGCCGGGCACCGGGTCGGCGTCGGCGGTCACCGCCGCCATGACCGTCCCGGCGCGCAGCAGGGCGCTGGTGTGCTCCTGGTCCTCCCGGTACAGGTCGAGGCAGATCTCGCCGGCCAGCGGCGCCAGCGCGGGCAGCACCCAGGTGGCCATCGAGTCGGCGTTCACCGCGATCGGCAGTGTGGGTGCACGCCCGGGGGCGGGGTCGCCGCCGAGCTCGCGGGCCACGTCCGCGGTGAGCAGGTCGACCTGCCGGGCCAGCCGCAGCACCGCCTGCCCGGACTCGGTGACCTGCACCGGCTTGGTGCGGACCAGCAGGATGCGCCCGGCGGCCACCTCCAGGGCACGCAGCCGCTGGCTGACCGCCGACGGGGTGACGTGCAGTGCCCGCGCCGCGGCCTCCAGCGTGCCGCCGCGGACGGTGGCGTCCAGCGCCCGCAGCTGGGCCAGATCCAGGTCCATGAAGCTATGCTAATGATGCGTCAGGATGATGAGCTGGACGTCGGTACGACGCCTTCCTACCGTCGGTGCCGTGCTGACCACCTCCGCGTTGCTGGCCGTCGCCTCCGGGCTGGCGTTGGGGCTGGGGCTGATCGTCGCCATCGGCGCCCAGAACGCGTTCGTCCTCCGGCAGGGGCTGCGGCTCGAGCACGTGGCCGCGGTGGTGGCGGTGTGCGCCCTCTCCGACCTCGTGCTGATCGCCGCCGGCGTCCTGGGCGCCGGTGCGGCCCTGTCGCGGGTGCCGTGGCTGATCCCGGTGGTGTGCTTCGCCGGTGCGGCGTTCCTGCTGTGCTACGCCGCCCTGGCCGCGCGGCGGGCGGTGCGTCCCGGTGCGCTGCTCCCGGACGCCGCCGGCGCCCGGGCCGGCCTCGCGGTGACCGTCGGCACCTGCCTGGCGCTGACCTGGCTGAACCCGCACGTGTACCTGGACACGGTGGTGCTGCTCGGATCGATGGCCTCGACCTACGGCGAGCACCGGTGGCAGTTCGCCGCCGGCGCGGGGGTCGGCAGCATCGTCTGGTTCACCGGCCTCGGCTTCGGTGCCCGCCTGCTCCGACCGGTGTTCGCCCGCCCGGTGGCCTGGCGGGTCCTCGACGGGGGCATCGCCGTCGTCATGTCCGCGCTCGCCGTCTCCCTGGCCGTCCGCGGCGTCGCCGGCACGTGATCGCGGATCCGCGGCGTGCCGGGGTCAGGCCGGCGTCCCGGGTGCCGGGGACCCGGCCAGCCACGCGGCCCCCTCCGCGTAGAGCCGCGTGACCGCCTCCCCGGTCAGCCCGGGCAGGCCGCGCTTGACGGTGAAGCCGGCCTTGGTCTGCAGGTAGCCCAGGTACCGGTAGCCGACGGGGAAGGAGTCCAGGAGCTCGGGGTCCACCGCCAGCGACGCGCCGGGGTCGACCACGTCGAGCCGGTCCTTCTCGTAGACCGGCTGACGGCGGGTGATCAGCCACTCGCCGTCCACCCGGCTCAGGAAGTCGTAGAAGCGGCCGGTGCAGACGACGTCGACCTCGACGCCGTCGACCGCGGCGCGCTGGTTGATGGTCATCTTCGTCTGCGCGATCGCACGGTCGCCGGCGAGGTCGGCGGAGTGGCCGCCCAGGAAGTGCAGGATGCTCACCCCGCGCTCGAAGCCGGCGCGGCTGACCTCGATGAACTCCCGGGCCGGGCCCTGGAACCAGGTGGCGCTCATCCAGCCCTGCTCGGGGTGCCAGACGGTGGCGAACCGGTCCCAGTCCCCGGCGTCGCGCCAGATCGCCCAGTTCTCGACCAGCCGGCGGATGGCCTGGCGGTCCTGCTCCTCAGCGTCCACGGGTCGTCTCCTCGTCTCGGGTCCGTGCTCCCCGGCGCCGCGTCACACCGCGGCCCGGGGCTCGGCGGTGTCGGGGTCGTGGGCGTAGATCCAGCCGCTGGCGACCAGGGGGTCGGCGGCGGCCAGCGCGGCGTCGCGGGCCTGCTGCTCGGGGCCGTCGGGCAGGTGGTTGACGTGGGCGCGGTCGTGGCTGATCTGCTGCAGCCGGGTGGTGCGCTCGATCCGCAGGGACTCGTAGCGCTGCAGCGCGCGGGCCGGGTGCTGCGGGTGCTCGGCCAGGCAGCGGGCCAGGACGGCGGCGTCCTCGATGGACTGGGCGGCGCCCTGGGCGAAGAAGGGGAACATGGGGTGGGCGGCGTCGCCGAGGAGGGTGACCGGGCCGCGGCTCCAGCGGGTCAGGGGCGCGCGGTCCAGCAGCGCCCAGCGGCCGGGGGTGCCGGCCTGGCGGATGAGGTCCTGCAGGCGGGGGTCCCAGCCGGTGAACTCGGCGAGGAACTCCTCGACGGTGGCGGTGGCGCTCCAGGACTCGGTGGTGAAGTCGCCGGCGGGGGCGAAGGCGACGAGGTTGACCGCCTCGCCGCCGGAGATGGGGTAGTGGACCAGGTGGTGGTCGGGGCCGATCCACAGGGTCTGCGCGGGCCGGCGGGCGAAGTCCGGTGCCCGGTCGGCGGGCACGACGGCGCGGAAGGCCGAGAGCCCGGAGTAGGTCGCGGGGGAGGGGGCGGTGACCGCGCCGCGGACGGTGGAGTGGACGCCGTCGGCGCCGATGACGACGTCGGCCTCGACGGAGGTGCCGTCGGTGAACTCCAGCACGGCGGAGTCGCCCTGGATGTCGACGGACGTGCAGCGCCGGCCCAGCTGCACCCGGTCGCCGGGGACGACCGAGCCGATCGCGCTGAGCAGGTCGGCGCGGTGGACGGTGTAGGTCCGCTCGCCGTAGAGGCGCTCGCAGGAGCCGGCCAGGTCCTCGGCGGAGAGCACCCGCCCGTCGTCCCAGCGGCGGAACTCCCAGCCCACGTCCAGCGGCACGGCCCGGTCGAGCAGCGTGTCCAGCGCGCCCAGCCGGCGGAGCAGGCGCACGGCGTTGGGGGCCAGGACCAGGCCGGCGCCGACCTCCCTGAGCTCGCGGGCCTGCTCGTGGACGACGGCCGGCAGGCCCGCCCGGTGCAGGAACGCGGCCGCGGCGAGGCCAGCGATGCCGCCGCCGACGACGGCGATCCGCGGCGTGCCGTCAGACGGGTCGACCATGGTGTCCCGCTCCCTCCCGGCGACTGGTGGCGTGTGCCGGCGGCGCGCCGGCCGCCGCCCGACCCGAGCCTGCCCTGCAGCGGGGCCGCGTGCCTCCCGGCGCCGCGCGGTGGGCAGCCCTCCCGCGGGGGGAGGTCTCCGTCGTCAGGGGGCGACCAGGGCCCACACGGTCTTGCGGTGCCCGTCGCGGTCCACGCCGTGGCGGACGGTGAGCCGGCTGACCATGTGCAGGCCCATGCCACCGCGCTCGGCGGGCCGGTCGACCGCGGGGCAGGGGGTGCGCTCGGGCGCGGCGTCGGTCGCGACGACCAGCCAGCCGTCGGGGTGCCGGCGCAGCTCCACCGAGGCGGGCGGGGAGCCGTGGCGGAGGGCGTTGGTGGCCAGCTCGTCGAGCACCATGACCACCTGCTCGACGGTCTCGGTCGAGGCGCCGTCGGGTTCCCGTGCCAGGTGCTCGCGGGCCCCCCGCCGCGCGGCGGCGAGCTGACGGGGCTGGTCGAGCGCCCAGGCGCAGCGCTGGTCGGCCGCCGGCGCTGGGGAGGGCTCCCAGGGGCGGGGTGGGGGAGGTTCAGGAGGGGACACGGGACTCCGTTGCCGGTTTCTGGGCGATGTCGTTCCTGTTCCCGCTGCCGCGCGGCCCACACCTGGCGGTCGCCCCCTGCACACGGCTCCTCCCTCCGGGCGAGACGTCGCCCACGGTCGGCGTGGCTCCCGCCGACACCGGGTAGTGGCCCGCCGAGGGCGGCTACCGTGGTCGTACGGGGACTCCACGGCACGCGGCGACCACGACGGGGGATGAGGACGGTGGGCGGGAACGGAACGGCGACGGCCGGTACCGCTGCCGTCGCCGCGGCCGGCACCGCCGCGCCGGCGTTCCGGCACGACGCGCTGGTCTACCGGACCGGTGACGAGCTGGTCTCGGTGGCCGCTCCCTGGCTGCTGGAGGGTCTGGCGGCCGGCGACGCCGCGGTGATCGCCGTCGGGCCCGGGGCCACCGGGCCGCTGCGCGAGGCCGTCGGCGCCGATCCGCGGGTGACCGTGGTGGAGCGGAACCGCTTGTACCGCGCACGCACGCCCACGGCCATCACCGAGTTCCGTCGCCTCGCCGCCGAGCAGGCAGCCCCGGGGCGGCGCGTCCGCGTCGTCGGCGAGGTGGACTTCGGCGCCAGCGAGGCCGACCGCCGCGAGTGGCAGGCCTACGAGTCGGTCATCAACGCCGCGTTCGCCCCGCTGCCGCTGTGGGGGCTGTGCGTGTTCCGCGCGGACCTGCCCGAGCCGGTCCTGCGCGCGGCCCGGCACACCCACCCCCAGCTGGTCACCGCCGAGGGGCGCACGGCCAACCCCGACTTCGTCGACCCGGCCACCTACCTGCCGGCGCTGCCGGTGCCCGCCGAGCCGCTGGAGGCCACCCCGCCGGCGCTGGCCGACGACGACATCACCGACTACGCGGGGCTGCGGCACGCCGTCCGTCGCCTGCTCGCCTCCGTCGACGGGCCGCGCGACGTCCTGGAGGACTTCCTGATGGCCACCGACGAGATGACCTCCAACGCCGTCCGGCACGGGCGGGCGCCGGCCGGGCTGCGGCTGTGGACCGCTCCGGGCCGGCTGGTGTGCACCATCCGCGACTCCGGCCGCGGCTGGGAGGACCCCTTCGCCGGGTACGGGCCGGCGCACGGCGAGGACCTCTCCCACGGCGGCATGGGCCTGTGGCTGGCCCGCCAGCTGTGCGACCACGTGGCCATCCGCCGCGAGGAGCACGGCGTGAGCGTCCGGCTGTCCACCAGCTGGAGCTGACCGCCCGCGGGGGGGGGGGGGGGGGGGGGGGGGGGGGGGGGGGGGGGGGGGGGGGGGGGGGGGGGGGGGGGGGGGGGGGGGGGGGGGGGGGGGGGGGGGGTGGTGGTGGGGGGGGGGGGGGGGGGGGGGGGGGGGGGGGGGGGGGGGGGGGGGGGGGGGGGGGGGGGGGGGGGGGGGGGGGGGGGGGGGGGGGGGGGGGGGGGGG